>JACRDS010000053.1 GCA_016212825.1 Elusimicrobiota bacterium | reverse complement strand
GTGCCCCGGAGCCGAGACCGGCTCGAGCCCCCGGAAGCGGGCCAACCCGTAGTCCTGGTGCACGATGAAGTCCCCCCTCTTGAGTTCGCCCAGGCGCAGGGCGCCGCGGTTGGCCGCGGTGAAGCGCCGCCAGCGCAAGGACGGACGGTAGTTGCGGGAGAAGATCTCCGAGGCGGAGAAGACGGCCAGGCGGTGGCCGGGGTGGTGGAAGCCCTGGCGCAGGGGCCCCACGAGGAACTGGCAGGGGGCGGCCCCGGCGAAGCGCTCGTCGATGAGGTCCTGCATGCGGCGGTCCTCGCCGGGGTTCAGGGAGTAGAGGACTGCACGCCAGCCCTGCGCGGCGCAGGCCTTGAGCTCGTCCCAGGCACGGGACGGGTCGCCGACATACGGCCCGTTGGGACGCACGCCCAGGTCGAGGCCCCCGCCCGCCGGTCCGGCCTGCATGACGGCCGCAGCGGCGGGGGCGGATGAGGCGTCGAGCCCGTCTTCGACGATCCAAGTCCAGCCCGCGCCGAACCAGTCCGCCAGCGGAGCCCCCTGCTCCGGCGCCGCCGCGCACACGGCCCGCGCCGCGCTGACGAGCCCGCGGGTCTGCTGGGTCGCGGGGTCGACGCTGCGCACGGAGGAGACCTCGTCCTCGTCGAAGAGGACGCGCACCGCCTCCAGCGGCTCGAGGCCGTAGAAATCGAGGATCGCGCCGCGTTCCGCGAACTCTCCCGGGCTCTCCACGAAGTCGACCTTCCTATAGCCGGCGCGCAGCAGGCCGGCCACGGCCAGACCGCGGGACAGGCGCGTCCCGACGCGGAACTCCACGGAGAGCCCGGCGATCTCCGTCGCAGACGGCATGGGGCAGCGCAGGGCCTCGGGGGTGGCCAGGGCCAGGGCCGAACCGGCCCGGAGCAGCTCCAGCGAGGCGAGCCTCTGGCGGGAGTCGTCCCCGAAGATGGCCGGCTTCAGAGGGGAGTCGGCGAAGAGGGGCGCCAGGGCCGCGGCAGCATCGGCCGCGTCCTCCAGGTCTGCGCTCTCGCGGCGCACCAGGAGCAGGCGGCCGGCCGCCGCCTCCAGGGAGAAGGGGAGCTCCGGGCGGGGCGTGAGCAGGCAGCGCGCGAGATAGCCCCAGGCGGCGGGGTTGCAGAGTCCTCCGACGCGGCCGCTCATCTGCGTTCCAGGACGCCGCCCAGCTGTTCGAAGATCGGGGACGGCAGCTCCAGGATGGGCATGGGATAGCGGACGCAGGGATCGGGGAAGCACTCCTGCTCATGGACCGGCCAGGAGACGGTGACGGAGCCCCGCTGGGCGGTCTTGGTCCCCCGGAAGCGCAGGCGCCTGCCGCCGGCGTCGATCCGGGCCGCGACCCCCGAGACCTCGGTGAAGCGGGCCGCGCAGCCCGGCCTGGGCCAGCCGTAGGCGTCCAGGGCGGGGAGGAAGAGCGTGCGTTCCGGGAGCCCGCGCGGCACGCTCAGGCGGAAGCGCAGGGAGGCCGTGTCCCGGGACACCATGCCGCGCACGCCGAAGGAGAGGGTCTCGGGATCCCAGCAGCGCCGGCCGAAGCCGCGGTTCTCCACGCCGAAGGAGCGCGCCGGCCCCGCGGTCCCGTCCCTGAGCTCCTGGAACTCCTCGAGGCGCAGGCTGGGCTCGAAGCGGAAGAGGAGGAAGTCCCGCCCCGCGCCCGCGACCCGGCGCCAGTCCGGACCGCCCGCCCCGCGGGGATACGGCCGGCCGGACTCCACCGCGAGCAGGGCCACGCGCTCCCGCCGCGGGGCCCCGCGTCCCAGGACCGCCTGGTCGGAGAGACAGGGGGCCTGGAGCCAGAGGCCGGAGATGAAGTCCAGGTAGGCGCGCTGCCCGCCCGACGACTGACGGTACATGCCCGAAGCGTCGTAACCCCAGGCCGCGAAGGCTTGGGCCAGAGCCCGGATCTCCGAGAGGCGCAGAGGGTCTCCCAGTCCCGGACCGGGCGCGGAGCGCAGGGCCTGGGCCCGGTCCGCGCCGAGCAGGGCGAGCAAGCCCAGGAGAAGGACGGAGGTCCGGGTGAACCTCGCCACGACCGGGCTCGCCGCCCGGGCCCAGAGCAGACCGAGCAGGGGGATGACGGGCGCGTAGTAGCGGAGGCCCGAGTCGTGCGTGAAGAGCACCGGCAGGAAGGCCAGGAGGTAGGAGCCCGAAACGCAAAGGAGGAAGCGCTCGAACCCGCGCTCCGGCTTCCAGGGCCTGCTCAGCGCCGCGGCGCCCGCCCAGGCCGCGGCGAAGGACGCGTAGCGCAGGCCCTCCGTCAAGGTCGCCTGGTGGGAGCCGGGATGGGCTCGGAAGATGGAGAGGGAGGCGAGCAGGCGCCAGTTCGCGATCAGGGAATCCCGCGAGCCAGCGGCCCAGGAGAGCGTCAGGCAGGCGAGCAGGCCCGCGCTGAAGGCCGCCGGGCGCGCCCGAGCGGGCTTCTGCTCCCAGAAGAAGAAGACGACGAGCCCGGGCAGGAAGAGGAGGAACTCGTTGTGGACCTGGGTGCCCAAAGACAGGATGACGGCCGCGGCCGCGGCCGCGGCGGCGCGGCGCCGGCCGCCGGAGAGCAGCGCCAGCCCGGCCGCCCAGGCGAAGGCGTTGGCGAGGATGGGTATCGAGGTGGGCGTCCAGAGAGGATTGAAGAGGCTCCTGTCGAATCCCGCCAGGCAATAGAGCGCCGTCAGGACGAGGGCGGTCAGCCGGCCGGCGCAGAGCTCGGCGGCGCGGAAGAGCAGGACCACGCTCAAGGCATGCAGGACGGCCAGAGCCGCGGGCAGGGCCTCGAGCGGGAGCCGGGAGCCTAGGAAGAGCGCCAGGAAGCGGTGCCAGAGGAATCCGTGGTAGAAGAATCCGGAGGAGCGGGGGCCGAGGCTGAGGCAGGCGTCCGCGCCCGAACACCCGCGCGCCAGCAGGAGGTCCCGGACCGTGTCGATGTGGAACGGGATGCCGGAGGGGCTGAGCAGCAGGCCGAGCCAGAGCGCCACCGCGAAGACCGCCGCGTAGACGGCCCGGCGGCCGAGGGCGGCGGCCATCCCGGGGCTCAGCGCTTGCGGCCCAGGCTCGCCTTGGAGAACATGGCCTCCAGGGCCCGGTCCGTGAACACGCCGTCCTTGCGCACGAGCTTGCCGTCGAACCACATCTCGCCCCCGCCGTACTCGGGCCGCTGGATGAAGACCATGTCCCAGTGCACGGCGGAGCGGTTGCCGTTGTCCGCGTCGTCGTAGGCGTTGCCCGGCGTGAAGTGGAAGGAGCCCGCGATCTTCTCGTCGAAGAGCGTGTCGAGCATGGGCTCGCGGATGAAGGGGTTGACCCCGATGGCGAACTCGCCCACGTAGCGGGCCCCGGCGTCGGTATCGAGCACCTCGTTGAGCTTGTCGCTGTCGGCGTCGGCCGAGGCCTTGACGATGCGGCCCTTTGCGAAGGTCAAAGTGACGCCGTGGTAGACGATGCCGTCGTGCAAGGTCGGGGTATTGTAGCGGATCGTGCCGTTGACCGAGTCCTTGACCGGGGCGGTGTAGATCTCGCCGTCCGGGATGTTGAGCCTGCCCGCGCACTTGATGGGCGGCATGCCCTTGACGGAGAAGGAGAGGTCGGTGCCCTTGCCGGTCAGGCGCACCCGGTCCGTGCGCCGCATCAGGGCCGCGAGCCTGTCCATGGCCTTGTCCATCTTGGCGTAGTCCGCGCAGCAGACGTCGAAGTAGAAGTCCTCGAAGGACTCCTGCGAGGTCTTGGCGAGCTGGGCCATGGCGTTGTTGGGGTAGCGCAGCACGACCCAGCGCGTGTGCGGGATGCGCTGCTTCATGTGCACCCGCTTGAAGAAGATGGACTGGAGCATCCCCATCTGCCTGCCGGGCAGGTCCGCCATGTCGAAGGGGTTGTCCGAGCCGCGGATGCCGATGTAGGCGTCGGCCTGCTTCATCAGGCCCAGGTGCAGGTGGGCCAGGCGCTGGAACTGGGCCTCGGACGCGCGGCCCGCGAACTGGCGCAGCAGGGACTCGTCGTTGTAGAACCAGAAGGTGGTCGCGCCCTTCTCCGTGGCGCGGCGCAGCACGATTTTTGCCAGCTCCAGGGTGTCCTTGCCCTTGACCTCGAGGTAGAGGGTCTCCCCCTTCTTGAGGGCGGTGGAGTAGTCGACGAGTATCCTGGCGAGGGCTTCGTGGCGCGGGTCTTTCATAGGTCTCCTCCTGTCCGGTCTATTATATCGCATAGTCGATGGATTGCTATGATAAGGATATGCTCAGACCGGCGCTCGCAGCGGCATGCCGCGCGGCCCTGGCCGCGCTCGTGTTGGCGGCCGCGGCCCTGGCCGCGGTCCTGGGCGCCATCCTGTGGGACATGCATCAGGCCCGGCGCGCCTGGCGCGCGACCGGCTCGGGGGCGTCGTTCTCCCGGGACGGCGACGTCTGCCGCACCGCCGACCCCGCGATGGTGGCGCAGTCCTTCCCCTGCCGCAAGCCCCCGCTGGAATTCCGGGTCTTCGTCATCGGGAGCTCCCAGGCCATGGGGACTCCCTACGTCCATCAGGACCTCAACGCCGCGGCCGACCTCTTCTTCCGGATGCCCAACGAAGGCGGCCTATCGACCTGGCTGCGGGAGTACCTTCAGCGTCTGATGCCCCGGAAGTCCGTGCGGGTCATCAACGCGGCGAAAGGCGCCGGCGATTTCGGCGTCAGCGTGGAGACGATGCGCGAGGTGGTCGAGTCGGGCCAGGCCGATATCGTGCTCGTCCTGGAGGGGAACAATGAGCGCCCCTCGGGCGACATCGCGGGCCCGGGCATCCAGGGGATCGTGGACGGCATCGGCCGCCGGCTCCGGAAGCGGCTCGACGACCTGGCCCGTCTGGCGGAAAGCGGCCGCCTGCCGACCTATATCCTGACCGTCCCGAACAACCTGCGCGCCTGGATGCCCCAGACCGACGGCCCGCGGGCCGAGGTGTCGGCGCGGATCGCCCTGGCGGGGCGCGGCATCCGTTGGACCCAGGGCCGGCGGCGTCCGGACGACCCTCTCGACTGGTTCCTGCTCGGCTGCACGTGGGAGGCCGCCCGCGACTTCCCGGCCGCGAGGAAGGCTTTCCTGCGCGCCAAAGACCTGGACCGCTCGTTCTTCCGGATGCGGTCGTCCTGGAACGACGAGATCCGGCGCACCCGCGGGCGCCAGACCCGGGTCATCGACATGGAGCGGATCCTGTTCGGCTACGCCAAAGACGGCATCCCGGGCTCCGACCTGTTCCTCGACTACTGCCATCTGACCCTGACGGGGAACCGCCTCGTGGCCTTCGAGGTGGCCAAACGCCTGCAGGCCGACCTGGACCTCGGCGGCGGCCCTCTGGCCCTGGAGGATGCCCCCCTGTCCCCGTTCCTCAGCGGACAGCAGCGGCGCCTGCGGCGGCTCTATCTGGCGAAGAAAGCGAAGTGGCTGGTGAGCCGGTTGCTGAGCGCGCGCACTCCCGTGGACGCCGTCAACTTCGGGGAGCAGGCCGAGCTCTACGCCCGGCATGCCGACATGCTCGCGAAGCAGGTCAAGCTGGCGAGGCAGAGCCCGCGCTGACCGGCCTCGCCAGGGCGCTGAGGAGCAGAGTCATCTCCCCCACGCCTCGTTGTCCCCCATCATCGGTCTCTCGCTCGGCGCCCCGACCCGGATCCCGTCCATCCTCCGGCTCCCCGGGGACCCGGGCTCCCCGGAGCGGAGGGACGGCCGCTTGGCTTTGATCCGATAGAACCCGACTGGGACTGGATCCGTCCCGTAGTCCTCCCAGGCGTAAGGGAGCGCCGGCAGCGAGGCCGTCCAGAGCGGCTCGAGGTCGAAGCGCTCGCTCAGCCCCCGGCAAGCGGGATGCTCGCCGCCGGACCAGCCGAGCGCCCGCCTATCCCGGCAGGCCGCGGCGCGGTAGAACACCGCGCAGCGGTCCGCGGGCAGGCCCAGCAGACGCGCCGCCGCCAGCCAGCGATGCCGCAGACCCACCTGGCTCGACAGGTCGGGGGTGATGAACAGGCCGGTACCCTCCACGGCGGGCGCGACCATCAGGCAGTCCTCGGGGACGCGCCCCAGGTGGGCGGCGATGAACTCGTATTCCAGGGCATGGGTCCAGGTCTTGGTCAGGAAGCCCCAGCAAGGCGCGGAAACCGCGAGCACGAACGCCAGGACCGCCGCCGCGGCCCAGGGGGGCGGTCCCTGCGCGAGCCCGCGCAGCCGGCCGCAGAGGGCCGCCGCCACGCTGAACCCGCAGCCGGCGAAGACGCACCACGCCGCCAGATGCGGCAGGACGTGGCGGTGCAGGATCTCGGTGTCCGCGCGGGCCTGGAAGCCGGTGGGCAGGGAGACCACGGCCAGCGCCAGCAGGAAACAGGCGGCTCTCCGAGGCTGCGCGGCCAGGGTCCCGACCGCGCCCAGCACGGCCGCGCCGGCGATGGCGGACGGGGAGTGCCGGCTCAGGAAGAAGGCCTGCGCCAAGCCCAGCGGGGAGATGAAGCCGCGATGCCCCTGCGCGGAGAAGAGCTCCGTGAGGAGGATGCCGGCGGGATACAGGAGGAGCAGCCCGCCCACGAGGACCGCCGGCAGCGATCTCGCGAGCTTCGCGCGGCACGGAGGCCCGCCGGCTCCGACGAGGATGAGGGGCAGGACGGCGGCGTAGGAGACCGCTTCGCCGCGGATGTTCGCCGCGACCGCCATCCATCCTATCGCCTGCAGGAGCAGGGAGTCCGGCCCGCGGCGGCTCCAGAGCGTCATGAAGAGGCAGGCCAGGAACAGGCAGAAGGTCAGCAGCACGAAGTTCGAGTCGGAGGCGCTGTAGCGGGCCAGGACCGGCTGGCAGGCCAGGACCGCCGCGGCCGAGAACGCGGCCAGCCGGTCTTCGAAGTACGCCGCCGTGAACGCGAAGACGAGCGCCGCCGTCAGCGTGCCGACGACGACGTTGAGCCTGGCGACCGTCTCCACGTTGCCGGGCGCGAACAGGTAGAGCAGATGCAGGAGGGCGCTGAAGGCCGGGCCCCAGCGGTGGGTCGCGGGGCCTATGTACGAGCCTTGCGAGGAGGCCAGGACGGCGTCGGATGGGAACGTCTGGGCGCAGGCCCGCACGACGGCGGCGAGCGCGAGGCAGGCGAGCAGTCCGATCAATTCGTCCCTCGGCAGGAGCCGCCAGAACCGCGACCTCACCGCAGTCCCGATCCCGCTCGCGACCAGGGCCGCCAGCAGGAGGCTGACCAGGGCGAACTGCGCGTGATGCGGGTCGGCGAGCCGCCGCGCGGCTCCGCCGGCCGCCGCCCCTCCGCGCCTCATGGCCGCGCCGGCCGCGGTGAAGAGGCCCCGGATCCCTCCCGGCGCGCCTCTCAGCAGGTCTCCGGCTTCCGACAGGCTCCCGCGCAGCAGCAGCCGCATCCCCAGAATCCTCAGCCGGCGCAGCGCGGGCCGCCGCTGAGGCCAGTCCGACTGGGCCTCGCTCAAGCCCTGCCTCAAGTCCCTCCGCGCGCCGGCGAGATCGCCGTTCCGTTCGCGCAGCCGCGACAGGTTCCACAAGGCCGAGGCCCGGAATTCGGGGCGCCGCGCGGACAGGGCGACGACCTTGGCGTAATCCGCCAGCGCTCCGGCCGGGTCTCCCAGAGCCTCCCGGACGACCGCTCGGCTCTGATAGGCCTCGAGGTCGGCTGGGGCGCGGGAGACAGCGCCGCTGAACCTGTCGGCCGCGGCGGCCAATTGCCCCTTGAGGTACAAGGCGATCCCCGCTTCCTTGAGCTCCCGTCCTTGCCGCAGCCTCCGCTCCAGGTGCCGGGCCTCGGCCGCGAAGCCGGGGAAGCAGCGGCACTCTCCGGCCCGGGCCGGGGGGGCGCCTGGCAGCGCCTTGCCTCCCTCGGCATAGTCCAGGCCGGCCGCCTCGTCCTGCCCCAGGAGCGACTCCAGGACGGCCCGATGGCGATAGGCGTCGAGGACTCTCGGGTCGAGATGGATCGCCTCGTCGAGGCGCCTGCGGGCGGCCTGGTGGTCCCGGCGCCTCATGTCGGAGCAGGCTCGGCTGAAGAGGCTGCCGGCCACGACGGCCCTTTGATAGAAGTCCGGGAAGCTGGGGCGGTCCAGGTTCATCCGCACGTGGCGCTCCCGGCAGGGGTCGGAGGCGTAGAGCGCCAGGTAGTCCATCAGCGGCTCGGCTTCGGCCCGCAGATGATGCCGGAGAGCCTGCCGGATTCGCTGATGGAGCTGCGGGTCCTTCTTGCTCAAGGGCGGGAGGACGGCGACAGTCGCGACGAGATCCGGAGCCCGGAACGTCCGCCCCGGATCCAGGAATCCGCCATCGAGCACGTAGCGGACGCCTTCAAGCTCGTCCTCTCCGGCTCCGGCCGGAGTCTGGGCCATGAGCCGCGGCCCCAGATCCCCCGTCGCGCAGAGCGCCGTCACGCAGATCCAGAGCAGCACGGAAAGATGGTAGCAAACCCGCACGGCCCGGACTCTCCGCCTCAGACGCCGCAGCGGCCGAGTGCGGATCGGCCTCGAGACGGACCGGCCAGGGGACACATCTCAGCGCGCCCCCTCACTCAGGAAGCGCCCCTCCCCATCCTCCTGCGCCAGCCTCGCCTCCCGCGCCGCCGCCTCGTTCAAGGCGTCACCCGGCACTTGGGCGTGCATGTCCCTCAGCAACTTCGCGTTGCACGCATGCACTTTCCCCGCGGAAGGCGAGCGCAGCGATGCCAGGCTCAGAACCACCGCCGCGAATCCCAGCCCATACACCCACCGCCAGGCCCGCCGCCCGACCTCCCACTTCCCCCCCGGCCACCCCCACCATGCCAACGCGCCCACGGCGGCCCACAGCGGCAGCGCGGCCCAGACCCCGACGAACCCCAAGCCCAAGCCCAGGTTCAACGCGCCGGCCCCATAGCCCCACAACGGCCGCATCGTCTCCACCAACGGATTGCGCACATACTCCGGGACATTCGGCGTCACGGCCACGGCCGAGAATATCTGCCCCGCGGAGAGGAGGAACAGCGGGAAGAACCACAGCCGGTCGAACGCGAAGGCCGCGGGCAAGACCAGGAAGGGCAGCGCGCAGACCACATAGCGGGGCCCGAAGGTCCACCCTCCCTGCCAGGAGAAATAGCCCGCGTTGACCAGGACCAGTCCGCCGGCGACGGCCAGGCAGACCCACCCCTCGGCGCGAAGCCTGGGCCGGCCGAGCATGGCGACGAAGCCCGGCAAGCACGACAGCAGGACGGGCATGATGAAGAACACCCCCCGCGCCGGGGAGGCCAAGACCCCCAGCAAGGCGTCCGCCCGCGGCCAGCCCACGCCGAAGATCCCCTGGCCCGTGCCCGCCGCGAAATGGCGGCCCATATGGACATAGGCGAGGGTGAACGGCGAACCGAAGCACGCCGCATTGTACGCCGCCAGCACGCCGGCGCAGACCGCCAGCCCCCCCAGGAACGCCTGCCGCTGGCTCCACCGCGAGGCGCGCCCCAGGGCATAGACGGCCAGGACCAGCGCGCACCACCCCGCCAGATAATCGGCCAAGGCGCCCAGCCCCGCGCACAGCCCCGCGCCCAGCCAACCCCATACGCCTGCCCCGGGCCGGCGGGTCAAGGCCGCGAGCCAAGCGAAGGCGAAGAAAGTGAAGCTTGCCGCCGTCTGGTGCCCGCTGAAGAGGGTCGCGTGCAGCCAGGCAACGGTGCCCAGGCCGTAGGCCAGGGCGGCCAGGAACGCCGCGCCTGGCAATGCCCCGAAGAGGAGGAGAAGCCGGTAGAGCACCACCCCTTGCAGGGCGAACGGGATGCCGACCGCCCACACCCGCGTGACGTAGCGCGCCTCCAGGGACAGCGGCCCGCCCCGACCCAGCCCCGTCGCCTTTCTGAGGAAGGCATAAGCGGGCGCGGCCAGCAAGGGTGTCCCGATGGCCTTGTTCGAGAAGGTCTTCCCCGCGTACGGCGCCACGTCCACGGTCTGTCCCGCGAAACTCCCGATATCGAGGCGCCCTTCGTCGACCATCGCGCTCAGCAGGTAGAAACGGCTCGCCGAGTTGTCGTACTCCTCGGGATGCTGGAAATAGGCGGCCGCCAGGAACAACAGGCAGAAGAGCGCCAACTCCGAACGCCACGCCAAGCGGCAGGAGTGATAGCTCATCTATCCAGCCGGCGAGTCATCCCGTCGGCCATCGGTATGATACTACACACTAAGCCGGGAGAAACCATCTCTGCCGCCGAACGCCCCGGCAGCGGCCGAGAGGAGGGCCGCGCGCCTCTCCCGCAGGCCCGCCGCCAACGCCACGGGATAGCGCCCGGACGGCAGGGCGGCCAGTCCCGTCCGGGCCCGCTCCCGGGCCGCCGCCAGGCTCTCATCGGGCAGGACCCGGCGCCCCCCGCGGAACACCGGGACCAGCAGGCCGTGCTCCGCCTCCTCCGGCAGGTCGCGGACGTCGAAGATCTCGTCGCCCGCCGGCCGGCCTTCGCAGAAGGACCGGCGCACCTGCAGCAGGCCGGGGAAGGAAGCCTTGGCCCCGTCCCCCGAAGCCTTGACCACGTCCCGCCAGGCCCCGCCCGGCGGCCGGATGGCGGAGAGCTTGTAGACCCCGCCCAGAGCGCCCTGGCCGTCTCCCGTCACCAGCCGCGTGCCCACGCCCCAGACCGCGATGCGGGCGCCCTTCTGGAGGAGGGCGGCGATCCGGCCCTCGTCGAGGTCGTCGGAAGCCGCGATGAAGGCGTCCGGGAAGCCGGCCCCATCGAGCAGGCGCCGCGCCTCGATGCTGAGAGCCGCCAGGTCCCCGGAGTCGAGCCGGATGCCCGCCAGCCTGCGGCCCTGCTCCTTGAGCCTGCGGCCCACCGCGATGGCATGGCGCACCCCCTCCAAGGTGTCGTAGGTGTCCACCAGGAACACGCAGTCCCCGGGCACGGACTCGGCGTAGGTCGAGAAGGCCTCCAGCTCGTCGGAGAACGCCATGACCCAAGAATGCGCGTGCGTGCCGCGCACCGGGATGCCCAGGAGCTTGCCGGCCAGAACGTTGGAAGTCGCGCTGCAGCCTCCTATATAGGCCGCCCGACTGGCGCCCACGCCGCCGTCGATGCCCTGGGCCCGGCGCAGCCCGAACTCCAGCACGGGCGCGCCCCGCGCGGCCGAAGCCACGCGCGCGGCCTTGGTCGCGATCAAGGTCTGGAAGTTCACGATGTTGAGCAGGGCGGTCTCCAGGAGCTGGCACTCCAGGAGCCCCCCCCGCACCCGCAACAGAGGCTCCGGCGCGAAGACCGCCGTGCCCTCCGGCACGCCGTCGAGGTCCACGGTGAGCCGCAAGCCGCGCAGCCGCTCCAGGAAGCCGGGGTCGAAGAGAGGCCGCCCGTCACCGGGCAGGCTCGCAAGGTAGGCCAGGTCGTCCTCCGTGAAGCGCAGGCGCTCCAGGTACTCCGCCGCCAGCCCCAGGCCGGCAGCCAGGGCATAGCTGCCGGCATAGGGGTTCTTCCGGAAGTAGAGATGGAACACCGCCTCGTGCCGCTCCAGGCCCGACTTCCAGTAGCCCTGGGCCATGGTCAGCTGATACAGGTCCGTGAGCAATGCCAGCGACCCTCCGTAGAGTCCGGTGAGCATATCCCCTCCTACGGCGCCGCGAAGCCTCCCAACGAAGCCTGCGCGAAGCGTCCGGCGCTGGAGCTGGCCCGGACCACGGACTGGGAGAACACGGCGAAGGCGCGCCGGATGTCCGCGGCCTTGTTGCCGGGAGTGAGAATCCAGCGGTCCTCGATGCCCATCTCCCGGAAGACCTTGCGGAAGTCCGTGCGCCCGTCATCCAAGCCCAGGGCGGCTACGATGTGGCGCTCGGCCTTGCGCATGTCCGAGACGATGGCCGCCACCTCTTTGGCGCGGGACTCCATGGAATGCTCGTCGGCCCCGTCGCTGAGGATGAGGGTCACGGTGCGCACGGGGACTCCGGCCTCGGCGAACTCGCGCGCCTTGGCCAGCACGGTGCCCAGCAGGACCACGGACTGGTCGTAGAGCGGCGTGCCCCCGTCCGGGTCGTAGTTGTGGCAATCCATGCGCTTGGCCCCGGCCAAAGCGCAGTACGGGTAGAGCACGGTCCCGTTGAGGTAGCGCGTGTGCACGAGGATGGAGTCCTTCTGCTTCGAGGCCGCCAGGGCGTCGAGGACCAGGTTGTGCCCGTCGCGCACGGCCTGGGCGTTGGACGCGAAGCGGATGGAGCCCGAGTCGTCCGGCATCATGGTGACCAGCACCACCTCCGAGGCCGGCACGTCGTCCGGATGCACGCCCAGCCCGGCCTGGATCTGCGCCCCCAGGTCCGGGATGGAGAGGGCGGCCAGAGCCGCGTCGGAAAGCTCGCCCTCCCGGTGCGCCGCCTGCAGAAGCTCTTTCGGGTCGCTCATATCGTGCCTCCCTACAGCGTGATGCCCGGCCAGGACTCGACCGGGGCCGTGGACTGGACCAGGTGCATGCCCGCGGCCGAAAAGCGCGCGAAGGCCTCCTCGGCCTGCGGCGTGAAGTCCGCCAGGAAGCCGCCCTTGCCGTCGGGCACCGTCACCGAGGACATGCAGTCGGTCAGGATGTAGACTTTGCGCGCCAGGGCCGGGTCCTGGGACAGGATCTCGCCCAGCAGGTCGTCGATGGAGCTCTTCACGCAGTGGCTCGCCGCCTGGCCCGCGACGGCCACGGCGTCGGAGGCCAGCAGGGTCTTGAGGAACAGCGCGTTGCGCTGGGCCAGGGGCGCGCCGTCGTGGCGGGTGAGCACCTCGGGCCGCAGCACCGAGTAGTTCTCGGTCAGGGGATTGCCGCCCTTGACCTCCACCCAGGACTGCGCCCCGCGCACGAAGGAGTGGAAGAGCCGCGCCTCGTGGATCAAGCCCGCCAGGGCGTGGCCGTCGGAGCCCAGCAGGCAGTGCGGGGGCCAGAGGTAGAGCTTGTACTTGCCCGACTTCTCCAGCGCCTCGCAGTAGTGCAGGGCCTGCTTGACCAGCCAGGCGTAGTTGCCCCCGCAGAGCCACTTGGCCGTCATGGGCGAGGGCCGCACCTCGCCGGCGGCCACCTCCGCGGCCGAGATCTCCCGGTAAGCGGTCAGAGGCTTGCCGTCCCGGTCCTCCCAGAACGATGGGAAGAAGATCTGGTAGGCGAAGTGGGTGTCCATGGTCGTGGTGATCTGCGTGATGCTGCCCAGCTCGCGGTAGATGAACTCCGCGATGCGGGCGGTGTCCTCGATGGCGCCCTGCCCCGAGCGGCCCGCCACGTAGAGCGCGCCGTCCGGGAAGCAGAAGTCCTTCTGCAGGTCGATGAGCAGCAGGTGCAGGGCGAAGCGGTCCGAGGCCGAGGGCAGGATGCTTTGGTCTCGGCGCCACGGCGCGGCCGCGGCGAAGAGCTTAGCTTGGTCGGGCGCGTAGTCCCGGCGTCCGGCATGGGCCGGGTCGTAGAAGGACGGCAGGGCCGGCTGGGTCTTGGCTTTCATGGTGTGACCTCCTTTCTCCTGAGACATAATCTCACCACCTCGCGGCGGTTGGCGGCGATGAGGCCGTCGCCCCGCGCCGCGAGGCGCGAACCGGAGTCGACGAACGGCTCGGTCTCCGGGAACTCGGTGAAACGGGCCAGGTCCTCGTCCACGCGCACCACGCCCCGGTCCGTGGGCGCGAAGAGGTAGGGCCCGGCGGCGCAGGCGCCAGTCGCAGTCTCCAGCCACGACGGCGAGTCCACGGCCGCGGTCACGCGGCCGTCGCGGCGGATGAGCACGCAGCGCCGCGTGATGCGGCCGCCCGATTCCAGGGACAGCAGCAGCCAGGCCCGGCCCTCGGAGAAGACGCAGTCCGCGTCCAGGACGCGCCCGGCCAGGGCCGGCAGGGGCACCCCGTCGGTCAGGCCCTTGCGGCCCGCGTCGCAGACGAAGGCCACGGTCACGCCCCCGGCCCGGTAGAAGCCGAACTCCGCTCCGGCCCAGAAGCGCGTCTGGCCGGAGAGCACCTCGCCCACGCGCTCGTCGCCCAGCGGGCCCTCGCGCCAGAGCGCGCCGTCGCGCTCCCACCAGGAGCGCCCGCCGGCCAAAGCGAAAGCCTCGCCGCGGCCGGCCGCGGCGGTCTGGCCGCCGCTGATGTAGTAGCGGGTGCCGGGGCGCAGGGGGCCGCGGAAAGCCACGTCGCCGTTCTCGCGCCTGAACTCGCCGTTCTCCCAGACCAGCCAGCCCTCCGGGGCCACGGCCACGACCTCTCCCGAGGTCAGGCACAAGCGCGTGACCGTGACCGAGCCGTGCACCGTGATCTTCGCGCGGACGGCCGCGGCAGCGGGTCCGGCGCAGGCCGGGCAGGTCAGCCGGGCGTGGAAGGCGCCGCAGGCCGTGCAGCGCGTCCAGCGCAGGGCCTCCAGCAGGGCTCGGGGAAAGGGGCCGCGCGCGTCTTTGACGAAGCTCCCGTAGAAGCGCTGCAGGAGCTCGTCGGGCAGGATGCGCCAGGGCCAGGCCGGCCTGGGGTAGCGCACGGCCTTGTCGAAGACCGTGAGCCGCCGCAGCACGCGCGCGCCCGGACGGCCGGCAGCGCCCGCCAGCACCCCCCCGTAGGGATGCGCCAGGAGCAAGGACTGGAAGAGCAGGGCGTCGAAAGCGTACCAGTCGCTGGCCTCGTCGTGCGGCCGGGCCAAGACCAGCTGGTCGGGCGGGCAGCAGAGGGGGTCCACGAAGCGCTCGGTGTAGGCCAGGCAGAGGTGCCGGCCGAACTGGAAGCTGTCCGCGTCGATGAGGAAGGCCGCGCCGGAGCTGGCCAGCACGTTGAGGTCGTTGAAGTCCCCGATCACCACCCCGGCCTCGTGCAGGCGGGCCACCGTGGCGTGCAGGTCCAAAAACAGCGGGGCCACGGCCGCCGGGGGCACGGCGCGGCGGAAGCTTGGCTCGGCCCAGCGCAGCAGGGGCTCCGCGTCCGGGACCAGGCGCATGGAGTAGCCGGCGGCCCGCCCGCCCCGCTCGCAGGCCACCTCCAGCGGGGCCACGACCCGGGGCGGCAGCCCGGCCGGGAACTCGCGCAGCTTGTCGCCCCGGGTGGCCAGGCGCTCGCGCGCGGCGCGCTGCTCGTCCGGCAGGCCCCGGTAGTCCGGGTGGTCCGGCCCTTTGTAGAGTTTGAGCGCCAGGCCCGCGCCGATGTCGAAGACCTCGGCCTCTCCCCCGGCGCCGATGAGCCGCGCCGGGTCGAGCCGGACGCGGCGTCCGCCCAGGAAGACCTCTTTCACGGCCCCCTCCTTAATACCACGGCCACGGAGGCGTCATCCGCCAGGCTCTGACGGCGCAGCAGGCGGCGGACCATGTCCGGGTTGCGCCAGACGCGCTCGTCGCTCCAGAACGGGGCCAGGTCCGCTTCCGCGGCGCCGTCCGTGCCCACCAGCAGGCGCGCGGCCCGGCCGCGGTAGAGGCTCGCGAACCCCACGGCCGCGCCTTCCAGGGCGTAAGCCAGATAGGGGGGCTGGTTCCCGGGGAAGGGTCCCAGGCGGCGCACGGCGCCATCCACCGCCACGACGCCGTCCCCGCAAGCGAAGAGCTCCGCCCCCGCCTCCGTGGACACCGCGCCCACGATGGTGAAGAGCAGGTGCTCGCGCGGGGAGATTCCGGTCTCTAGGGCGACGAGGGAAAGGCGGGCCAGGATGTCGGCGCGCAGGCGCTCCAGGTCCAGGGGTCCGCCTTGCGCGGCCTGCGCCGCGGCCAGACGGGCGGTCAGGACCGCACCCAGGCGGGCCCCCACGCCGCTGTGCGGCTCGGAGCCGCAGCCGTCGCAGACCACGGCCGCGGCCCCCCACTCCCCCTGCTGGACGGAAAAGGCGTCCTGGTTGGGACGCTCCAGCAAGGCGTGGTCGCGCCCCAGGGCCGAGCCCGCCGCGATAAAGTGTTTCATATACACTAGTATAGTGTCAATTAAACACTTTGTCAAGACCCAGACCGACCCGCTGACGGCCGAATCAGGCTATAATCCCTCTAGGGATGCTGAGCACGGGAGGGCTGGGGAGAAGGACCCTGCTGACGACGTCGCTCGCGGCCGCCGCCGCGCTCCTCCTCGGGACCTTGTTCGCAGAATACGCCGTCACCTGGACCCGGGGCGACCATTGCGCGAAAGGCCATGTCGGCCGCGGCGAACAGCTCATCCATGGGGTCGGAGTGGATGACGCCTGGGCCATGCCCCTGGCTCCGGTCGCCGACGCCTTCGTCTGCCATCAGCAGCGCCCCTGGCGGCGCCTCCTCCTCCCCGGGGCGGCCCTCCTGGGATGCGCGCTGCTGGTCTTCGGCCTGGGCCGGCTCCTGGCCGGCGATGTCCGCGGCGCGCTGGCGGTGCTGCTCTTCTCCGCGACGGCCGACCTGGACTCGGCCTTCGGCGACCGCTGGCTCTATGTCCTGATCATGCTCCTGGTGGCCTATGCGCTGGTCTGGCGGGCGACGCAGCCCTCCTTCGGCAAGAGCCTGCTGCTGGGCGCGGCCATCGGCATGAGTCTGCTGGCGCTCTCGCCGCTGTTCCTTTTCCCCCTGGTCTGGGTCGTCTACGAGGAGGTCTGGGACAGGTCGGCGCGCGCCTGGTCGCGCCGGGCGGAGATCGCCGCCGTGTGCCTCATCCCGCTGGCCATGCTCACGCCCTGGACCCTGAAGAACTGGGTTCTGCATCATCGCTTCATCCCGCTGGAGAACGGGCGGCCGGAGATCAACATGATCACAGGAGCCCTGGGCCTGGTGTCGACCGTGAGCGCGGCCGACCACATCCACAGCATGGCCGGCATCGCCCCCGGCCAGAGCGTCCTGCTCTGGGCCGGAGGAGAGGTCCTGCGCCGACCAGGACGCTATCTGCGCGCCTGCCTGGCGAGGGTCCGGCTCGCCGCCTCCTTCCACCCGGCCCT
Source organism: Elusimicrobiota bacterium (assembly GCA_016212825.1). Lineage (GTDB taxonomy): Bacteria > Elusimicrobiota > Elusimicrobia > UBA1565 > UBA9628 > UBA9628. The sequence continues at coordinate 26,289 of JACRDS010000053.1, read as the reverse complement.
CTTCTGCGCGGGGCTGCTGGGTTTCTGGGCCTGCCGGCGGCGCAAGGGGAGCCTCCCCCTGGCCCTCCTCGTCGGGTATTACGTCTGCGTGCATTGTCTCATGTCGGTCGAAGCCAAGTATTTCTATCCGGTCTGGCCTCTGGCCGCGGTCTTCGCGGCCTGCCTGCTCCCCCTGCGGGAAGAGGCAAGATCCGAGGCATCCCGACAACGGTTCTCGGTCGGCCTGGCGGCGGCGGTCTTCGCGCCTCTGGCGGCCCTGCAGTTCTATGCGCAGGGCCTCGTCCTGGCATTCCCCCGGCGCTCGGCCGAGCCGGGCGCCCTGCACCGGGAACTGGCCGAGCACCCCGCCGAGGCGTGGCTCTGGTCGGAACGGGGGATGGGTCTCCTCCGGCGTCACGAGGCCGCGCAGGCCGCTGCGGATCTGTCCCACGCCTTCAGCCTCGACCCCAGCCTGCCGCCCGCCCGGCTGGCCTGGGCCTTGCTGGCCGACGGCGCCCCTTCCCGCCGCGCTCTGGGCCTGGCCGGGCTCCCGGGCGACCGCTACACGGCGATAGAATCGCACTGGCTCAAAGCCTTCTATCACCTCCAGCAGGGGGCCCCTCGCCGGGCTCGCGAGGAATTCCTCGCGGCGCGGGCGCTCCTCGATGAGATCGCCAACAGGCATCGGGCCGAGACCGCCGCGGAACACGAGATCCAGGCGAGACTCCAGGCCACGCATCGGTCCTGGGTGGCCCGCGTCGATGAGATCCTCGGCTATTGGCCGGTCGAGAAGCGCCTCATCCTCTTGGCTGGCCTTCAGCGGGTCTGCGAGACCGACCCCGACCTCCTCTTCGGGAAAGGCCAGCTTCTCCGGATGTGGTCGCGCTTCGCCGACGAGGCGGTCCTGGCGGGACGATCTCCTCAGGCGCTCGAGGCCCTTCGGAGGATGGAGAGTCTTCCGCTGGATCCAGTCGCCATCTCCGGGATGGCGCGCGCCTACGGCAGCCTGGGCCGGCCCCGGCTGCTCGCCGCGTTCCTCATGCGCACCGGCAGGCGCCGGGAATTGGAGGCCCGGCTCTGGGTCGAATGCGCCGCGGCGGCTCTGCGGGCGCGCCGCCGCGATTGGGCGTTGGAGGCGCTGCGCCAGGCCGCGGCGCTGGAGCCGGACCCAGCGCTGACCGCGCAGATCGGGGAGATGTACCTGGCTCTGCGCGAATATGGTCCGCTGGCCGCCGTCATCGCGCGCTCCGCCGGGCTCCGCCGGCTGGATGCCGCGTCCTTGATCTGCGGCGCCGAGGCGGCGCTGAGAGCCGGCCGCACGGACTGGGCCCTCAAGGAACTCGCGCAGGCCGAGACCCTGGCTCCGGACCGGCCGACGATCGCCCGGATGGCGGATGTCTATTGGGAAGCCGGCGAGTATGGGCGCTTGGCCGCATTCCTGGAGCGCCCCTCCAGCCGCGCCGGCATCGATCCCGGCCTTTGGCTCGGTCGAGCCGAAGCCGCGCTGCGGGCCGGGCGCCCGGCGGGAGCCCGAGCCGCCCTGTCATGCGCCGAGAAGGCTCCGGAGATCGAATTCCATGTGCTGCGCCGCGTCAGCGAGCTCGGCCGCAAGGCCGGAGCGTCCGATCTGGCGCAGCGGGTGCTCGAGCGCATGCTGCGGCGCTGGCCGGACAACGCCGGTCTGTGGACGGACCTGGGCCGGGTCGCGGCCCGGGCGGGCCAGTGCGCCATGGCGGACCAGGCCTTGTCCCGATGGGACGATGCGGTGTCCGGCCGGGGCCGGCGGAGCGGCCCGGCGAGGACGCTTCAGGAGGCGCTGGCCTTCCTGGACGGCATCGCGCGCGTCTGCGGACGGAAGTCCGCCGACGTGGCGGTCTGGGCGGATCTCGCCGACCTGGCGCTCCAGAGCGGAGATGCGCCGGCGGCGCGGGACTATCTCGGGCGAGCGGCGGCGCTCCCCGGCGCCGATCCGGACCTGGCGCGCGTCGCCCGGACCTATCAGACCCTCCAAGAGCCCCGCACGGCGATGCAGCTGTGGGACCGGCTCGTCTCAGGCCATCCCCCGCGCGCCCAATGGCTCAACGACCGCGGCGTGCTCCTGGCCTTGACGGGCGACCGCGACCGAGCCATCGCGGACCTGCGCGCCGCGATCGCCCAGGACCGTTCTTTCCTGCCGGCCTATCTGAGCCTGGGTTCTCTCTATGCCGCGCGGGGGGCGCGCGGCCGGGCTTTACGGCTTTATGAGCAAGCCCTGGCTTCGCGGTCCGCGTCCGCATCCCCTCGACTGCTGCGGTCGATTCTGCGCGAAAGGGACCAGCTCGTCCGGCCGACGCCCTGACGCGTGCGGCGGCGGCCCGGGCCGGCCCCGGTATTTCCTATAATCCCCGCATGCTCAAGTGGGTCGAGGTGGACCTCGGCGCCGTGCGCGCCAACGCGCGCTGGGCCCGCTCGCGCCTGGAGGGCGCCGCCCGGCTCATGGCCGTGGTCAAGGCCGACGGCTACGGCCACGGGGCGGTCCCGGTCGCGCGGACCGCGCTCGCCGCGGGCGCTTCCTGCCTGGGGGTCCTGACCGTCGAGGAGGCCCGCGGCCTGCGCGCGGGCGGCATCAAAGCCCCCATCCACCTGCTCTCGCCGGTCCTGCCCGAGGCGGCCGATGAGGCCGTGCGCCTGAGGGTCGTCCCCACCCTCGACGACCTCACCCAGGCCGCGGCCCTGGCCCGCGCCGCGGGCCCGCGGGGCCTGGCCGTGCACGTGGACCTCGACTTCGGCCTGGGGCGCTGGGGCCTCTCGCCCCGGGACCTGCCCGCCTTCCTCAAGGGCCTGCGCCGGCGGCGCCTGCGCCTGGCCGGGGTCTCCACGCACATCGACTACGTGCCGGGCAAGAACTCGGTGGAAGCCGAGGACAAGCTGCGCGCCTTCTCCCGCCTGGCCCAGAAGCTCAAGCGCGAACACCCGGGCCTGGTCTGCCACGCGGCCAACAGCTCGGTGCTGATGGATTTCCCGCACTGGCGCATGGATATGGCCCGCGTGGGCAACCTACTCTACGGCATCAACCCCTCCTCCCGGCCCGCGCCGCTGCGCAACCCCTGGCGCTTCTGCGCCCGCATCATCTCCCTGCGCCGGGTGGTCAAGGGCCGCTCCATCGGCTACGCCAGCGAGTACGTGGCCTCGCGGAGCATGCGCGTGGCGACCCTGCCCGTGGGCTACGCGGACGGCCTGACCATGGAGCCGGCGGAGCGCCTCATCAGCTTCGGCTCGGGCTTCCAGTACTGGGGCATGGTCGGCCAGGCCAAGGCTCCCTTCATCGGCCGCTGCGGCATCACCCACGTCCTGCTCGACGTGACGGCGGCGCCGCGCGCCGCGGTGGGAGACGTCGTGGTCCTGCCGGTGCGGCGCACCGCGGCCAGCCCGCACCTGCCGCGGGTCTACAAGGTGCCGTCGTGCTCACGCGCCGGCTGACCCTCTACGGCGTGCATCTGCTCGCCTCTAGAAGCCGCCTTTCACCCAGCCCAATCCCAGGTCGAGCTGCTTGCCCTTCAGGTGCAGGGTGGTCTCCCGGACCGGCACGCTCTGCCGGGCCTCCCAGCTGGAGACCCGGCGTTCGAGCCTGCCGCAGAGATCGGAGGCTTGGGCCAGGATTTCACGGTCAGCGGCCAGGTCGGGCCCGTTGGTCACTCCGGCGGCGGGATCCATGCTGCAACTGGCTCCCTTATAATAGAGGAAAGGCCGCTGGGAAGGGATGGCGTCGCCCGGCCGCAAGGCCAGCCAGCGCAGGTCCGGCCGGGTGTAGACCAGCAGGGCGTGCGGCGCCGCGAGCTGCGTGTCCGCGTCCCGCCCGTCCGAGAGGCGCTCCACCCAGACCGTGACGACCGTCGCGCCCTGGGGCAGGCGCGGGATGCTCCGGGACAGGAAATGGAACTCCGCGTGATGCGGCAGGGGCAGGGTCTCGCGGCGCATCCAATCCACGGTCAGCTTCGCGGGCCAGGCCGCCAGGCACAGCAGAAGGAGGACGGGCAGCCAGGCCCTTCTCCCGTCCCGGTCCAGCCGCAGCCAGACCGCGGCCTGCCCGGCCATCCAGGCGATGCTCACCGCGTCCATCAGCAGGGCGACCGGTATCAGGATGACGTTGTAGCGGTTGGAATCCTCGCAGCAATAGATGCGGGCCTGCCCGAACCCGCCCATGACCTTGGGCAGGATGAGCAGCCCGTAGGCCAGCGCGACCCCGAAGAGGCCGCGGTTGGGGCGACGCCAGGCATAGAGGAGGAACAGGAGGAAGCAGCCGCCGGCATAGGGCTGCGTCAGCAGCGGCGGCAGTTCGGAGGAGAACGGCGATTGGACGTAGAGATAGAGGAAGAACTGCGCCCAGGTCGACGGGCCGAAAGAGGCGACCTGCAGCCAGGGGCCCCGGTAGCTGACGACCAGCCAAGCCAGGCAGACGCCCAGAGCCGCGGCGGCCGCGGCCGCCGCCTGCCGCCGGTCCCTCAGGGACGGCCCGGGACCGGCCAGGAGCAGGGGGATGACGAGGGGCGAGATGAGCAGCTCCAGGCGGGTGAGACCGACGAACGCGGAGCAGAGGAAGAGCCCGGCCAGGGGGACCAGCGACGGAGCGTCGGCGGAGGCGGGTCCCGCCTGCGTGACGGTCTCGCCGTACCACCACACGGCCAGGCTGAACGCCAGCAAAGCGATGTTGTGGTGCGCGTCGGAAGCTCCCAGGTAGGTGAGCACCCCGTCGGCGGCCAGGAGCGCGCCCCAGACCAGGGGCGCCAGCTTCGGCCACGAAGAGGTCCCGCGCTCCCGCCGGCGCCAGAGGGCCGCCGTCAGGAAGCCGACGCTGAGCGCGGAGCAGGACGCCGATATCCCGAAGGCGAGACCAGCCGGGACGGGGTGCCAGTGCGAGAGACAGTGCAGCAGGCCCGCGACCCCGGCCGGCACGTGGGTCACCGGCGCGGAGGCCGAGCCCACGGGCCCCAGGTAATCCACGTACCAGCTCCCGGTCACGCGCCCATGGAGCAGCCGCGTCAGGAGCGCGGCCCCCGAGAACGCCGCGAACAGGGCGGCGCAGGCCGCGCCCGAGCGGACGACCCGGACCGCGGCCAGCGCGGCGGCCGGGACCAGCAGGAGGTAGACCAGGGCGGCAGGAGGCGTGCGCCAGACCGTCCGCAAAGAGAACGCCAGGAGCAGGAAGAGCCCCGTCCCCAAAGTCAGCCATCGCAAGCGGGACCTTTCCGTCATGGGCTCAAATCTAGCATATCGCCGCGGAGATGTGACTGCGGACGATTCTTATGATAACATTGAGCGCATGTCCGACCCGCAAGCCGCCGCGCCCCTGCGGCTCCTCGCGCGCCGCGCGGTCAAGTCCTGGGGCGAGGAGCTCTGGCTCAACTCCACCCGGCCCGAACACCCCGCCGGGATCTCCCGCAAGCGCACGCTGGCCCAGCTCCTGCGCCGCCGGCCCCAGCTCCTGGGCTCCTGGGCGCGGCGCCTCTTCGGCCGGGACCTGCCCGTCTTCGCCAAGTACATCCGCACGGATTTCCCCCCCATCGCGCACATCGGCTTCTCCACGCTGGTCCGGCCCCAGGAGTTCTACTCCTGGATCTGCCGCGAGCAGGACCTCCTCGCCGCGCTGCGCCGCGGCCTGCGCCTGCCCGACGAGCGCGCCTTCCACGGCTTCGAACGCGTCTACGAAGCCTGGGCCGCGCACCGGGCCCTGGCCGGCTGGGAGGCGGCCCCGGTCCGCGACCGGGCCTTCGCCAAGTCCCTGCGGCGCTACTCCCGGCTCGACCGCGAGGAGCTCGGGCGGCTCGCCGAGGACCTGCGCCGCAGCCACCAGCGCATCGCGCGCGTGCTCAACGAGGTGGACCTGCGCCGGGAGGCCGGCAACCTCCTCATGATCGAGGCCGGCGTCATCCACGCCCTCTTCGGCCTGTCCCTGCAGTTCCATCCCATCGACCCGACCCAGGAAGCCCTGCAGGAGTTCATCCTGGCCGGGGGCGGCCGCGCGGTCAAGAAGCTGCGCCTGGCCCGCTGCGGCCTGAGCCCGGCCGCGGCCCCCAAGAGCGAGGTCTGGATGCCACTGCCCGACGGCAAGAAGCTGCGCCTGGCCGAGGTCCAGCAGAGCTCGGACTGCACCTACAGCGTGGCTGATTTCTTCACGCCCTTCGTCTGGCAGAAGGGCGCGCGCTTCCGCAAGGGGCACCCGGCCCTGGGACTGACCGACGCGGCCCTGCGCCGGCACATGGAAGGCATCGACTTCTCGGTCACCACCGTGTCCGGCATCCGCTGCCGGCCCCAGGCCCTGGACCCGGGCCGGGGCGCGAAGCGCTGCCGGCTCTGGAAGCTCCTGGACCGGCCGGCCCTCTGGCCTTTCTTCACGGTGCGCCGCCTGGACCTGGCCGAAGGCGGCCGTTGGATCGTGCCCCCGGCGCGGGCCTTCCAGCACCTGGTCGTCCTCTCGGGCAAGGCCCGCCTGGAGAGCGGCGGCCGCTCCTGGCGGCTTTCGCCCTCGGCCCCGGCCTTCGTGCCCGCGGGGCTGACGCAGGATTGCGCGCTGTCCTGCCCGGAGCCGGCCTCCCTGCTCCTGGTCGGCATCCCGGACCCGCGCGGGAACTGAGCCCGCGGCATGGAACGCTCGGACGCCGCGTTCCTCCTCCTCGTCGGCGCCGGAGTCCTGCTCCTGGGCCTCCTCTTCGAGCGCTGCTCCGCCCCGCCCAAGCCCCTGGGCCCGGCCCCGGAAGAGGGCATCGGCTCCCTCCTGCAGGCCCCGTCGCAGACCCTGGGCTCCCTGAGCGAGCTGCGCGGTCGCGCGGTGGTGCTCGAGTTCTGGGCGACTTGGTGCCACACCTGCCGCGAGACCCTCCCCCACATGAACAAGATGCGCGAACGGTTCGCGGGACGGCCCGTGGTCTTCATCTCCGTGACCAAGGAAGGCCGCCCCCAGGTCGAGCCCCACCTCAAGGAGAACCCCATGACGGGCTGGATCGGGCTCGACGAGGACGGCCGCCTGCACCGCGCCCTGGAGATCACCGGCATCCCGAAGGTCGTCATCATCGACCCGCAGGGCCTCATCCGGCTCAAGATCAGCCCGAGCTTCCTCTATGAAACGGACATCGAGCGGGCGCTCAAGGCCGAGCCCGCGCCCCGGCCCGCAGCTTCCCAATAGCCGGAGTTGCCGCGGATTTGAGCCGCGCACCGCATACTGTTAGGATGAGGATGCTGACCGCAGCTCTCGCCATCCTGCTGGGAGGCCTATCCTCCGCCGGGGCGCATGAGGTCACCGCGATCGACGGGCTCTACTTCCGCCGCGGCCAAAGCCGCCATCTCGAAGAGAGCCTGACCCTCCTGCAAGGGCTCCTGGCCCGCGCGCCCGATGACCCCGAACTGCTCTGGCGCTTGGCGCGCAGCCTGGTGCGCTCCGGAGAAGGGCTGCCGGACCGCCAAGACCAAGTGCGCCTGTTCCGGCGCGCGGAGGAAGCGGCCCGGCGCGCCGTGGAGCGCGCTCCGGACTCCGCGGAGGCGCACTTCTGGCTCGGCGTGGCCATGGCGCGGCGCGGCCAGGCGCGGGGCGTCCTGAGCTCCTTGTTCATGGTCGGTCCCCTGCGCCGCGAGATGGCCGAGGTCCTGCGCCTGGAACCCCGGCACGGCGGGGCTCATCATGTGCTGGGCCAGGTCTACGCCCAGCTGCCGGCTCTGGCGGGCGGGGACAAAGATGCGGCCCTGCGGGAGTTCGAGCTGGCGGTCTCCCTCTCCCCCGGCTACACGGTCAACTACGTGGTCCTGGCGCAGGCCTATGCCGCGGCCGGCCGGAAGGACGAGGCGCGCGCGACCTTGCGCCGGCTCTTCCTCGTCGAACAGCCGGCCGATCCCGCGACGCTCGACCAGGATCTGGCTGAAGGACGCCGGCTGCTCGAAAAGCTCTGACCACGTAAAATACGTGAAAACGTGAAAACCAGGCACCAGAGTCTGCGGCCGCCTGAGCGGGGATTTGCTAGCATAGCGGCATGGAGACCAAGCCCGTCCCCTACCGTAAGTTCGTCTGCGTCTGCACCAACACGCGCCCGGAGGGGCGAGCCGCCTGCGCGGACCCCGGCCGGGACGGCGGCGCGGCCAAGGCGGGCTTGAAGGGCCAGGTCCGCGTCACCCGTTCGGGCTGCCTGGGCCTCCGCGAGCACGGCCCCAACCTGCTGGTCTACCCCGAAGGGGAGTGGCGCTCCGGGGTCAAGCCCTCCGACGAGCCTGAGATCCTCAAGGGGCTGGGCGCATGAGCCGCTGGCGCGGCCTCTGGCGCACCAAGTCCGTGGATGTCCTCATCCACGAGTCCGAGGTCCGGGGCCACAAGCTGGCTCGCGTGCTGGGCCCGCTCGACGTCACCATGGTGGGCATCGGCGCCGTCATCGGCGCCGGCATCTTCGCCATGGTGGGCGAGGCCGCGGTGGGGGCTTCGAGCGGCTACCCGGCCGGCCCGGCGCTGATCATCTCCTTCATCCTCACCGCCATCGCCTGCGGCTTCACCGCCCTGTGCTACGCGGAGCTGGCGGCCATGGTGCCCATCTCGGGCAGCGCCTACACCTACTCCTACGCGACCATGGGCGAGCTGGTGGCCTGGATCATCGGCTGGGACCTCATCCTGGAGTACGCCATCGGCAACGTGGCCGTGGCCATCTCCTGGGCCGGCTACTTCAACGATCTGGTCAAGACCGCCTTCGGCTGGGACATCCCCATCTGGCTGCGCATCGACTATCGGACCTTCGTGCAGAAGGGGCTCGACCTGGCCGCGGTCCCGCACTTGCTGGGCGTCCCCGTCATCTTCAACGTGCCCGCCATGTGCATCGTCCTGGCTTTGACCGTGCTCCTGGTCATCGGCATCAAGGAAAGCACGGCCTTCAACAACGTCATGGTCGGCCTCAAGCTGGTGGTGCTGGCCATCTTCGTCGGCGTCGGCATCCACTACTTCCATCCGGAATACTGGAAGCCCTTCGCGCCGGGCGGCTGGAAGGGCATCCAGGTGGGCGCGGCCACGGTCTTCTTCGCCTACATCGGCTTCGACGCGGTCTCCACCGTGGCCGAGGAGACCAAGGATCCCAAGCGCGACATGCCCATAGGCATCATCGGGTCCTTGGCCGTCTGCACCGTGGTCTACATACTGGTGACCGTGGCCCTGACCGGCATGATCCCGGTCATGGAGCTCAAGAGCAAGATCGCCGAGCCCCTGGTCGCGGGCCTGGAATACAACCACGCCCCGGCCTGGATCATCGGCATCATCGCCCTGGGCTCCGTCATCGCGCACACCGCGGTCCTGCTGGTCTTCCAGATGGGCCAGCCGCGCATCTTCTTCGCCATGAGCCGCGACGGACTCTTGCCCGGCTGGTTCGCCAAGGTCCATCCTCGCTTCAAGACCCCTTACGTGACCACCATCTGCACCGGAGTGATTGTGGGCCTGCTTTCCGGGGTCTGCAACATAGACGAGATGGCCAACCTCTGCAACATCGGCACGCTCTTCGCCTTCATCCTGGTCTGCATCGGGGTCATCATCCTGCGCCGCAAGGACCCGCACCGGCCCCGCCCCTTCCGCCTGCCCGGCGGTCCAATCATGCCTCTCTTGGGCATCGCTTTCTGCCTCTACCTCATGTTGGGCCTGGGCTGGATGAACTGGGTCCGTTTCGGAGGCTGGCTGGTCTTGGGACTTTTCATCTATTTCGTTTTCGGCTCCAAGAAGTCCGTGCTGCGCCAGTCGAGCTGACTTTCCCATGGGCCACCTCGCGGCCAAGGACGCGTTCCGGGAGCTGGGCGCCAAGCTCGACGGCCTGAACTGCCGGGTGCCTTACAACGAGGCCTTGCGCGCCATCCTCAGGGAGCTCTACACGGAGGAAGAGGCCGACCTCGTCAGCCGCATGCCCGACGGACTCTCCCGCCCGCAGCGGCTGCAGGAGATCACCGGCATCCCGGCCGACCGGCTCAAAGGGCTGCTGGAAGCCTTGACCTCGAAAGGTCTGGTCCTGGACCTGCGCCTCAAGAAGGAATACCGCTACGCCCCATCGCCCTTCGTCATCGGCATCTTCGAGTTCACCATGATGCGCACGCGCGGCCAGCTCAACACCAAGGAATGGGCTCGGCTCTTCCACGAGTACATGGAGGCGAGCCCCTTCTGGAACGCGAACTTCGGACACGGGGAGAAAGTCTCCATCATGCGCGCCGTGGCCCGGGAGGAAGCCCTTCCCGTCGAGGGCCATCTCGAGATCCTCGACTACGAGAAGGCCTCGACCTTCATCGACAAGGCCAAGCTCTGCGCCGTGGGCCTCTGCGCCTGCCGCCACGAGAAGCACCACCTGGGGACCAAGATCTGCGATGTGCCCCTGGAGACCTGCACGGCCTTCGGCTCGGCCGCGGACTACCTCATCCGCCACGGCCTGGCCCGCGAGACGAGCAAGAGCGAGATGCGCGAGCTCTTCGCGGCCTCGCGCGAGCACGGGCTGGTGCTCTGCGCGGACAACGTCCAGCGCCGGGTCTCCTACGTCTGCCACTGCTGCAAGTGCTGCTGCTCGGCCCTCTCCGGCATCACCCGCCACGGCTACCCCAACGCGGTGGTGACCTCGGGCTTCCAGGCGATGAGCGCGGGCCGGGCCTGCGCGGGCTGCGGCCTGTGCGCCAAGGTCTGCCCGGTCAACGCCATCGTCATGGAGGAGAAGCGCCCCCGCCTCTCCGCGGAAGCCTGCCTGGGCTGCGGGGTCTGCGTGGTCAAGTGCGGGCGCAGGGCCATCCGCATGGAGCGCCGGCCCCAGCGGGTCATCCCGCCGGAGACCACGTTCGAGAAGATCATCCTCCAGTCCCTGGAGAAAGGGACGCTGGCCAATCAGCTCTTCGACGACCCCAGGCGCGTTTCCCACAGGCTCCTGCGCGCCTTCGTGGGGGGCTTTTTGCGCCTGGACCCGGTGCGCCGGGCCCTGGCCTCGGACGCCCTGCGCTCGGACTTCCTGAAAGCCATCAAAGCCGGCGTGAAGAGGCGCGGGATGAAGGAGCTACTCGACCTATGAGCAAGAACAAAGACACGGCCGGCTGCGGCGGCATCGGCTGCGCCGTCGTCGGCATCTTCTTCGGCCTCCTCTTCTGGGCGGCCTCCCCGGGGTCCGACGGCTCCGACCTCTACCGCAAAGGCACTCTCGATCTGCAAGTCTACACCGCCGAGGTGGACCAGCGCAAGGCGGGGAAGCTCCTCAGCCAAGGCAAGCGGGAGGAAGGCGAGGAATATCTCAGCCGCGCCGAGGAGAAGCTCTACCGCGGGCAAGAGGAGAAGGCGGACGGTTCCTTCCTCTCCCGTGTCCAAAGCGGCGTGACCGAGGTCAAGAGCCAGCACGGCGACGTCGTCAATCCCATCCGCAGGCGCCGGGGCCAGGAGCGGCTGCGCCAGAAGGCCGAGGCCACGCGCCTGGCCCTCAAGCTCCTGCGGGCCCGGGCCGCGCAGCGGCGCGCGCAGACGCGCGCGGAGGGATACCGCGACGATGCCTGGGACGAGCTCATCATCATCGCCCAGGGACGCATCGGGCGGCAGGCCCCGGGAACAGAGGGCTATGCGGAAGACCCGCTGCGGGTGGCCCCGGAGCTGCTGCGCCAGGCGCTGTCGCGCAAGCGCGGGGACGGCTACGTCCGCGACATGGACCGCTACGCTCCGGGCGCCTGCGAGGCGGTGGCCAAGGAAGCCGCGGACCTGGCCGCAACGCCCTAGATGTAGTCGGCCTTCGGAGCGGCCTTGGCCGCGGCCCGCAGGTAGCGGAACTGCGGATAGCCGACCACCAGGCTGGTGTGGACCTTGTGCCCGTCCGGCAGGCGCACCAGAGCCTTAAGCCCTTTGTCCGCGTTGACCGGGTTGGTGATGAAGCCGATGACGCAGGTTCCCAGCCCGAGCGCCTCAGCCGCGTACTGGATGTTGGCCGCGGCATAGACCGCGTCCTCCGGGCCGCAGAGGTCGCCCTCGGCCGTGTGCACCAGGATGGCGCAGGGAGCATCGTAGCAGACCAAGTCCCGGGACTTAAGGCTGGCGAGCTGGTCCATCAAGGGCAGGAAGAACTGCAGCTCATGATAGACCGCGGGCTTGAAGAACCTGAAGAAGGCCTTGCCCAGGGGGTTGCGCAGCAGGGCCATGAGCTTCCCGGTCCCGGCCAGGACCCGGGAGCTGAGCTCCCGGAGCACGGCGCGGTCCGTGATGACCGTGTAGTGGACGTTGTGCCGGTTGAGGCCGTTGGGCGCTTGGTTGGCCGCGGCCAGGAGCTTGGCGATGGCCTCGCGCGGCACCGGCTGGTCCTTGAACTCGCGCCGGGAGCGGCGCATCCTGAGGAACCCCATATACTGCTCGTAGGTCGGGCGGTCCGCCTCATGGAGAGGCTCGCAGGCGCCGGCCGGCAAGAGCGGGTGGGTGATGGCTCCGACCGGGCAGACCGCCGCGCAATGCCCGCAGGCCGCGCAGCACAGCAGACCCTCCTTGGGACGGACCTTCCCGTCCTCCCCCTTCTCATAATTGAGGAAGCAGACCTGGGCGCAGAGGCCGCAGTCCGTGCACTTCGCCGCGTCGATGGAGATCTTCCCGTCCATGGCCATGCGACATGATACCAAACCCCCGGCTTTGGTAGAATGAGGCCATCTCCCACCCACACCAGGACCCGGCCGACTCGCGCGCCGCCTTCCGCTATCCCAACTTCCGGTACCACCAGGCGGCCCGGTTCCTGGGCATCGTCGCCGTGGAGATGCAGTCCGTGGCCCTGGGCTGGCAGGTCTATGAGATCACCCGCCGGCCTCTGGACCTGGGGCTCGTCGGCCTCATCCAGTTCCTGCCGGGCATCCTCCTCTTCCCCTGGACCGGGCACGCCGCCGACCGCTTCCCCCGCCGCAGCATCCTGCTCCTATGCCTGGCCGGCTTCGCCCTATGCTCCCTGCTTTTCTTCGGCCTGGCGTGGACCGGTCCCGCCTCGGTCCGTCCCATCTACATGGTCCTCGTCCTCTTCGGGCTCGTGCGCGCCTTCTACGGCCCGGCGGGCCAGGCCTTCCTGCCCCTGCTGGTCCCCGCGGAGCACTTCCCCAACGCCGTGGCCTGGACCTCATCCATCTTCCAGGCGGGGACCATCCTGGGGCCGTCTTTAGGAGGGCTGATCTACGGCTGGGCCGGCGGCCCGCACGCCGTCTACGCGGCCTCCGCCGCGGGCCTCGCCGCCGCCGCCGCCTGCATCGCCGCCATACGCCTCACGAAGGCCCCCGCGCCCCCGGAGCCGACCGGCCGGGAGCCGCTCCTGGCCGGACTGGCCTATCTCTGGGAGCGCAAGACCATCCTGGGCGCGGTCTCCCTGGACCTCTTCGCCGTCCTGCTCGGCGGCGCGGCGGCGCTCTTGCCCGTGTACGCGCGCGACATCCTGCACACCGGCCCCTGGGGGCTGGGCCTGCTGCGCAGCGCGCCCGGCGTCGGGGCCGTCCTGACCGCCGTGGCCCTGGCGCACCGCCCCCTGGGACGCCGCGCCGGCGCCGTCATGCTCCTGTGCGTCTGCGGCTTCGGACTCTTCACCATCGTCTTCGGCCTCTCGCGCTCCCTGCCCCTCTCTTTGGCCGCCCTGCTCCTGGCCGGAGCCTGCGACATGGTCAGCATTGTGGTGCGCGGAACCATCGTCCAGCTCCAGACCCCGGACCGGATGCGCGGCCGCGTCAGCGCCGTCAACATGGTCTTCATCGGCGCCTCCAACGAGCTGGGCCAGTTCGAATCCGGCCTCACGGCCCAGTGGTTCGGCACCGTGCCCGCGGTGGTGCTGGGAGGGGCGGGCACCCTCTTGGTCGTGGCCCTGTGGTCCCGGCTCTTTCCCGAGCTGCGCCGGGCCAGCCTGGCCGCGGATCCGGCTGATAGCCCCGCTCAGTGCCCGGCGACCGCCGGGGTCGCCGGATAGTAGACCAGCAGCTCCCCGGCAGGTCCGAGGCGCAGGCCCAGAGCCAGGGCTCCCTGTTCATAGGCGTCGTCCGAGTTCGCCGCGCGCGGCGCCGTCACCAGCACGGAGTCCCTCGGGATGTCGCGCTCGAACCAGTGCAGGCCCGTGAACCTCCCGCCCTCGCGCTTGAGCAGGACGATGGAGCGGTCGCCCGTCAGCTCCGCGAACTCGCCGGCCGCGTCCTCGCGGAAGTTCTCGGAATAGAGCAGGCGGTACTCGGTGCCGCCGAGGCGCACCGGATAGCCGGCCAGATAGGCGGCCTCGGAAAGCTGCTGCACGGTGAACACGGTCCGGGGCGCCCCGGGCTCCCGCGGCTCGAAGACCACCTTGCTCTGCATCCGGTTCTTGAGCTGGCCCTGGATGTAGACCGTGTACTGCCGGTCGCCCGCCGACACCTGCGCGGAACCGCCTTTCACGGGCAGGATCCCCCCCGCCTTGTAGCGCAGCATCTTCTTGCCGTTCCTGAAGGCCACGCCGCCGCTTTCGACGGCGAAGCCGAGGAACCAAGTCCCCTTGTTCTGGCTCTTGTCGCCGAAGACATGGACCCTCGCCGCCCCGGCCTGGATGACCGCCGGCGCCGCCCGGATGTTGTTGAGCAGGGACGGCAGCGGGACCGAGTAGAGCGGCTCTCCCAGCGACTGCAGGGGGACCCGCGCCGGCGCCTGCGCCAGAGCGGGCGAGGCGGGTTTGAACGCGGCCCAGTCGAGCGCGGGGAGCCCGACCTGGAACTCGGGCAGGGCGGCCCGGGAAGAGGCCGTCAGGAGCAAGGCTAATGAGAGCAGGCTCAACCGCACAGGGGATATCATAGCGCGGCCGCGCCTCCTGCGCCTGCGGCAAAAGCCCTATCGCGGCAGCGGCAGAAGTCCCAGGCCGCCGGAGGCCGCGCCTGGGCCCGAGGTCCTATCTCGCGGCGCGGCGCGGGTCGTCCGAGTACTCGATCATGTAGAGGGCGGCCTGGACCTGGCCCGGCGCCTCCTTGTCGATCTCGGCGGCGCCGGGGTAGAAGCCCCGGCCGCCCAGCTCCGTGGTGAAGGCGAATATCTTGTGGGCGTCATAGGCCCAGTCCGTGCAGTCGCCGGTGGCCACGTACATCTCGTTGGACTGCTGGGCGCCGAAGCCGGTCATCCGGGCCATGGCTCCGGCCATGGCCTGGAAGGCCTTGAGGTCGGCCGCGTCGTCTATGGGAGCGTCCTTGCCGCCCCAGGGGTACATGATGAGCGCGCCGTAGCTGTGCAGGGAGTTGAGCGTGCGCACGTTGGGCCGCGAGTCCAGGAAGTCCTTGAAGACCTTGGTCTCCGGCTCCGAGAAGGCGCTGGGGCCGTGATAGGTGTCGCTGTAAGTCTGGTCGGAGGAGCCCTCCCCGCCGAAGAGGAAATCGTAGTTGCGGTTGAGGTCCACCCCGAGCTCCTGGTCCGGATTGACGCGCATGTTCTTGCGGTGCCACTTGTACTGGCCCGTGGAGATGTCGTACTCGGCGCCGTCCGGGTTGAGCATGGGTATGACGTAGATGTCGCGCGCATCCAGCAGCCGCTTGACGGCCGGGTCCTCCCTGCGCGCCGAGAGGTGCTCCGCGATCTTGATGAGCATCTCCACGCTGAGATGCTCCCGGGCGTGGTGGTCGCTGACGAAGACGGCGCCGGGCTTGCGGCTGGGCTTGGTCCCGGACTCGGTGGTGTTGAAGCGCAGGGCCCAAATCTCGCGGCCCTGCCAGCTCTTGCCGATGGAGAACAGGGACGCCACCCTCGGGCTGGCCTTGACCACGGCGTCGAGCGCCGCCTTCATGCGGGCGAAGTCGTGATAGGCCTTGTCCTGCGGCGGGAAGTCCTTGGACCACTTGACCAGGTTCTCCTTGAACAACACCTCGAAGCCGGCGGCCTGCAGGGCCTGGATGGTCTTGATGTGCGCCGTGCCGGAGACTCGGTCGGACTTCACCTCCTCGATGGCCATGCCCGCGGTGGCGATGGCCGTGCGCTGCTGACGCGTGCCGGCCTTGATGACGACCCAGTAGCGCTGCTCCACCGCGGCCCCGGCGGGCTCGTCGACCTTGGGCAGTTCGTCGGCCTTGGCCTGCTCCTTGAGTCGGGAGAGCGACTGGTTGGATTCGTCGGAGCGGATGCCCGGGTCGGCGGCGGCAGGCGCGGCGGCGCAGAAGGCGAAAGCCAGGGCGAAGAGGATTCTCGGCATCGGGATCTCCTTGGGGTTCTGCCGTGAAGGGACCATCAGATTATAGCACGAGCTTAGCCCGGAATACCCAGCCGCGCCTGGGCCGGAAGGCCTAGGCGCGCAAAGCCGGCGCGCGCAGGGGCGGGACCTCGACGGCCTCGAGCGCGGCGGCCTCGCGGTCCGTCATGACGCCGACGCGCTCCTGGATGGCCGAGAGGACCTCGCCGGCGTACTGGGGCTCCAGCTCCGCGATGGCCTTCGGATACCACTTCTCCAGGGCGGACAGGTCGGGCCCGGCGCGCGCCTGCCGGCTCAGCTCGCGGGCGAACCAGTGCCGGCACCGGAGGTTCTGGAACAGGTAGTACCAGACATGGTGCCAGTCGAGATAGGGACGCCGGAAGACGGCGGCCAGGCGGGGGACGGACAGGAACCTCTCGAAGAGCTCCTCCGGGACCTCGCGGCCGTCGGCGATATGGCGCAGGAGCAGCTTCTTGAAGCACTTGTCGCAGCGCATGCAGAAGCTCCCGCCGGAGGCGTAGTAGCAGGAGTAGGACCGGCCGCGGCGGCGGCTGCGCGCCACGATCGCGGTGGTCGCAACCTCCGAGAGGCCCGCGATGCAGTTGGCCCTGGCCAGGCCGGCCGCGGCCAGGAAATCCCGCAGGTCGGGCGGCCCCGACCGCAGCGGCCGCGCGCGCATGGGCCGCATCCGCCAGCTTGAGACCCGGCCGGCGTAGTAGCCCTGGAAGCAGATCGCGTCGAGGACCTCGCCCTGGTCCACGACGCTCAGGCCCAGCGAGTCGGCCATATAGAGCGCGGACAGCAGGGCCATGTTGGAATGCCACGCCGGGTAGGGGGAGAAGAGGTGCTCGTGGTCGTCGGCCGTGGCGTGCACCGGGCTCCCGGCGCGGCGCACGCAGGCGCAGGCCTGTCTCTGCCGCTCCAGGTCGACGAGGGCATCCGCCCCGGGGCAGCTCTCCCGGTGGGGGATGCGGTCCAGGAAGAGGTGGTGCGCGCGCCGGGGCAGGAGGATGCTGGCGGCCATCGAGTCCATGCCCCCGGAGAAGAGCAGCGCGGGCACGACCTTCCCCGGGGGCCGGCGGGGAGGCTGGCGGCGGCTCACCGGCTCGATGGCGACCCCGTGCAGGTCCCGCATCTCCCGGGCGAAACCGCCGGAGACCGCGAAGGGCAGGCGCAGGCGCGACTTCACGAACGGCCGCAGGGCGTGCCAGACCGCGGCGGCATGGGCGTCGGGATGGATGCCCGTGAAGGCGGGGGGCAGTTCGACGCGGTACTCGCGGCGCACCAGGCGCAGGGCGTCCGGGCTGTCCGCGAAGGACCTGCGGGCCTCGCGGGGGTCGCCGCGCTCGGGCTCCAGGGCGTAGCGAAAGCCCCGCCCGGCCCGCTTCACATCCACCTTCACGGAGCGGCCCCCCCCCTCCGGGACGCGGCGCGCACCGCAGCCGCGACCGCCGCCACGACCTGCCCGTGGAGCGGGGGTGGGGCGGACAAAGAGATCCCGAACGGGCCGACGCGCGCCGCGCAGAGGCCCCGCGGGTCGTCCTTCACGACGAAGACGCGGGCCTGGACCGCCGCGCCGTCCGGGGCCTCGGCCCGTATCCACAGGCACGGCTCGGTCCCGTCCGCGAAGGCCTTCACGAGGCGCGGCCCGGAAGGCTCCGCGCTGGGCAGGCGGGCCTGGAGTCCCCGCAGGAGCCGCCCCAGGGTCGCGGGCAGCTTCGCGGCGGCGGTCGCCTCGGCTTTGAGGCAGCGCGCGGGACAGGGAGGCAGGCGGCGCAGGGCGTCCCGCAGGGCCCGGACGCCGGGTGAAGCCCAGGCCGGCGCCCCGGGTCCGGAAAACGCGGCCCGGCGCCCCCGCGCGTTCCACTCCAGGCGCACCCGGGCTTCGCGGCCCCCGCCGCTCAGCCGCAGGATGCCCCGCTCGAGGGGCTCCCAGCCCAGCCGCGAGCCGGGCAGTCGGCCCTCCGGGAGCCGGCGCGCCAGTTCGCGCAGGGTCCAGCCCTCCGCCGTCTCCGGGAGCCGGCCTTCCCAGCCGCAGCAGGCGGGCGCCTGGGACCGGACCCAGCGCTCCAGACGCGGCGGGACGGAGCCCAGCAGGGGCCGGGGCGCGTGCTCGGGGTCGGCGCCGGCCTGGCGGAAGAGCTGACGGGAGCGGCAGATGGGCTCGAGGCCGCAGGCGTCGCAGAGCCAGTCGAAAATGTGCGCGATGCGGCGCCGGCTCTCCGGGTACATGTCCTCCACCCGCTCCTGCCTGGAGAAGTTCTGCTTGACGCGCACCTCGTTGAGCCAGCAGGCGAGGTCCGCGTCCAGGCGCTCGCAGCCGGGCAGGGCGCAGAGCGGGAAGTCGCGGAAGGCCACGGGCACGCCGGGCGGCGCCTGCCGCGCGGCCCGCGGCAGCCGCCGGCGCAGGACCGCGAGCGGCACGTAGATGCCGCGCCGGAAGGCGTCTTCGTCCGCGTCGCGCGGTATGCTGACGCGCTTGTGGCTGATGGAGTAGCCTCCGGCGGGCAGGCGGGCGCGCAGGTTCGCGTAGACCTCCGGCAGCCGCTCCACGTTGAAGGCGCTGACCACGAGGTTCACGTTGACGAAGTGGCGCCGCGCCTCGGGCAGGGAGCGGTTGAGCGCCGCGATGTTCTCGAGCGCCCGGAGGATGCGGGCGAAGAGCGCGGGCGGCGAGCCGGTGATGCGGCAGTAGACGTCCCGGTCCGGGTAGGGGAAGGAGAGCTCGATGGCCCGCAGCCCGGCCTCGTGCAGGCGGCGGAGGTAGCCGGCGTCGGCGAGGCGGATGGCGTTGGTCGAGATGCCGGGGCTCAGGCCGCGGGCCGCGGCGTAGGCGAGGAGCTCGGGCAGGGCGGGGTTGGCCGTGGGCTCGGCGCCCATGAACATGACCGCCGGGACCTCGCGGGCCGCGCGCGCGATGAGCCGCTTGGTCTCCGCCACCGGGACGTCGCCGAGGCCGCCGCGCTTGCCCTCGAAGCAGTAGACGCAGTGCTGCTGACAGCGAACCGTGGTGTTGATCGCCCAGTGGCTGGTGTCCGGCGTGCAGCGCAGGCCGGGGCGGAAAGGCGCCTTCTCTCGTTTCTTGGCCGTGGCCAGATTATACCTCTATAGAATAGCGCCCGGCGGCCCCAGGACTTGGGGCAGCAGGATACATAAACGGGCCCCAACGAAGTATAATGTCCCGATTCCACCTGGAGGCGATAGAATGTCCGCTGAGATAAAAAATCTATTTGACGAACTCAAGACCCTCAAGGCCGACCTCTACGGGAAGGACTTCCTGCTGACCTGGGAGAAGAGCGACGCAGAGATCCGCGCCGTGCTGGCCATCGCCGAACTGCTCAAGGCGATCCACGCCGAGAACATCCCGCTCGACATGTTCAAGACGGGCCTGGCCGTCTCGAACTTCCGGGACAATTCGACCAGGACCAGGTTCTCCTTCGCCTCGGCCTGCAACCTGCTGGGCCTCGCCGTGCAGGACCTCGACGAGGGCAAGAGCCAGATCGCCCACGGCGAGACCGTGCGCGAGACGGCGAACATGATCTCGTTCTTGACCGAGGCCGTGGGCATACGCGACGACATGTTCATCGGCAAGGGCCACACCTACATGAAGGAAGTGGCCGAAGCCCTCGACGACGGGTTCCGGCAGGGCGTGCTCAACCAGCGCCCCGCAGTGGTGAACCTGCAGTGCGACCTGGACCACCCGACGCAGAGCATGTCGGACCTGCTGTTCATCAAGAACCATTTCGGCGGCCTCGACAAGCTCAAGGGCAAGAAGATCGCCATGACCTGGGCGTACTCTCCCAGCTACGGCAAGCCTCTTTCGGTGCCGCAGGGCGTGATCTGCCTGATGACCCGCTTCGGCATGAACGTCGAACTGGCCTACCCGGAAGGCTACGACCTGCTGCCCGACACCCTCTCGGTGGCCAAGAAGAACGCCAAGGCCTCCGGCGGCGCGTTCAAGGTCTCCAACAGCATGGAGAGCGCCTTCAGGGACGCCGACATCGTCTACCCGAAGAGCTGGGCTCCATTCAAGGTGATGGAACGCCGCACCGCGCTGCTCGCAGATAACGACCACGCGGGCCTCAAGGAGCTCGAGAAGGAGTGCCTGGCCCAGAACGCCAGACACACCGACTGGGAATGCGACGCGGCCAAGATGAAGCTGACCAAAAACGGCGAGGGCCTGTATCTGCACTGCCTGCCCGCCGACATCACCGACGTCTCCTGCCGGCAGGGAGAGGTCTCCGCGAAGGTGTTCGAGAAATACCGCATCGGCACCTACAAGGAGGCCGGCTACAAGCCCTTCGTGATCGCGGCCATGATAGCCGCCTGCACGAAGAAGCGCCCCGCCCAAGTGATAGAGACGCTCTACACGTCAGGGCTCAAGCGCGTGCTGTAAGCCCAGCATTCAAGGCGCCAGGAAGCGCGTGATGGCGGCATAGAACACGGCGGACTTGAGCAGGTGATCGACCGGCATCACCTCGTTGACCGTGTGCGCGTAGACTTCATTGGCCGGCCCGAAGCCCACGGTCGGGATGCCCAGGCGCCCGGCTGAGGCCACGCCGTTGGTGGAGAACACCCACTTGTCCACCTTTGGCTTGGCCTTTAGCGCGATGCGGCCGGCCTTGACCGCGGCCTGCACCAGCATGTGGCTCTCGGGCAGCACCCAGGTGGGGTAGTACTTCTCCTGTCCGACCTTGAGCCCGGTCCAGGCCACGGCGTCGTACTGCAGCACCTCCACCTTCCCCTTGTGCTTGCGCACGCTCGGCAGCCCGGCGATCTGGGACACCGCCAGTTGCTTGGTCTCGCCCGCGGTGAGGCGCCGGTCGAGGTAGATGGTGCATTCGTCGGGCACCGCGTTGAGCGACGGGGTCTGGCACTCGATCTTGGTCACGGCCACGGTGCCCTTGCCCAGGAACTTGTCCTTCTTCAAGCGCTTGTTGAGCTCGGTGACGTCCTTGGCGATGTCCGCCATGTTGACCACCGCATTGATGCCGCGTTCGGGGGCCGAGGCGTGGCAGGAGCGGCCCTTGGTCACGACCTTCATCTCCATGCGGCCGCGGTGGCCGCGGTAGACGGCCAGGTTGGTCGGCTCCGTGATGACCACGTAGTCCGGCTTAAAGCCTTCATTATTTATGATGTGCAGCAGCGGCAGCCCGTCGCAGTCCTCCTCCATGCAGGAGCCCACGGCCCAGTAGGTGAAGTCGCCCAGCAGGCCCAACTCCTTGAGCAGCTTGCCCGCGTAGACCATGGGCACCATGGAGAGCTTCTGGTCCGTGGCGCCGCGGCCGTAGATCTTGCCGCCCGCGAACTTGCCCTTGAACGGGTCCCACTTCCAGGCCTTGCGGTCGCCGATGCCCACGGTGTCGATGTGCGCGTCGACCATGATCTTGGTCTTGCCGCCGCCGATGCGGCCGATGATGTTGCCCATCCGGTCGATCTTGACCGAGTCGAAGCCGACTTTCCTCATCTCACCTTTGATGCGGGCCACGAGCCGGCCTTCTTGGCAGGAGAAGCTGGGGATGGCGACGATGTCCCGCGCGAAGCGGACCATGTCGCGCTCGTATCTCTTCGCGGTCTTGTGCAGCAGGGCGGTGTCGGTCATGGCTTCTCCTTTGGGGGTTCCTTGAATGGGGTCGTCGCGGGCCCCTTGAGCCACTCGGTCACGTCATCGCGGTGCTCGGTGAGCGTGGTGCGCCGACGCTGGGAGGCGATGCGCCCCCGCCGGGAGGTCTTCCAGTCCTCTCCGTCGCCGACG
Source organism: Elusimicrobiota bacterium (assembly GCA_016212825.1). Taxonomy (GTDB): domain Bacteria; phylum Elusimicrobiota; class Elusimicrobia; order UBA1565; family UBA9628; genus UBA9628. Next base: position 4,422 of record JACRDS010000053.1, on the reverse strand, counting down.
ACCTCGAAGACAAGGTCGTAGCCTCCGATGCTCACCTGGTCGCCCTTATGCAGCTCGGCCTGCTTGACCTTGGCTCCGTTGACGTACACCCCGTTGGTGCTGTCGAGGTCCTCGATGAACCACTTCCCGTCCCGGGGCCGGACCACGGCGTGGTGCCGGGAGACCTTGGTGTCCTCGAGCCGGATGGAGTTGTCGTCCTCGCGGCCGATGGTGGTGCCGCGGGCGCCGATCGGCTCGCCCCAGGCCAACTCCTCGCCGATGTACAAGGCCAATCGCGCTTTCATAATAGGATTCTACACCAGATGGTGCCTGGTTTTCACGTATTTCACGAATTTTGGGATAAGTCGGGAACAAAATGGGGCCCTCATTCGTATGAATAGTATGGGCAGATCACCACGTGTATATGTTGACGACGGGATATACCATGCCATGACCCGCGGCGATGGGGGCCGCTGTCTATTCGAGGGCAAGGATGACTATGGCCTCTTCCTGCAGCACCTGCGCAAAGCCAAGAAGCGCTTCGGCTTCAAGCTGTACGCTTATTGCCTCATGCCCAACCACTTCCATCTGCTGATGCGCGTCTCTGCCATATCGATCTCCGTCATCATGCATTGGCTTCAGCTCGTCTATGCCAAGCGCTTCAACAGTCGCAGAAACCGCTGGGGACATGTGTTCCAGGACCGGTTCAAGGCCAAGCTCTGCGGTGATGACGGCTATTTCCTGCGGTTGCTCCGCTACATCCACCGCAATCCCGTCCGTTCCGGCCTGGTCGAGTCTCCCAGCCAGTGGCCCTGGAGCGGACACCAAGAGCTCGTCGGATCCCAAGGAGCGGGCCCCATCGACAAGGAGTTCCCGCTGTCTCTGTATTCGGATGACCAGCGAGAGGCGGTCCGTCTGTACCTGGAATCGACCTCCAACGATGACAGTGACGACAGCGACGATATCCTGGAAGCCACCGAATTCTCCATCGAGCCGTCGACCACGGATGAAGAACCCCGGCCGGCGCTGGACTGGCGCCAGGCCGCGGCAGAGGTCTCAGAATGGACCCGGATAGGCCTCCCGACCCTGCTCGGCCCCAGCCGCGAGAGGTCCGCCTCAAGAGCCCGACATGTGCTGATCCGCCGACTCTTGACGGGAGGGATGCGCCCCGTGGACATCGCCGGGGCATTGGGATGCTCTCCCGCGCTCATTTCGAAAGCCTGCCTGGATTCCTGAATGACCGGATTTACTTCATGGCCCCATAAAATCGTAAAATCGTGAAAACCAGGTACCGGAGGGAGCATGAAACGGACGGCGCTCATGACCGATGTAGGCCGCGACTGGGATGCGTTCCATGCCACCGACATCAGCAGCAAGCTGCCCTACTTCTCGCGCGAGAACCGCCTCTACGACTGCCTCTTCTCCCAGCAGTTCGACCGGGACCTGCTGGACCGCCTCTTCGGCGTGGCGGACCGCCTGCGCGAGGTCACCCAGAGCAAGACAGGCGCCGACGCGGTGCGCCGGCTCCTGTCGCACAAGCGCGCCATGCTCTACTTCGTCCAGCCCTCCACCCGCACCTTCCTCTCCTTCCTCAACGCCTGCCACATCCTGGGCCTCAAGACCTCGGAGATCCGCGACACCTCCACCTCCTCGGAGGTCAAGGGCGAGTCCCCGGAGGACACGGTGCGCACCTTCTCGAGCTACGTGGACCTCATCATCATGCGTCACCCCTTGCCCGGCTTCGTGGAGAAGACCGCCTGGTTCATGAACCGGGTGAAAAGGCCCGTGCCCATCATCAACGGCGGCTCGGGCAAGGACCAGCACCCCACCCAGGCACTCCTGGACGTCTACACCTTGCACCGCAGCCTCAAGGGCGGGCCCGAGGGCAAGACCATCGTCATGGTCGGAGACCTCAAGCGCGGCCGCACCGTGCGCTCGCTGTCCTACCTGATGAAGAACTACAAGGGCGTCAAGCTGGTCTTCGTCTCCCCCCCGCAGTTGCGCATGGAGGCGGACATCCTCGACTTCCTCAAGCGCCACGGCATCCCCTGCCGGGAGGCCGACGACCTGGCCCCCGTCCTGCCCGAGGCCGATGCCGTCTACATGACCCGCATCCAGGACGAGCACGACAAGGCCGGCGAGTCCAAGTCCCTGGATCTGGCGCGCTTCGATTTCCGGGCCGAGCACCTCAAGGTCATCAAGCCCACGGCCATCATCATGCACCCCCTGCCCCGGCGCCATGAGATCGATGTCGCGGTGGACGAGGACGACCGGGCCGTGTACTGGCGCCAGGAGCGCAACGGCATGTGGGTCCGCGCGGCGCTCATCGCGCACATCTTCGGCGTCGACGGCCTGATCCCCGCCGGGGACAAGCACTAAGGAGGAATCCCATGGCCAAGACCGCGGTCATCGCGATAGGCGGCAACTCCCTCATCACGGACAAGGAGCACCAGAGCGTCCCGGACCAGTACCAGGCCTGCGCCGAGACCTGCGACCACATCGCCAGCATGATCCAGCGCACGGGCGTGCACCTGGTCATCACGCACGGCAACGGCCCGCAGGTGGGCTTCATCCTGCGCCGCGCCGAGCTTGCCGCCAAGGAACTGCACATGGTGCCCCTAGATTCCTGCGTGGCCGACACGCAAGGGGCCTTGGGCTACCACATCCAGCGCGCCCTCTACAACGAGTTCCAGCGCCTGGGCTTCACCAAGACCGCAGTCACCGTGGTGACCCAGGTCCTGGTGGACAAGGACGACCCGGCCTTCAAGAAGCCCAACAAGCCCATCGGCTCCTTCATGTCCCAGTCGCAGGCCGAGGAGCACCGGGCCAAGGACAAGTGGGACGTGGTCGAAGACGCCGGCCGCGGCTGGCGCCGCGTGGTGGCCTCGCCCATCCCCAAGGAGATCATGGAGCTCGAGGCCATCAAGGACCTGCTGGCCAAGGACTTCGTGGTGGTGGCCGTGGGCGGCGGCGGCATCGCCGTGGTCCGGGACGAGAAGGACCAGCTCGCGGGAGCGGCCGCGGTCATAGACAAGGACCTGGCCTCCAGCCTCCTGGCCCGCCAGCTGGGCGCCGACTATCTCATCATCTCCACGGCCGTGGAAAAGGTCTATCTGAACTTCGGCAAGCCCGACCAGAAGGCACTGGACCGCATCACCGTGGCCGAGGCTAAGACGCACATGGCCGAGGGGCACTTCAAGCCGGGCAGCATGCTGCCCAAGATCCAGGCCGTGATCGACTTCCTCGAGGGCGGCGGCAAGGAAGCCATCATCACCAACCCCGAGCACCTGGAGCTGGCTTTGGCCGGCAAGACCGGGACGCACATCGTCCCCTAGGCCCCTCTCCCGCATCAGTCCCCCTTTTCCCTAGGCCTTCTGCTTCTCCCATCCGGCATGGAAGGCCCACGCCCGGGCCCCGGTCTTTTCCCTAGAATAGCCGTCCGAACCAATTCCGCGGAGGCTTCTTATGTCCCGATCTTCCTCTCTCGTCGTCTTCATCCTCCTGGCGGCCCCATCCCAGGCCCGCGCCGCTTCCGTCGCCGCGGCCTCCGCGGCCCAGGGACGGGCCGGCATCGCTCCCATCACCGCCCTCGGCCAGATATCCATCCGCGGCGGCCTCGGAGCCGGCCTCGTGTCCGGACAGGATCTGCGCCTCACCGGCCCGCTCTCCGCGGCCGTCGCGCCCGGCGTCCAGGCTCCCGCCATCGCGACGCCTGCCCTTCCCGTCCTGAGCCCGGCCGCCCCTGCCGCGCCCGCCGTCTCGATCGCGCGGCTCGGCCAGCTCGCGGAAGCCGCGGCCCCTCATATCGCCGCCGCCATGGACGCCAAGTCCGGCGCCGAGGCCTCGCAGGGCGCCGCGGCCGCGTTGCTCGAGCCGCTCGCCAAGCCCACAAGCCCGGTCGCGGCCGAGGCCGCCCCGGCCCAGGAGCCGCTGGTCAAGGACATCTCCTTCGACGACGGCCTGCCCAGCGACGGCGGCACGACCAAACACATGCGCCGGCTCCTGCTCGACTCGCTGAGCCGGGACCCCGCGGCCTGGAAGCGGGAGTTCTCCCGGCTCGGCATCGACCTGACCCGCGGCGAGCCGCGCTTCCGGGTGTTGCGCACCGACATGCAGCTCATGGGCAAGGAAAGCGGCCGCAAGAAGGCGGACTTCTACGTTGACCTCGCTTACAACATCCAGCTCACGCTGAGCGGAGGCCGCCGCAGCAGGGTGCGCGTGCTGCTCAACGCGGCCTCGGGCGAGCTGCGCGCCTTTGCGGGCGGAACCCAGCGCTCGGAGCCCCTGCTGCGCAAACTGTCCTTCGCGCCGGGACTCAGCCTCGAGGAGCGCTCGCTGCTCAACGAATCGCTGCGGCGCCGCAAGACCGCCTGGTCGCGCGGGCTGACCGCGGCGCGCTTCAGCCTCCTGGGCCGGTCCCCGTCCATCAAGGTCCTTTCCGTG
>JACRDS010000057.1 GCA_016212825.1 Elusimicrobiota bacterium | reverse complement strand
CGCCATAGGACCTCCAGAGTCAAACATGATATACTTTTTCGGCACATGATAGGCGGGAAGTCCGTCCTGGCCATTATCCCCGCGCGAGGCGGATCCAAAGGCGTCCCCCGCAAGAATCTGGCGGTCTTCGCGGGCCAGCCCCTCATCGTCTGGACCATCAAGGCCGCCCAGGGCTCGGCGTTCATCGACCGCCTCATCCTGTCTTCGGACGACGCGGAGATCATCGCGACGGCGAAGGAGCACGGCTGCGAGGTCCCTTTCGTCAGGCCCCGGGAGCTGGCGCTCGACGACACCCCGGGCGTGGCCCCGGTCCTGCATGCCGTCGAAGCGATCGGCAGGCCATATGATTATATCGCCGTGCTGCAGGCGACCTCTCCGCTGAGGACGGCTCAGGACATCGACGCCTGCCTGACGCTCTGCGACTCCTCCGGCGCGCCCTCCTGCGTCACGGTGGCCGAGTCCGGCGAGAACCCCTACTGGTCCTATTTTCTTGAAGCCGGCAACCGGATGGTCCCCGTCATGCCCGCCTCCAAGCTCATCCCAAGGCGGCAGGAGCTTCCCAAGACCTACCGACTCAACGGCGCCGTCTACGTCTCGCGGCGGGAGGCGCTGCTCCAGGACCGCGCCCTCATCACGCCCCGGACCATCGCGCACACGATGCCGCGTGAGAGGTCTCTGGAGCTCGACACCCCTTTGGACGCTATCCTGATCGCCGCGCTAATGGAGAAGAACCATGCACCGCTATAGAGCGCCCGGCCCGGTGGACCTCGCGGTCTATGAGAAGCCGGAGTCCAAGCTCGAGACCAAGTTCGGCCTGCCCCGCGCCGTCCGATTCTGCAAGCGCTGCGTCATCTCCAACCAACGCCCGAACTCGACCGCCGAGTACAGCCACACCGAGGCGAGCAAGAAGGAGACGATCTCTTTCGACTCCGACGGCGTCTGCGACGCCTGCCGCATGACCGGGAAGAAGAGCCGGGACATCGACTGGGCCTTGCGCGAGAAGGAGCTCAAGGACCTCTGCGCCCGCCACCGCAGCAAGGACGGCTCCTACGACTGCATCGTGCCGGGCTCCGGCGGGAAGGACAGCTTCTACGCGGCCCACAAGCTCAAGTACGTCTATGGCATGCATCCCCTGACGGCCACCTGGGCCCCGCATCTGTATACGGATTGGGGCTGGAGGAACTTCCTGTCCTGGATCCATGCCGGGTTCGACAATATCCTGTCCACGCCCAACGGCCGGGTCCATCGGCTGTTGACCAGGCTCGCCCTGGAGAACCTGTTCCATCCCTTCCAACCCTTCATCATCGGCCAGAAAGCCATCTCCCCCAAACTGGCGGTCCTGCACAAAGTCCCCCTCGTCTTCTATGGAGAGTCCGAGGCCGAATACGGCAATCCCGTAGAAGGCACCGCCCACACCGTCCAGGACTGGAAGTACTTCACCACCCAGGACAAATCCCAGGTGTTCCTGGGCGGGACCTCGGTGGCCGACCTCGTCGCCCATTTCGGAGTGGAGCCCAACGACCTCATCCCCTACCTGCCCCCCGATCCGGACCAGCTGCGCAAACTCAAGATGGAGGTCCATTACCTCGGCTATTATCTCCGCTGGCATCCGCAGGGCGCCTACTATTACGCGGTGGAGAACGGCGGCTTCCAGGCCTCCTCTGAACGCAACGCGGGCACCTACAGCAAATACAACAGCATCGACGACAAGATGGACGACCTCCATTATTACACCACTTTCGTCAAGTTCGGCATCGGCCGCGCCACCGCCGACGCCGCGCAGGAGATCCGCAACGGCGAGATCACCCGCGAAGAAGGCGCCGCCCTGGTGCGCAAATTCGACGGCGAGTTCCCTGACCGGTGGGCCCCGGAGCTCTTCCGCTACCTGAGCCTTCCCGGGAAGGAATACCCGGCGGCCTCGCGCATGTTCGAGCAGCCGGAGGTCGACAAGGCCTATTTCCTGGCGCTGGCCGACCGGTTCCGGTCGCCCCATCTCTGGAAGAACGAGCGGGGCGCCTGGCGCCTGCGCCGCACGGTCTTCGACGGAAGCCTCTCCCGCACCTGAGCCCCGTGAGAGTCCTGCTCGTCGTCTACGATAATCAGTCCTTCATCAGCTGGTTCCCGCAGGGTCTCGGCCATATCGCGGCGGTCCTGGAGCAGGAAGGCTGCTCCGTGGAGGTCTACAACCAGGACCAGCACCACTATCCCGACGCTCAGCTGACGGAATACCTGGACCAGAACCGCGTCGACATCGTCGGGGTCAGCGTCATCGGCGGCTACTACCAATACCGCAGGCTCCTGGGGCTTTCGCAAGCCATCAACCGTTCCCGCCAGCGTCCCTTCTACATCCTGGGCGGCCATGGGCCGGTGCCGGACCCGCGCTATTTCTTCGAGAAGACCCGCTACGACGCCTTGGTCATGGGGGAAGGCGAGAACACCATCGTCGAACTGCTGCGCGCCCTGAGCGCCAAGAAGGACCTCTCCGGCGTGGCGGGCATCGCCTTCCCAAAAGAAGGCAAGGTCGTCATCAACGCGCCGCGACCCCTCATCCCCGACATCGACCGCATCCCTCGCCCCGCCTACCACCTGTTCCCCATGACCTACTATCGGCTCCTGCGCATGCCGCGCGCGGAGCCCACGGATTTCGTGGCGCCCCTGCTCTCCGGCCGGGGCTGTCTCTTCACGTGCAATTTCTGCTACAGGATGGACAAAGGCTTCCGGCCCCGGTCGGCCGAGGCCATCTCCGAGGAGATCGCCTTCCTCAAGCGCGAGCATGGCATCACCTACATCGCCTTCTCGGACGAGCTCCTCATGTCCTCCCAGGCCCGGACCGAGGAGCTCTGCCGGTCCTTCATCGGCAAGCGCCTGGGCGTGCGCTGGTGCTGCAACGGCCGCCTCAATTTCGCCGAACCGGCGCTCTTGCGCCTCATGAAGGAAGCCGGCTGCGTCTTCATCAACTACGGCATCGAAGCCTTCGACGACCAGGTCCTGCGCAACATGAAGAAGGCCCTGACCACCAAGCAAATCGTCGCTGGGATCGAGGCGACCTTGGCCAGCGGCATCAGCCCGGGCTTCAACATCATCTTCGGCAATATCGGCGACTCCCGGGAGACCCTGCGCAAGGGCGTGGACTTCCTGCTGCGCTATGACGACGGCGCCCAGATGCGCACCATCCGGCCCGTGACGCCCTATCCCGGATCGCCCCTGTTCGACCATGCCGTGGAAAAGGGCCTGCTCAAGGATTGCGCCGACTTCTACGAGAACAAGCACCTCAACTCGGACCTGCTTTCCGTCAACTTCACGGAGCTCAGCGACGAGGAGTTCCACCAGGCGCTTTTCGACGCCAATCGCAGGCTGATCGAGAACTACCATCAGCACCAAGCCCGTCGCACCGTATCCGCGGCGCGTTCCCTATATATCGGACGGGATGCCTCCTTCCGAGGTTTCCGCCAGAGTTAGTTCCGGCCCTCTGGCGAGATGTCGTTCAATTACTGAACAACATGCTATAATCCTTTCATTGCATGGATTTTCTCCCATCGGGCAGGCCTTTCGTAATCGCTGAAGCCGGGGTCAACCACAATGGCCGCCAGGACTTGGCCCTGCGCCTGGTGGACGCCGCGGCCGCGGCCGGCGCGGACGCCGTCAAATTCCAGACCTTCCGGGCCGAAGCCCTGGCCTGCGCCGATGCCCCCAAGGCACGCTACCAAAGACGGGGCTCCCGCGGCAGCGCCTCGCAGCGCGACATGCTCAAGGCGCTCGAACTGAACCCGGCCGCGCATGAGGCCGTCCTGGCGCGCTGCCGCAGACGGAGGATACTGTTCCTGTCCACGCCGTTCGACGAGGAGAGCGCCGACTTCCTCGAGCGCCTGGGCATGAAGGCCTTCAAGCTCCCCTCCGGGGAGGTCACCAACCCGTTCCTGCTCGCGCATGTGGCCCGCAAGGGAAGGCCGGTGATCCTATCCACAGGGATGAGCACGTTCGCAGAAGTCCGGTCCGCGGTCCAAGTCTTGCGCCGCGCCGGCAACCGCGACCTCGCCCTGCTCCACTGCGTCTCCAACTATCCCGCCAAGCCGGAGGACTCCAACCTGCGCGCCATGTCCACGCTGGCCGAGGCCTTCAAGGTCCCGGTCGGCTACTCCGACCATACGCCCGGCATCGCCGTGGCAGTGGCGGCCGCCGCTCTAGGGGCGCGGATCATCGAGAAGCATTTCACCCTCGACAAGGGCCTGCCCGGGCCGGACCATGCGGTCTCCCTCGATGCCCGGGAGTTGCGGGATCTGGTCGTGAGCCTGCGGCAGGCCGTGGAGGCCCTCGGGGACGGGGTCAAGACGCCCCGCCCCTCGGAGGCAGAGATCCGCCGGGTCTCCAGGCGCAGCGTGGTCTTGGCCAGACGAATGGAGGCGGGCGTCCCGCTCCGGCTCGACTCCCTGGCGTTCAAACGGCCGGGCACCGGCATCCCCCCGACCCTGGCCAGAAAGGTCGTCGGTCGGACCTTGCGCCGCCCCGCGGAGGCGGACACCCTGCTCCGTTGGGACATGCTCCGATGAGAAGACGCATCGCCGTGGTGACGGGCGCCCGTTCCGACTACGGCCTGCTCAAGGGGCTCCTGGACGCCATCCGCAGGCGCCCGGACCTGCGGCTCCTGCTCATCGTCACCGGCCAGCACCTGATGCGGCGATTCGGCCTCACCGTCCGGGAGATCGAGCGGGACGGGCTTCCCATCGCGGCCCGCATCGACCTCGGCCTGCGCGGGGACTCGGGATGCGATATCGCCCAGGCCATGGGACGGGGCACCCTGGGATTCGCCCAGACCTACAGCCGCCTCAAGCCGGACCTCCTGGTGGTGCTCGGCGACCGCTACGAGATACTCTCCGCGGCCAGCGCGGCGCTGCCGTTCCGCCTCCCGGTGGCCCATATCCACGGCGGAGAAGCGACCGAAGGCCTCATCGATGAACAGATCCGCCATGCCGTCACGAAGCTGAGCCACATCCACTTCCCCGCCACGGAAACGTACCGGGAGAGGTTGCTGCGCATGGGTGAGGCGCCCGGGAGGGTCTTCCGGTTCGGATCCCCCGGCCTCGACGGAATCCAGAGGCTCCCCCTCCACAGCAAGGCCGCTCTGGCCGAGGAGCTGCGCCTGCCGATGCAAGAGCCGTGGGGAATCGTGACCTATCATCCGGTCACCTTGGAGCGCGGCTGCGCCGCCCAGGAGAGCCGTCGTCTGATCCAGGCCTTGGAGCACTTCCCCGCCCTGTTCTGGGTGTTCACCTTCCCCAACATGGACACGGAGAACTCTCCCATCATCCGTCGCATCGGGGACTTCGTCCGGCGCCACCCGGCTCGGGCCGTGGCGCATGCCTCCCTGGGGCGGCTGCGCTACCTCTCCTTGCTCAAGCACGCCGCCCTGATGGTCGGCAATTCCTCGAGCGGCCTCATCGAGGCCCCCTCCTTCCGCCTGCCCGCGGTCAATATCGGGAACCGGCAGAGCGGCCGGCTGCGGGCCGCCAACGTCATCGACGTGAAGGGCGGCTCGGCGCGGGCCATCGCCGCAGCCATCGACAAGGCGATGGACCCGCGCTGGCGCAGGCGGCTCCAGGGCCTGCACAACCCCTACGCGGGACGGGATGCCTCGCTGCGGATCGCCGCCGTCCTGGCGCGGATACCTCTCGACCAAGCCTTGGTCAAGAAATCGTTCTTCACACCGCGATGAAGCCGCGCTGCGTCTTCGTCGGAGCCGTCGAATTCAGCGCCCGCTGCTTGGCCGTGCTCCTGGACTCGCCCCTGGAGGTGGCAGGCATCCTCTGCCCTCGCAACGCCGGGAATAACAGCGATTACCGCGACCTGGCGGACGTCGCGACGCGCCATCGGAAGCAAGTCCGCTACTTCGAGCGCATCGCCGACGAACGCGACTACCTGGCCGCGGCGAGATGCGATCTCCTCTTCGTCCTGGGCCTCTCCCAGATCGTGCCTCGGGACATCCTGAAGCTGCCCAAGGTCGGCTCCATCGGCAGCCATCCGGCCCTGCTGCCCGCCAACCGCGGCCGCCACCCCATCATCTGGGCCATCGCCAACGGTCTCTCGGAGAGCGGTCTCACCTTCTTCTGGCTCGATGAGAGCGTGGACGGCGGGGACATCTGGAAGCAGCGCCCTTTCACGATATCTCCCGAGGATGACGCCGGCTCCGTCTACGAGCGGGTCTGCGACCTCGGCGCCGCCATGCTCCAGGAAGGCGTGCCGGAGCTGGCCCGCGGCATCTATACCCGGACCCCGCAAGACCATTCTCGGGCCAACTCCTGGCGCAAGCGCACGGCCGCGGACGGGCTCATCGATTGGCGCATGTCCTCCCGCCGCATCCATGACCTGGTCCGCGCTCTCGCGCGGCCCTACGGGGGGGCGCTGTGCAGATTCCGCGGGGCCGACATCAGGATTTGGAAGACCCGCATCGCGCAGGATGCCCCTCGTCAAGACAACATCGAACCGGGCCAGGTGCTGGAGGCGCGGCCGGGACTCTTCCGCGTCAAGACCGGAGACGCCGCCCTGGACATCCTGGAGCACGAGTTCCCCGAAACCCCCAGCAAGGGAGAGTACATCCTATGAAGACGATACTGGTCTTGGCGCCCCATCCGGACGACGAGACCCTCGGTTGCGGCGGCACGCTCCTGCGCCTCATCGCCGAGGGCGCTTCGGTGCATTGGGCCATCCTCACTCGGATGACGCGCTCCGGCGGCTACTCCGCCCGGCAGATCCGGGCCCGCGGCGAGGAGATCCGGCGGGTCTCCCGATTCTATCGGTTCGCCGGCGTCCACCAGCTGCCGTTCCCCGCGCAGAGCCTCTCGGACTCTCCCCGCAAGGACCTCGTCGCCGCGATCGGGAGACTCCTCAAGGATATCGCGCCGGAGGGCATCTTCCTCCCTCACCGCGGCGACGTCCACTCCGACCATCGCGTCGCGTTCGAGGCGACGGCCAGTTGCCTCAAGGCCTTCCGGTGCCCCAGCCTCGCCCGGGCGTGGAGCTACGAGACCCTGTCCGAGACGGATGCCGCCCTGCCCTCTCAGGAGTCCGCTTTCTGCCCGAACAGCTTCTGCGACATCACGGCGTTCCTGGAGCGCAAGGTCTCGGCCTTCCGCCTCTACGCCGGGGAGATAGGCGCCCACCCGTTCCCACGCAGCGCCGACCGCGTCCGGGCCCTGGCCCTGTGGCGCGGCGGGACGGCCGGCTTCCGCTGCGCCGAGGCGTTCTGCCTGCTCCAGGAGCGCTGGTGAAGAAGCCCGCCCTGGTCCTGGTCGGCGCCGGCGGACACGCAAAGGTCCTGGCGGACATCATCCGCCTGGACGGACGCTACGACCTGGTGGGAGCCGTGGATCCGGCGGCGCCCCGCACCGCCATCCCCGGCTGCCGGGTCCTGGGCGGCGACGAGCTGCTGCCCCGCCTGTTCCGCCGGGGGATACGCCATGCCGCCGTCGGAGTCGGCTCCATAAAGGACACGGCGCCCCGGCTGAGCCTCGCGACCAGACTGCGTCGGCTCGGTTTCAAGCTCCCGGCGCTGGTCCATCCCGGAGCCGTCATCTCCGATCAGGCCCGGCTCGGGGAAGGCTCCCAGGTCATGGCCGGCGCGATCGTCAATCCGGGGGCCGTCGTCGGACGGGACTGCGTCGTCAACACTGCGGCGGTGATCGAGCACGACTGCGTCCTGGGCGAGGGCGTCTTCATCGGCCCCGGGGCGCTGCTCTCCGGAGGGGTGATCGTGGACGATGGCGCCTTCATCGGGATCGGCGCCGTCCTCCTCCAGGGGAAGCATGTCGGCCGCCGAGCCCTTGTGGCGGCCGGCGCCGTGGTCACCCGAGACATCCCGGCTGGGAAGACGGCCGTCGGCGTCCCGGCCCGGATCCCGCGGCGAGCGCGGCCGGCATGACCGTCTGGGTCGAACAGCTCGGGCTCCTCGATCTGCTCGCGCTCTGGCCCCGCACCTGGTCGGGCGCAGCCGAGATCCGCTACGATGAGCATCGGACCGGCGCCGCGGCCGCCCGTCTCCTGCAGGCTCTCCAAGGCCGCGGCCTCTTCGGAAGGTTCCGGCCTGCCGAACTGACCCTCGCCGGCGCCGACGCGCGGGGCCGCACCCTCTACTATCGGCAGGACGGCGAACTTGACCGCTGTCTAGAGCTCTTCTGCGAGCGCTGCGGCCTCGCGCCCGGGTCGCGCTTCCGCGCCACAGCCAAACATTTCCTCGGCTGCCATCTCCTCGACCGCATGGGATTCATCGTGATGGTGGAGAAGGCCGCGCGCGGCCTCGCGGCGGAGCACGTCCTCTACCTGCGCCGCCATCCGGCCAATGCCGCGCTGCTGCTCGGCTATCGGCACGACGGCTTCAGGATGGCGCAGTCGTTCTCCTGGCAAGACCACCTGCGCGCCCTGGCGCGGCCGCTCCACCTCATCGCCACGGCCATCCTGCCGCAGACCCCCTTGGCTCGGCCTCGGCACAGCCAGTACCGCATCAGGCCTTCCGTGTGGATCGAGTACGAGCACACGATCCTGACCGGCTTCGCCTCGCGGCTCTTCTGGAAGCCGCATGTCCCTCGCGATGACGTAGACTTCGTGTTCTGCCTGGACCGTCCCGAGACGCCTCTGACGGATGAGACCGCCCGCAAGATCTCGCAAGCCGGCTACCATTGGGTGGACTGCCATCGGCCCGCCAGGCTCATGCGCCTAGGCCTCGGAGAGGGGTCGGGCTTCCTGCGCCGCTTACTGTGCCGACCCGAGAAGCTGCCGTTCTGGCTGCATCTCCTGCATGTCGAGTACGAACTGCTGGTCCGCATCTGGACCGCCGTCTTCCAGCGCTTCCAGGTCAAGCTGTTCATCCACCACCAGGAGGCGTTCTGGAAGCGCGGCCCCCAGGTCCGCGCCCTGGAGCAGGCCGGCGGCATCATGTTGAGCTCCCATCACTCCTTCCTCCCCGCCCCGCTCAAGGAGCCCTCTCTGAATTACCAGGAGCACGTCTACTTCGTCTGGGGCCGGTCGGCCCTGGACTGGGTCGAGAACAAGGGCCACGGCTGCGCCTATCTGCTGCCCTGCGGCATCTGGCTGCTGCCGGAAAAAGAGTCGGGTCCCGGCCTGCCGAGCTTCGGCCCGCGGGTATCCTTCAAGCTGGCCGTCTTCGACTCCTCGGCCTCCCACAACCTCTTCGTGACCCAGGACGACCTGGCCGCTTTCATCACCGCCATCATCGACCTGTTGGAAGTGAACCCATCCTGGGGCGCGCTTATCAAGCCGAAGTCATTCCGGCTGGAGAATTATGGCGGCCTGCCCGGCGGCCCGCGCCTGAAGGAACGGATGACGCGCCTCATGGGTGAGGGCCGGCTTTTCATAGCCGATTTCACGGTCTCTCCCATCACGGTCGGACTGGCCATGGACCTCTGCGCCTGCTTCAACATCAACAGCGCCGGCGTGGTGGCCGCCGCGCACGGCGCCCGGGCCGTGCACTGGGACTGCTGCGGCTGGCCCGACAGCCCGCTGTACGAAGACCCGGGGCAGAAGGTGGTGTACCGCTCGCTGGCCGACTTCAAGGCCGCCCTGGCCGCCGCCTCGCGAGGCGACGGCTCCATCGGCGACTTCTCCCGGAGGCGCCGGTGGATCAATCACTTCGACGACACCCTGGCTCCGGCCCGGGTCGGAGGGTTCATCTCGGACTACCTGGACCGCATCCTTTCCGGCGCCCCCGTCCGGCAAGCTCTCGACGGCGCCGTGGCCGGCTACTTGGAACGGCATGCGGTCCCCGAGGACCTGGTGCGGCGGTGGCCGGCGCCGGCGGATTAGTATAATCCCCGCCATGAAGGTCATCGCCTCGATCCAGGCGCGCATGGGAGCTTCCCGCCTGCCTGGGAAGGTGCTCAAGGACATCTGCGGCAAACCCATGCTGCTGTGGCAGGTGGAACGCCTGCGCCGCTGCCGACTCCTGAACGATATCCTCATCGCCACCACGACCAGCGCCGCCGACGACCGCATCGTCGAGTTCTGCAAGGACCACGCCGTGGCCTGCTATCGGGGCCCTGAGAACGACGTCCTGGGGCGCATCGCCGGACTCATCCGTGAACATAGACCGGACGTCCACGTGGAGCTTTTCGGCGACTCGCCCCTGCCGGATGCCGAACTGGTCGACGAGGTGGTCTCCGCCTTCCTGAAGGATTCCCGCGCCCTCGACTGCCTCACCAACTCGCGCAAGACCACGTATCCCCCGGGCCAGGAAGTCATCGTCTATGCCGCCGCGGCCCTGCTCGAGGCGGATCGGCTCACCGCCGCGGATGACCCCCTGCGCGAGCATTCCAGCTTCAACGTCCTGCGCCGGCCCGAGGTCTTCCGGATCCGCGACCTGGAGGCGCCGCCGCGCTACCGCCATCCCGACGTCTATCTCGAGGTCGACACGCCGGAGGACCTCGAGCTCATCAGGGCCGTGGTCGGGCACTTCGCGGCCCTCGGGCAGGGCTACTTCTCCCTGGCGCAGATCCTGGATTTCCTGCGCGAGCGCCCGGAGCTGGCCCGGATCAACGCCCGCGTGCCGCGGCGCTGGAAGGCCTTCCGGAAAGACGGCTGACCCTCAGCGCTTGTCCCGCTCCAGGACCACCACGCTGGTGTTGCACAGCAGGGCGTCGTACCACTCGTTGCGCGGCAGGCCGCGCGGGATGGGCCCCGAGTGCTGGAAGAGCTTCGGGAAGCTCCGCTCGAATATCGTGGGAATCGGGTGCCGGTGGTAGTACCAGACGTCGCGGAGGCGGAAACCGGCCTGCGCGAACCTCCGGGCGTAGTTGAGGGAGTTGTAGTCGACATCCACCTCCGAGCTCTCGATCTCCTCGCCCTTGAACGACTTCTTGAGCTCGTACTCCTTCCCGATCTCGAGCCGCCGGCCCAGCGTCCGGGTGACGGAGCGGCGGACCGCGGTCGGCAGCCCCTGCTCCTGGAAGAGCCTGTCGAGGAAGTCGACGGTGTGCTTGTTGAACGTAAACAGGTCGAAGAGCCGGTTGATGATGTCCGTGATCACCAGGCCGTCCGGTTTGAGCACCTTCCTGATCTGCGCGAAGACCAGGTCGTGCCGCGGCAGATAGCCGAGCAGTCCGGCGCAGAGGACCAGGTCGTATTGGGACCGCACGAGCTTCGACAGCGCGAAGACGTCCCCTTTCTGGACCAGCTCCGGGCTGTAGCCTCTCGCGGAAAGGGCTCTGCGGCAATGCTCCAGCATGCTCGCGCTGACGTCCATCCCCTCGACTTTATAGCCGCGGTCGAGGAGCTCGACCATGAGATTGCCGGCGCCGCAGCCCGCGTCGAGGATGCGGACCTTGCGCTTCCGGGACTTGAAGTACTTGTCCACGTAGTGCAGCATGATGCTCTTGCGCACCGCGTTGGATGGATAGCGCTGCTTGCCGCCGTAGCAGCCGTCCAGGTAGCGCTCGACGTTCTTGTCGAAGAAATCCTCCAGGTCGGCGACACAGGTCTTCAACCCTGTCATGATCCTCTCCTTTGCACGATGCCCTTATAATAGAGCGGGACGCACCAGTGGTGGGCCGCCACCCACTCCGAATCGGGCAGCCGGTCCTTGCGTCCCATGATGCGGTGGCAGGGCTGGTCGTAGACCTTGCCTGTGGAATGGGCTATGGGATCGAACACGATGTACTTATAATAGCCGGACTTCATGCCCGCAGGGAAGCGGACACGATTCGGATAGATCGGGTCCAGGCAGCGCCGCGCGTAGTCCTGCTTCCAGGCCACGATGTCCGGGAGCCGGTCCGTCTCCACGCAGCCCAAGGCCGCGGCGAACTCGTTGATGCGCAGATTCAGCCCCGGCGTCCTGTAATCCGGCTTCCCGTAATTGCGGTACTTGGCGGCGAATCCCATGAGGGATCTGTCCTTGGAGACCAGCATGCCGCCTTCTCCTGTCGATATGGTCTTGGTCCCATAGAAAGAATAGAATCCCGCCCGCCCCCAGGACCCGGGCTTGCGGCCCTTGAAGGTCGCGCCGTGCGCATGAGCGCAGTCCTCGAGCAGGACGACGCCCTCTCGGCGGCACAAGCGCGCGATGCCTTCGATATCGAAGGCGATGTGCCCTCCAATATGCACGACCCAGACCGCCGCGGGCTTATGTCGCGCGATCTTCACTCTCAGGTCGGCCAGGGAGAGGCAAAGGTCCTCGCGGTTGCAGTCCACGAACCCCACCTTCCCGCCTGCGGCCATGACGCTCAAGGGAGTCGCCATGAACGTGTTGGACGGGCAGAGCACCGTCTTTCCCCGCACCCCCAGGTATTCCAGGGCCGCGACCGCCGCCCCGCTCCAACTGGAGAAAGCGAGGCTGGGCAGACCGTTGTGCGCCTCCCATTTCTCTTCGAAGAGGCGCGTGAACTTCCCCTCCACCCATTTCTGGGTCGTCAGAATCTCATCCCAATAGCGGAACAGCGCCTTCTTGTCCCGAGGATCGAAGCCGATGGTGAAGCGCATCTGGATCTCCTTTGCGTCAGCGATATTCTGCGAGTCTTCGGGCCACGATCTCCCAGTAAGGCAGCTCGGCGCTGCCGCGGCTCTTGATATAGCCGTCCTGAAAGCGTTCGTAGGCCGCGTCATCCACCCGGAGTTCCGCCGCGACGTCGAAATCCGCCGGCCGTTCCAAGTCATGTTCCCGCTTGCCGAAGAAGGCCGCCAACTCGGATATCCTAGGCTCCTCCACAAGCCCGGCGCTGACCCGGCTGCCGCCCACGAAGACCATGGGCTTGCGGAACAGGACCGGGAAGCTGACGGCCATGCTCTGGTGCAGGAGGACCAGCCTGCTGTCGCGGACCAGCGCGCAGGTCCGCCCGCGCGCGATCTCCCGGTCGCCGAAGCAGCCCGGGCAAGACTCATAAGCGGAGCGGGGATGAGCGGCGACGACCACCCGCACGCCGAACGCAGACTCGATGGAGTCGAAGAAGGCCCGCAGCCGCGGGAAATACTCTTCCGCCGCGATGGGCGTCCCCAGCCCGCTGTGGGCGAAGTCCGAGTGGAAAGGCATGTACTGATCCAGGAAGACGGCCGTAGGCGGCCCGCCCGAGGCCGGCTGGTCCCGCTCCTCGAGGTAACGGTCATAATCGAGGGCGTGCACCCAGAGGGTCTCGCTGGCGCCGGGCACGAAGGGCTGGCAGATGAAGTGTCGCCGCGCCCAGGCCAAGCCGAGGTCCGCCGGCGGGACGAGCCATCGGGTCGGCAGGCGCCGCGCCAGGTACCGGGGGATGTCGCGCCACCTGAAGATCCTCAGCCGCTGGCGCCAGAGCGAGCGCGCCGCCCCGCCGGTGTAGAGCGCCGGCAGCTGCACGCCGTAACGCGCCCCGCGCCGGCCCAGCGCCCGGAAAATCCACAGGGATTCCGGGATGTAGCTGATGAAGGCGACGACGAAGCACGAACCGTCGAGCCCGGACAGCGCGCAGGCCGCCTCAGCGCGGTCCGCGAAGACGCGGAGGCCCGCCCAGTCCAGCGGGTCCGGGGGCTGGACGGGATGGTACTGCGCGCGGACGAGCAGGCGCGTGAAGTCCCAGGCCTCGACCGCGAATCCCTGCCGGCGCAGCGTCTCGAACCCGAACCGCTCGTAGTCCCTGCGGCAGAAGGTGGACTCTACGAAGAAGATGACCTTGCGGACTCGCGCCATCTCAGGCCACGACTTTGTGCCGCCGTTCGACGCCCTCCCGGGCGGCGCGCGCGTGAGCCTTCTTCTCGATGATGAAATCCCCCATCACCAGCACGTCGAGTCCGCTGGTGTGGAACGTCCGGATGGCGTCCTCAGGCGTGCAGACGATCGGCTCGCCTTTGATGTTGAACGAGGTGTTGATCAGGATAGGGACTCCCGTCCGCCGGCCGAAGGCTCTGATGACGTCGTAATACCTGGGGTTGTCCTTCCGGTGAACCGTCTGCAGGCGGCCGGTGCCGTCCTGGTGGACCACCGCTGGGATGAGCGCCTGCTTGGCTTTCCGGATGGGATAGACCTTCTCCATGTAGTCGACCTGATCGCCGTCGGCGATGGCGAAGAACTCTTCGGCGCGCTCGGCCAGGACCGCCGGCGCGAAGGGGCGGAAGGTCTCCCGGTACTTCACCTTCATGTTTATGATGTCCTTCATGTCCGCCCGGCGCGGGTCCGCCAGGATGGAACGGTTGCCCAGGGCCCGCGACCCGAACTCCATGCGTCCCTGATACCAGGCCACCACGCGGCCGGCCTCGATGTGGGAGACCGTCTCCTCGCAGATATCCGGGGACCGCCGATAGTCCATCCCGTAGCGCTCCAGGGCCTTCTCGATCTCGGCGTTGGAGTAGCCTGGCCCGAGATAGCTGGTGCGGTCGATCTTGGGGTTCTTCCGATGCCCCAGGATGTCGTGGTAGAGGTAAAGGGCGCTGCCGATGGCCAGACCGGCGTCGTCCGGCGCGTAGGAGATGGAGAGCCTCTTGAAGGGCGAACGGCCGATGATCTGCCCGTTGGCCAGGCAGTTCATGGCCGAGCCGCCGGAGAAGCACAGGTTGCTCTCCTGGGTGGTCTTGTGGAGGTGGTCGAGGCAGTGGAACAGCATCTTCTCGAACATCCACTGGGCCCCGGTGGCGATGTCGAAATGCCTCTCCGTCAGGTCCTCGTCGCGGCCCCGCTTGGGCCCGAAGAGGTCCTCCATCTTCCGGTTGGACAGCCCCGGCTGGTCGAAGTTGAAATGGTTGAAATAGCTCAGGTCGAGTTCCATCCGGCCGCGCGGCAGGAAACGCACGAGCTTCTCGAATTGCGCCTTGTAGCGCGAGGCCTTGCCGTAGGCGGCCATCCCCATGACCTTCCACTCATCGCTGTCCGGGGTGAAGCCCAGGAACTCCGTCACGGTCTCGTAGAACGAGCCCAAGGAATGGGGGAAGTGCTGTTCCTGCAGGCCCTTGATCTTGTTGCCCGCGGCCCGGCCCCAGAGGACGCAGGCCCGCTCTCCGAAGCCGTCCACTGAGAGCACCGCGGCGCGGTTGAACCCGGAGAGGTAGTAGGCGAGCGCCGCGTGGGACATATGATGGTTGACGTAATACAGACTCATCTTCTTCTTCCCGGCGAACACGATCTCCTGGTGCAGGTACTCGTGGCCCGGAGGCGGGGACATGCGGAAAAGGTTGTTCGGGATAGCGTACAGGATCTCGGGGGCCCAGCGATAGTAGGTGTGGGAGAAGCCGCGGCGGAACATGTCCATGTTGATGGCCGGGTTCCACGGGATGGTGATCGCGTCGATGTCCTCCAAGTCCAGGCCCTGGCTGCGCAGCACGTACTCGATGGCCTTCTGCGGGAACTCCCGCGTGAGCTTGCGCCTGACGAACCGCTCCTCGGGGGCCGCGGCCATGATCTGGCCGTCGACCAGCAGCGCCGCCGTCGACGTATGGTTGATGTTGATGCCTAGGATTCTCATCCGCGCTCCTTCATGAAGGCAGGATTCTACAAAATCCGCCCGGAAATGGGTTTCGTTGACAGGACATGAGGCTTATTATACAATGTTCAATTATTGAACATCAAATGACGCGGCCCGCCATGCCCAGAGTGACCGCCATCATCCAGAGCTCCTGGAAGTCGAGCATCCTGGAATACAAGTCCCTGATCCGCCTGGCCAGCGGCAAGACGGTCATGCAGACGATCGTCGAATCGCTGCGGCGGATCCCGGAAGTCGAGCGGATCGTCCTGGCCACGTCGGACCGGGCCGAGGACCAGCCGCTCCGGAAGGAAGCCCGCCGACTCGGCGCCTCGGTGCACGCCGGCTCCCTCGACAACGTGCTCCAGCGGCTCAAGGACGCCTGCCGCGGGCTGCGCGGCCCCGTCCTCAAGGTCGAAGGCCACAAGCCGCTCTTCGACCCAAAGGAGGCCAGCCGGCTGCTCAAGGCCCATGTCGCCGGAGGCTACGAGTTCAGCTACAACGGCCACTACAACGGCGTGGTCTTCGGCACGGACTGCGAGGTCTTCGACCCGCGCATGTTCGCCAAGGTCGACGTCGCGCGCATCGCTCCGGAGTTCCAGGAGACCGGCACCATCCACCTGCGGGCCAACCCCGAGGGCCTGCGCATGTTCGCCCAGCCCTACCCCGATCCGCGCCATGAGTACCGCGTCATCCTGGATACGCCCCGGGACCTCGAGGTCATCGAGAGCATCCTCAAGCACGCAGGCCAGGCGGGCAACGAGGGGCTCATCCGCTTCCTCGACGAGAACCCTATCGTCGCGAAGCACAACCGGCAGGACAGCCATCGCGAGGTGGGCCTCAACAAGATCCTGCTGTTCCCGGACAAGATCGCGGCCCTGCGGCGCGCCACGCCCGCCAAGCCCGACCCCTCCTACCCCATCAGCGTGGAGCTCTCCTTCACGAACCAATGCAACTTCGACTGCGTCTGGTGCTCGGACAAGAAGCTGCGGGCTTCCCAGACCGACGACATGCCCCTCCAGACGATCCGCCGGCTCGCCGAGGACCTGGCCTCCCACGGCAC
Source organism: Elusimicrobiota bacterium (assembly GCA_016212825.1). Classification (GTDB taxonomy): domain Bacteria; phylum Elusimicrobiota; class Elusimicrobia; order UBA1565; family UBA9628; genus UBA9628. Next base: position 29,651 of record JACRDS010000057.1, on the reverse strand, counting down.
GAAAGGCGTGACCATCGAGGGCGGCGGCGAGCCCACCATAGTCCCCCATTTCCGGGAGGCGGTCCGCGCGCTCAAGGACCAGGGGCTGGCCCTGGGCCTCATCACCAACGGGTCCACGCGCCTCGACAGCCGCCTGGTCGACGAGTTCGAGTGGATCCGCGTCAGCCTCGACGCCTCCTGCCCCGAGGAGATGGCGGCCCTGAAGGGGCATTCGGGCTTCGACGCCATCCTCGAGAACATCGTCTACTTCGCGCGGCATCGTCCAGTGGTCGGGATCGGCTACGTGGCCACCGACCGCAACATGTCGCAGATCGAGACCCTGACCATGCGCCTGCGCGAGACCGGGGTGAGCTACATCCAATTCCGCCCGGTGATAGACCATCCGGAGTTCAAGCCTGCCTTCGATTTCGAGTACCTCAAGAAGTTCCAGACCGGCAGCTTCGCGGTCATCATGGACGGCATGACCGAGAACGTCGTCAAAGGCAACGCCGGGCTCGGCTGCCCCTGCCATTCCCTCACGGTCATCATCACCGCCGACGGCTCGGTCTTCCTGTGCGGCAGGCTCAACATCCATTCCTGGTTCCCCCCCATCGGGAACATCAACCGCCAGTCCTTCCACGCCATCTGGACGGGCCCGGAACGCCGCCGGCAGGCCCGGATGGTCCTCGACCCAAAGTTCTGCCTGAAGCACTGCCCGGCGTGCCGCATCACGAAATTCAACGTCGAGTTCGACAGGCTGAAGAGGATCCGGACGGGCAACTTCATCTGAGGGCGGCATGAGCGTCACCTATATAGCCGAGATCGGCACCAATCACAACGGCGACCTGCGCCTGGCCCGGCGCATGCTCGACGCCGCCGCCGCTTCCGGGGCCCACTATGTGAAGTTCCAAGTCTGGCGCACGGAACGCTTCGTGGAGCCCTCCAGCGCGTATTGGAACGACTTCGCAAGAGAGGGCCTCGCCCTCAAGGCCTATCCCGGGCTCAAGGCCCGTGCCGAGTCCCGCGGCTGCCGCTTCCTGGCGACCCCCTTCGACTCCGAAAGCCTGGCCCTGTTGGGCCGGCTCGGCGGCGACGCCGTGAAGATCGCGTCCGGCGACATGAACAACCTGGAGCTGCTCAGCGGGGCCGTGCGCCTGCGCCGGCGGCTGCTGGTCTCTCTCGGCGGCGCGACGTTGGCCGAGATCGACGCTTTGGTGCGCTTCCTGCGCAGAAGCCGCGCGGACTTCACGCTGCTGCACTGCGCCCTGAGCTATCCGGCCGATTTCCCCGAGCTCAATCTGCGCTTCATCAGGACCCTGCAGGAGCGCTACCGCTGCCCGACGGGCTACTCGGACCATTCCCCGGGGGTGGAAGCGTCCCTCGCCGCCATCGCCCTGGGCGCCACGGTCGTCGAGAAGCACTTCACCATAGACCGCGCGCTGCCCGGCGGAGACAATCCCATGTCGCTGCTGCCCGAGGAATTCTCCCGCCTCCGGCGGGAAGGGGATCGCGTCGCCGCGGCCCTGGGCTCGGGCCGGCGGACCCTCTCCGCGGCCGAACTCAAGATGCGGGCTCTCATCCGGCGCAAGCTGTTCGCCGCGCGGGACATCCCCCGGGGGCGCGCGCTCACCCGGGAGGCCGTGGTGGCGCTGCGGCCGCAGCGGCCCGGCCGCGGGCTGGGCGCCGACGAGTACCTCCGCATCCTCGGCCGCCGGGCCAGGCGGGACATACGCCGGGGCGAACTCCTGGTCCCGGCCCTGCTGCGATAATGTACGCTAACATCAAGCGTCACAGCGAGAAGGACGTCGAGGCTCTGCTGGCCCGCGAACTGGGCCCCCGCTACGCCGCCTACCGGGCCCAGTGGCGGGCCTTGCAGGCCGGCGGGGAGGCCCCGCCCTTCCCCATCCACATCGATTTCGAGCTCGTCGACGCCTGCAACCAGCGCTGCGTCATGTGTCCGCGCAACCCGGACGCGCATCCCGACGTCCGCTACCGCGTCAACACCGGGGCCCGGCTCTCCCTGGACGATTTCCACCGGGTCATCGACGAAGGCGCGCCTCGGGGCCTGCTCTCGATCAACCTGGGCGCCTTCGCGGAGCCGCTGCTCCACCCGGACGTCTTCGCCATGGTGCGCTACGCCCACGAGCGGGGCGTGGTGGACTCGCGCCTCATCACCAACGGCCTCCTTTTGGATCGCCACACGGAGGAGGCCTTCTCGAGCGGCCTGGTGAACCTCTTCGTGTCCCTCGACGCATTCACGCCGAAGACCTACCGAAAGATCCGCGGCGCGGGATTCTCCCGGGTGCGCGCCAATCTCATTTCATTCCTCGAACAGCGCAAGGCCCGGCGCCGGTCCCTGCCCGTGGTCCGGGTCTCCTTCGTCGACATGCCGTCCAACACGGCGGAGAAGGAGGACTTCATCGCCTTCTGGCGGGACCGCGCGGACATGATCGACATACAGATCTACGACGATTTCAACGCGCGCCCGGGCATCCACCCCGTCGGCGCCCGCCCCAAGAAATGGGACTGCCGCTCGCCTTGGGCCCGGGTCGCGGTGCTGGCCGACGGGACCATCCTCCCTTGCTGCAGCTTCAACGGCCGCGCCCTGCCGATCGGCAGCCTCAGGAGCGGGACCATCGCCGAGGCCTGGGGATCCGCGGCCATGCGCAGCGTGCGCTCCGGCATCCTCTCGGACAAGCTGCCGGACTGCCACGCCTGCCAGAGGGGATGAGCGCCATGCGCCCCCCCGTCCGCGCCGGCAGCCACTGCATCCGCCCCGTCCTGGCGGTCTCCACGCTCTACGCGCGCCTGCCTCCGGAGTTCCGGGCCGGCTTCGCCGCCCTCGAGCAGAAGGACCTGAAGGGCTTCGTCGCCTCCGCAGGGCAGGAGATGCTCTTCCATTCCGGGGCGGCGCTCGTCCTCGACGGCTTCCTGGAGGACCTCGAGGCCCTGGGCGCCTACGCGCTCCTGCGCCGCCACCGGGTGCGCCGGTTCTCCTTCGACATCGGCCCCTGCTTTTCCCGCGTCCGGGAGGAAGCGGGCTGCTACCGCGGCCTCGGCCGCCGGCTGGGCCTTTCCGAGCTGCGCGCACGCTGCCGCAGCCGGCTCGCCGAGTTGCGCCGCCGCCTGCCCCCGGACTGCGAGCTCGCCGTGGAGAACCTGCCCTACTACGCCACCGGGGCCTACGAAGGGGTCTGCGGGCCGGATTTCTACAATTCGCTCTGCCGCGAATTCTCGCTCGGGCTGGTCCTCGACCTGGCCCACGCCCGCATCAGCGCCCAGGCCTTGGGCTGGCCTCGCGAGCGCTTCCTGTCCGGCTTCGATCCCGGACTCATCCGCGAGCTGCATCTGAGCAAGCCCCGCCGCGGCGTGGACGCCCATCGGCCCCCGGACGATGAGGAGTTCGCGGACTTGCGCCGGATCGTCGCAGCGGCGCAGGGCCGGCCGCGCAGCTTCGACGTGGTCATCGAGTACTACCGGGACCCGGACCGGCTCGCGCAAGCCTATGGGGAACTGCGGAGGTTCTTCGCATGAAGAAGCTCCGGGTCATCGCGCGCCTGGACATCAAGAACAACACCGTGGTCAAGGGCATCCATCTCGAGGGGCTGCGCGTGGTGGGCCGCCCGGACGAGCTGGCCGACCGCTACTATTCGCAGGGCGTCGACGAGCTCCTCTACGTCGACGCCGTCGCCTCCCTCTATGAGCGCAACAGCCTCACCGAGATCATCAAGGCCGCCGCGCGGCGCGTCTTCGTGCCCATGACCGTCGGCGGCGGCATCCGCAAGATCGAGGACATCACGGAGATCCTCCATTCGGGCGCCGACAAGGTGGCGGTCAACACCGCCGCGATCCGCAACCCGGAGTTCCTGCGCCAGGCCGTCCACAAGTTCGGCTCCCAGTGCATCGTCCTCTCCGTCCAGGCCAAGCGCCGGGGGCCGGGGCAGTGGGAGGCCTACACCGAGACCGGCCGCGAGCGCACGCACCGCGACGCCATCGCCTGGATCCGGGAAGCCCTGGCCCTGGGCGTGGGGGAGGTCCTCCTCACCTCGGTCGACGCGGAGGGCACCAAGAAGGGCTTCGACCTCGAGCTCGTCGCGGCCGCGGCCCGGGTCTGCGCGGTCCCGCTCATCGTCAGCGGCGGGGCGGGGAGCGCCCAGCACCTGGTCGATGTCCTGCGCACCCCGGGGGTGGACGCCGTCGCCATGGCCTCCGTGCTCCACTACGGCCTGCTGACCATCGGCGACGCCAAGAGCGCGCTGCGCGGCGACGGCCTGGAGGTCCGCCTCTAAGATGAAGCTGGTGGTCGTCGACTACGGTCTGGGCAACCTCTACAACCTCGGCAACGCTTTCGCGCGCTGCGGGCGCACGGTCGAGGTCTCCCATGACCCGGCCGTCCTGCGCGCCGCCGACGCCCTCATCCTCCCCGGAGTCGGGGCCTTCGGCGACGGCAAGCGCCGGCTCGAGGCCCTCGGTCTGGACGCGGTGATCCGCTCCGCCGCCGAGGCCGGCGCCGCCATCCTGGGCATCTGCCTGGGGATGCAGCTCCTCATGGACACCAGCGAGGAGTTCGGGCTGCACCAGGGGCTGGGGCTCATCGCCGGGGAGGTGCTGCATTTCCACAGCCACCCGGCCTTCGACCGGAGCGCGAAGGTCCCCCATATGGGGTGGAACGACATCCTGCCGCAGCGGGAGCATCCGCTGCTGCGCGGACTCGCCGCCCCCGACATGTATTTCGTACACTCCTATTACGCGCGCGCCGCCGACGCGAGCCAGGTCCTGGCGACCGCCCGCTACGGCGGGGTCGAGTTCTGCAGCGTGGTCGGCCGGGGCCGCATCCTGGGCTGTCAGTTCCACCCCGAGAAGAGCTCGGCCTCCGGCCTGCGCCTCATCGAGAACTTCATCGGCATGATCGAGGACTCGCTATGAACAAATACGAAGTCGCTGAAGAGCAGCTCGAAGCCTGGCACGGCCTCCCCCGCGAGGTCAGGTACTGCAAGAGCTGCGTGATGTCCAACCAGAAGCCCAACACCTCCATCGAGCACAAGAACGCCGGGACCAAGCGGTCCTACATCGGCTTCGACGCCGAGGGCGTCTGCGCGGCCTGCCGCTACAACGAGAAGAAGCTCCGCATCGACTGGAGCAAGCGCGAGGAGGATCTCCTGCGCCTCCTGGACCGCTATCGGCGCAAGGACGGCTGGTACGACGTCATCATCCCCTGCAGCGGCGGCAAGGACAGCGCCTACGCCGCGCATATCCTCAAGGTCAAGTACGGCATGAACCCCCTGACGGTCACCTGGCGCCCCATCATCTATCGGCCCGTCGGCTGGCAGAACCTCTCCAACATGATCCATGCGGGAGGCCTGGACAACATGCTCTACTCGCCCAACGGGCAGGTCCAGGCCCTGCTGACCCGGCTCGCCTACACGAACCTCCTCCACCCCTTCCAGCCCTTCGTGCTCGGCCAGAAGAACGTGGGGCCGAAATTCTCCATCCATTTCGGGATCCCCTTGGTCATGTACGGCGAGAGCAACGTCGAGTACGGCGACCCGGCCAGCACGGACGAGGTGGAGATGTCGGAGATCTATTTCTCCATGGACCAAGCCCTGGAAGAGACCTACCTCGGCGGCGTCTCCTGCCGGGACCTGATGAAGGGCCATGGCCTGTCGCTCAAGGACCTCGAACCCTACCTGCCCATCGATCCCAACCGCGCCCGGAAGGCCGGGACGAAGGTCCACTACCTCGGCTATTACCTCAGGTGGGACCCCCAGGAATGCTACTACTACGCCAAGGAGCACACGGGGTTCACGCCCGAGGAGGAGCGCTCGGAAGGGACCTACTGCAAGTACTCCGACCTGGACGACAAGATCGCTCCCGTCGGGTTCTACGGCATGCACGTCAAGTTCGGGATCGGCAGGACGATGTACGACGCCTCGCAGGAGGTCCGCAACGGCAAGATCACGCGGGAGGAAGGGGTGGCGTTGTGCCGCAAGTTCGACGGCGAGTACCCGGCCCGGCACCTGCCGGAGATCCTGGCCTACATGGGCATCTCCCGCGCCGAGTTCGACGCCATCGCGGACCGCTTCCGCTCTCCGCACCTCTGGAAGAAGAAAGACGGCCGCTGGGCCTTGCGGCATCCGGTCGCCTGACCCCCGCGGACTAGACGGGCTCGCAGCGGCGGTAGAGCATCTGCGCAGAGAGCCTGGTCAAGATCTTGCCGCGGGCGTCCGCGGTCTCGCCATACTGGGCGTAGTAGTCGTCGAGCATGCGCTTCTGCTCCGCCGTGACGCTGAAGCGCAGCCGGCAGGGCCCCGGGAAAGCCGTCCAGTCGGCGGACGCTCCGCCGCGCCGCCAGCCCAGGATGTCGAAGGAGAATCCGGCGGTGAGCTCGGCCTGCTCCCGGGAGAAGACCCCGCCGCGCAGGGCGACGCAGAAGCGGACCGCTTCCTCGAGGGCCGGCAGCTGGGCCGAAGACAACAGGCCGCGCGCCGCGGCGGCCCCGACGTCGGCGAGCGCCGCCAGCCGCTCCAGGGCGAGCGCCTGGTTCTTCAGAAGGAGGTTCGTCCCGGCTCGGCCTTGAAGGAGGGCCTGGAAGCCTTCCTCTTGCAGGCAGTGCTTGCGCAGGTCCTCTTCCCTCTCCCAGAGCTCATCGCGGGTCTCTTTGAGGAAAAGCCGGTAAGTCTCGCCCGCCGGGCCCGAGTCCCGCGCCAGCTCCTCCTGGACCCGGCGCAGCCAGGAGTAGACCGAGGCCCCGGAGCCGCGCAGGAGCAGGACGACCTCCTGCAGCGCGCCCAGGTTGTGGTAGTTGGACACCACGAAGTGGAAGCCGCGCAGGTCCACGTATTCCTCGAAGCTCATCGAGGCGGTGGCCGCGCAGACCTCTTCCGTCTCGACGACGCGGCGGCCGAGATACTCGCCGAAGGCGCGGGGGATGACGCGGAACCGCCGGAGCTGCCCGAAGCGGTCGAAGGCGGAGCCTTCGCCGAGCGCGGTGTCCTTGAGCAGCATGCAGGTGTAAGGACAGACCTGGTCGATGCCGCTGTCCAGGGCCCGCTCGACGCCGCGCAGGTGGCTGGCCGCGGTCTCCTCGGGCAGGGGGATGATGAGCTCGCAGATGGACGGCACGCGCTGGCTTTGCAGCCGCCCCCGGATCTCGTGGTAGTCCTCGAGCGCGAGGTTGACGCGCCGGATGGCCTTCAGGGTCGGCGGATGCGCGCTCTGCAGGGAGGCGGAGAACTCCACGGCAGGCCCCAGCAGGGAGATGCACTCGGCGACGCGCTCCTTGTGCGCCTTGGCCGTGGCCGCGTTGACCATGACCGGCCATCCCGTCCGCTCGCGCGTCTCCGCCAGGCGGCGCGCCACGCCCTGGTCTTCGAGGAACATCCCGAAATTGCTGTCGGCGATATGGAGGGATTTGGCGCTGACGTGGGCCGCGATGTGGTCGATCTCCGCCAAGGTGCGGTCCGCGGGGAACCGGACCACGCGATTGTAGTACTCGGCTCCGCAATGGCAGTAGGCGCAGGAGAAGGGACAGCCGCGGTTGCCCTGCACGACCGGCACGAAGCCCGCCTCCAGGAAACGGTCCAGACGCCCGTCCAAGTATGGCGAGGGGAGCTCGGCCAGATCCGTCAGCCGCGGGGCCGCTTCGCCGCCGGCCAGCGCTCCGCCCTCGAGCCAATGGCAGCCCTTCAGCGGCGAGCGGCGGATGCGTCCGCGATCGAACCCCTGGTCCAGACACCGGCGCACGAGCTCCAGGAAAACGGCTTCTCCCTCCCGGAAGACGAAGAAGTCCACGGCCTCGAATTCGCGCAGGAACCTCTCCTGCAGAGGCTTGGCGCCCGGGTATTGAGGCCCCCCCATCACGGTGATCCTCCCGGGATAGGCTTTCTTGAACTGCTCCAGGAAGAGGTAATTGAGGCGCGAGTTCCACACGTAGCCGCTGGCCGCGAGCAGGTCCGGCGGCTGGCTGCGCAGGGCGGCCTCCAGCTCGCCGGGCAGGCTGAATATCTCCACTTTGCAGCCGCGTCCGAGGTGGCGGTCCAGATAGGAGGCCAGATAGGCCGCCGCTATGGGGACGGAATTGTTCATAGGCCGGCCGTCCCGCACGTGGACGAGGTTCGCCAGATAGATGAGCGGCGTCGGAGGCCCGGGCATGTGTTTTCTCGCATGCATAGTCTACAAAATAGCCCGCCCCACGGTTGTTCAAATAATGAACAGTATGATATAATCATCGTCACATGACCGCCCCAACCGATTATCGGGAGGCCCTGCTCCCGCCCACGGCCACCATGCAGCAGGCCATGAAAGTCATGACCCGGGGACACGCGATGGTGCTCGTGGTCGACTCCCGGCGCCGCCTGCAGGGCGTCGTGGTGGATTACGATCTGCGCCGGGCCATGCTGCAGGGACACGGCCTGCGCACGCCCCTCTCCATCGTCATGAATCCCCGGCCGGTCACCTTGCCCCACGGGATGCCCCGCTCGGAGCTCGTCCGCTTCTTCCAGGTCAACAAGCGCGCCAGCGTGCCCTTGATCGACGACCAGGGCCGCGTCCAGGGGCTGGCCCAGATGGCCGATCACCTGGGCGAGGCTTGCGAGCGCGCGAACTGGGTCGTCTTCCTGGTCGGAGGGCTCGGCCGGCGGCTGCATCCCCTGACCGAGAAGCGCCCCAAGTCTCTCCTGCCGGTCGGCGACAAGCCCATCCTTGAGACGACCATCGAGCAGTGCATCGCCACCGGATTCAAGCGGTTCATCTTCGCGGTCCGGCATCACGCGGGCCAGATCAAGGCGCACTTCGGAGACGGCCGCCGTTTCGGCGCCACGTTCCACTACCTCAATGAGCGCAGCCATCTCGGGACGGCCGGCCCGCTCTCGCTCATCAAGTTCAAGATCAGCGAGCCGCTCATCGTGATGAACGGGGACCTCCTCACCAAGATCGATTTCAACGCCCTCCTGGATTTCCACCAGGAGGACCGGCACCTGGCGACGGTCTGCGTCCGGGAGTACGAGTTCCAGGTGCCCTACGGCGTCGTGCGCATGAAAGGGCACAAGCTGGAAGGCATCGTGGAGAAGCCCGTCCACCGGTTCTTCGTCAACGCCGGGATCTATGTCCTCGATCCGGGAGTGCTCGGCTGGCTTCCCCGCAACGTCCGCTGCGACATGCCGGACTTCCTGGAGAAGATCCGCAGGCGCAAGCTGGACCGCGTCGGATGCTTCCCGATCCGCGAATACTGGATAGACATCGGCCGGATCCAGGATTACCGGAAGGCGCAGACCGAATACGCCCAATTCTTCTGAGGCCCGGCTCATGACGGAACAGATTCGTTCGCTGTGGCCCTTCCTGCGGCGCTACCGCCTCTCCTTGGCGGGTCTGGCCGCCCTGCTGTTCGCCGCCTCCCTCTGCGAAGGCGCCGGGATGGGATTGTTCTTCCCCCTCCTGGCCTACCTCCAACAGGGCGACGCCTTCCTCTCGGGCCGGACCACCCAGGCCTTCTTCGCCGCCATCTCGGGCCTCGGCGTCAAGCCTTCGATCGGCGCCCTGATCGGTTGCATCTTCCTCGCGATCACGATGACCCTGCTCCTGAAGTGGGCCTCCAAGATCCTGTCGGCCCGGATCTACAATCCCTTCGTCCAAGACCTGCGCGAAGAGGCTTTCCGGCGCATCATCGGGTCGCACCTTTCCTATTTCCACGCCGGCTCGAGCGCCCAGCTCACCCAGACGCTCGAGCAGGATGTCGACAACGTATGCCAGAGCCTGGCCATCGCCTTCGACCTCGCCGCGGGAGCGCTTTCCGCGGCGGTCTACACGGTCTTGATCTGCATCCTCTCCTGGAAGCTGACGCTGGTCACGGTCATCTTGGCCGGCCTGCGCTACGCGGTGACCGGGTTCTTCATGCGCGAGATGCTCCGTCTGGGCGGCGAGAACACCGCCCTGCGCACGGAGCTCAAATCCTATCTCATCGCCGTCCACCAGGGGATCGACGTCATCAAGACCTGCGGCATGGAAGACCGGGAAGACCGGAATTTCCGCGGCCTGGCGAGCCGCACGACGAAGAACGCCAACGCCCTGCAGGACATGTCGGCCAACGGATCGTTCTCCGAGGGCCTGGTCGGAGACGGGCTCTTCTGCCTGTTCATCTACGCGGCCATCTCGCATTTCCACGTCTCGGGAGCCCGCCTGCTGACCTTCCTGGTCGTCGTCAGCCGGATGATCCCGCGGGTCACGGCCATCAACAACGGCCGCATCCGCGTCGCCGAATACTTCTCCAAAATCACGGAACTGCCCCGCATCCTCTCCCTCAGCGGCCTGCCGACCCTGAGCTGGGGCCAGGTCCGGAAGACGGAGTTCACCAGCCGGATCGTCTTCTCGGACGTCGCCTTCCGCTATCCGACGGCCGCCGAACCGGCGCTGCAGGGCATCGATCTGACCCTGGCCAAGAACGAGACGCTGGCGGTCATCGGCGCCTCCGGCTCGGGGAAGACCACGCTGGCGAGGCTGCTCCTGCGGCTCTTCGATCCCACCTCAGGGACGATCACCATCGACGGGGTCCCCTTGCCCCAGCTGCGCCAGGCCGATTGGACGCGGCTGGTGGCCGTCGTGAGCCAGGACGCCTTCATCTTCGACGACACGCTGGAGAACAACGTCAAGTACGGCGCTCCCGCGTCGAGCCGCGAGGAGTTCCACCGCGCCCTGCGCCAGGCCCATGCCGAGGACTTCGTCATGGCCTTGCCGGACCGGGAGCAGACGCGCCTGGGGGAGAGAGGCGTGCTCCTGTCCGGCGGCCAACGTCAGCGCATCGCGATGGCCCGGGCCTTCCTGCGCGACGCCCCCATACTCATCCTCGACGAAGCCACCAGCGCCCTGGACGCGGCCACCGAGAAGCTCATCCAGGATTCCATCGCCAAACTGGCCGCCGACCGCACGATGGTCGTCATCGCCCACCGCTTCACGACCATCCGCAACGCGCGCCGCATCGTCGTGATGGAGGACGGCCGCATCGCGGAGACCGGCACGCACGAGGAGCTCATGGGACGGGACCGGTCCTACAGCCGGTTCCACCACCTCCAGGTCATCTAGCCATGCCCACGCCCCTCTTGAGCGTCATCGTCCCCGCCTACGACATGGCGGCCTTCACGCGCCTGACCGTGGAGTCCCTGCTCGCCCAGGACTATCCGGCCCTGGAGATCATCGTCGTCGACGACGGCTCGAAAGACGACACCCCCGCGGTCCTGGCGAGCTTCGGCGGCCGCATCCGCTCCCTGCGCCAGGCCAACGGCGGAGCCAGCCGCGCCCGCAACCACGGCTTCTCCGTCTCCCGCGGAGAGTTCGTCGCCTTCGCGGACTGCGACGACCTCTGGGAGCCGCGCAAAGCGCGGCGCGCCGCGCAATACCTGCGGGAACACCCCCAGGCCGGGATGGTGCATTCCCACGCCTACTGGATCGACGCCGCGGGCCGCATCGTGGGCCCGCGGAGCTTCCCGCCCAGGCCCTCCGGCCGGATCTTCTCCTCCTTGGTCCTGGGCAACCAGATCAACAACTCGACGCCGGTCATGCGCCGGTCCGTCTTCGAGCGGGCCGGAGGCTGGGACGAGAGCATCTTCATCCCCGCGGACTGGGACCTCTGGCTGCGCTTGGCCCGGGAGGCGGAGGTCGGCTTCATCCCGGAGGTCCTCTCGCGCTCGCGGCTGACCAGCAACTTCACCGGCCGGCACATCGAGCTCGCGCGGCGGGAGCACCTCCATGTCCTCGGGAAGTACCGGGAGGAGATCGGCCCGCAGGTTCACGCCCTGGCCCTGGCCAACATGCACTACTACCTCTCGCGCCTGCACGCCGGCAACGGCGACTTCGCCGCGGCCCACCTGGACGCGCAGGCCGCGGCCCGCCTGGCGCCCGGACGCCGGGACATCGCCGCGGCGCTGCTGGCCTACCGTCTCGGGCGGCCCGTCAACCGCGCCCTGGAGAGCTTCCTGCGATTCTACGACCTGTTATCCTGCCGCTGGCACATCCTCCGGGACGGCGCCAGACTGCACCCTGTGGAGGCGAAATGAGGATCCTGGTCACGGGAAGCGCCGGAATGCTGGGGACCGCCGTCATGCGCAAGCTGGCTGACAGCGGCCACACCGCCGTGGGCGTGGACCTGCAGGCCGCCGACCCGGGCCTGCGGCTGGACATCTCCCGCTGGGACACAATCCGGGAGCTGCCGGCGGCCCACGACTGCGAGCTCGTCATGCACCTCGCCGCGGCCACGGACGTGGACCGCTGCGAGATGGAGCCGGAGTGGGCGCTGCGCCAGAACGCGCTGACCCCGCAGCTCTGGGCGCGCCTCTGCGCGGACCGCGGCATCCCCATCGTCTACATCAGCACCGCGGCCGTCTTCGGCGCCAACCCGAAGGCCGAGCCCTACACCGAGTACGATGTCCCGGCGCCCAGCAACCGCTACGCCGAGAGCAAGCTCCGCGGCGAAGAGGCGGTCCGGGAGGCGACGCGGCGCCATTTCATCATCCGCGCGGCCTGGATGATGGGCGGCATCTCCCAGGAGAAGAAGTTCGTGGGCAAGATCGTGGCGCAGATCCTGGCCGGGCAGAAGCGCCTGCTGGCCGTGGCCGACAAGCGGGGGACCCTCACCTACACCGAGGACCTGGCCGCCAACCTGCTCGAGCTCGTCGCCTCCGGCCACTACGGGACCTACCACATGGCCAACCCCGGGGTCCTCACGCGCCACGACGTGGCCCGGCTCATCGTCGAGCAGTTGGGCGCGCAGGTGGAGGTCGAGGCCGTGTCCTCGGACCGGTTCCCCCTCCCGGCGCCGCGGCCCGCCTCCGAGGCCCTGAACAACTTCAAGCTCGCGGCCCTGGGCTTGGACCGCATGCCCTCCGGCGCGGACTCCCTGGCGCGCTACGTCTCGCTCCTGGTCCCCGCCCTCTCCCGCAAGTGAGGCGATGAGGTCCGGCTTCGAGCGCGCCCAGGTCGTCGTCCTCAGCGGCGTCGACTGGTCGGCGGCCTGGCAGCGCCACCAGATCTTCGCCTCCCAGCTGGCGGCGGCCGGCCATGACGTTTTCTTCGTCGAGAACACCGGGTTCCGCGGCCCCGGCCCGAGCGACCTGGGCCGGGTCTGGGACAGACTCAAGTCCCTGGCCGCGCCGCGGAGGGCCGGGCTGCCGCAGAACCTGCGCGTCATCGCGCCCCGGGTGCTGCCCCCGACAGGCCGCGCCTTCCGCCGCTGCAACTCGGCCATCCTCATCCCCGGGATCGTCTCAGCGCTGCGGGCCGCCGGCCTGCGGCCCGGGCCGCTGCTGATCGCCTATCTCCCGACGGCCACGAGCCTGGCGCTCATCCGCGGGCTCGATCCCCGCGTCACCGTCTATGACTGCGCCGCTAACTTCCGGGCGCATCCGGGAGCACCCGCCGACCTCCCGACCCAGGAATCCGAACTCCTGGCCCGCGCGGACCTGGTCGTCTGCGATTCGGATTTCCTCTATCAGCAGAAGCGCGCGGAACACTCCAACGTGGTCCAGGTCCACCAGGGCGTGCCCGACGCCTTCTTCGCGGTCGAGCCGCCCGATCCGCGGTTCCGCCGACTCTGCTACTTCGGGACCTGGGGGCCCGACCATGACCCCGCCTACCTAGCCGCGCTGTGCGAGGCGGGCTTCGAGGTCACGGTGCACGGCCCCGGCAAAGGCGCCGCGCCCCTGCCGGCCGGCGCGAGGCGCTCGCCCCCCATCGGATACGATGGACTGGCGCCGCTCCTGGAGCGCTTCGACGGCTTCCTCCTGCCGTATCGCAAGGATCCGTTCCTCCTGGGCGTGATTCCGGCCAAGCTCTACGAGTGCCTGGCCATGGGCCGCCCCATCCTGGCCACCTCTTTGCCCTGCTTCGCGCCCCTGGGCCGGCTGGTCCACGTGTCCGATGACCCTTCCGGGTGGGTGAGCATCGCCCGGGACCTGCCCCGGACCGAGACCTCGGCGCTGCGCGAGGAGCGCATCGCCCTGGCCCGGGAGCATTCCCAGAGCCGGGAGTTCCAGCGCCTGCTTGCGGCACTGCGCGCGGCCTGGGAGAAATGATAGAATGTTCAATATTCGAACATAGCCATGCCGAGCCCTGACAGCCCCCTGGCGGAGAAGGAGTTCCTGCTCATCCAGCAGCTCTCCCGCAAGCCCACCAGCACCCAGCGCGACCTGTCCCGAAGCCTGGGCCTGTCCCTGGGCACGACCAACCTCCTCATCCGCCGGCTGGCGCGCAAGGGCATCATCAAGGTCACCCAACTCGACTGGAAGCGCACGCAGTACCTGCTCACCCTCAAGGGAGCCGTGGAGCAGACGCGCAAAGCCTACAACTACGCCCTCGGCATGTTCCGGATCTTCAAGCAGATCCAGGACAACATCACCACGGTCCTGACGCGCGAATACCGCGCGGGCCGCCGGCACTTCATCCTGGTCGCCCAGGACGAGATCCTCGAGCTCGTCCGCGACACGGTCCGGGACCTGGCCCTGGCCGAGGCTCGCTTCACCTTCGTCTCCCGCTTCGACCAGGTGCCGCCCGGCGCGGACCTGGTGCTGACCGCGACACTGGAACCTTCCCCCGCTTCCGCCAACGGCCGCCGCTACATGAGCCTGATGGATCTCACGAACATCGATTTCCGCATCCCCTGAACCCATGAAAAACAAACCGCGCGACCGGGCCGTGGCCGAGGAAGTCCGCCGCGTCATCGCCCTGGAGGCCAAGACCCTGCGCGCCCTGCGCGCCTCGGTCGACGGCTCCTACGGGAAGGCTGTGGAGCTCATGGCCCGCTGCCGGGGCAAGGTCATCCTCACCGGCGTGGGCAAGTCCGGGCTCATCGCGCAGAAGGTGGCCGCGACCCTGGCCTCCACCGGCACCCCGGCCGTCCACCTCGACCCGGCCGAGGCCAAGCACGGCGGGATCGGCCTCATCCAGCGGCAGGACCTCGTCCTGGCCATCGGCAAGTCCGGCGAGTCCGACGAGCTCAACGATCTCCTGCCCCGCCTGCGCGCCATCGGCGCCAAGCTCATCGCCATCACGGCCGAGCCGCGCTCGACCCTGGCCCGGGCCGCGGCCGTGGTCCTGGCCACGCCCGTGGCCCAGGAAGCCTGCCCCCTCAACCTCACCCCCACCTGCAGCACCACCGCCGCCCTGGCCGTGGGCGACGCCCTGGCCGTGGCCCTCATGAAGCTGCGCAACTTCCGCGCCGAACACTTCGCGCACAACCATCCGGCCGGCCAGCTGGGCAAGCGCCTGACCCTGACCGTGGCCGACGTCATGCGCAAGGGCCAGGACAACCCCGTGGTGCGCGAGGACGCGCGCGTCAGCCGCATGCTGGTGGAGCTCACCCGTCAGCACGCCGGCGCCGTGGCCGTGGTGGACCGCCGGGGCCGGCTCCAGGGCCTGGTCACGGACTGCGACATCCGCCGCGTCTTGGAGCAGGGCCGCGACATCCAGGAGCTCTCCGTCCGGCAGATCATGAACCTCCGGCCCACCACCATCCGGCCCGAGGCGCTGGCCTCGCGCGCCGTGGAGATCATGGAGCTGCGCAAGAGGCCCTTCAACGTGCTGCCCGTGGTCGACGGCCGCGGCCGGAGCGTGGGGCTGGTCCAGATACACGACCTGCGGGCGCGCGGGCTCTAGGAGGGAGAGCATGAAAGGGATCATCCTGGCGGGCGGGGCGGGCACCCGGCTCTACCCCTGCACCAAGGTCGTCAGCAAGCAGATGATGCCGGTCTACGACAAGCCCATGATCTACTATCCGCTCAGCGCCCTCATGCTGGCGGGCATCCGCGAGGTCCTGGTCATCAGCACTCCCCACGACCTGCCCGGCTTCCGCGAGCTCCTCGGCGACGGCAAGCGCCTGGGCATGCGCTTCGCGTACGCCGAGCAGCCGAGACCGGAAGGTCTCGCCCAGGCCTTCACCATCGGCCGGTCCTGGCTGGCCGGCCGGTCCGCCTGCCTCATCCTCGGCGACAACATCGTCTACGGCCACGGCCTCACCGACATGCTGCGCCAGGCGGCCCGGACCAGGTCCGGCGGGGCCATCTTCGCCTACCAGGTCAAAGACCCCGAGCGTTACGGGGTGGTGGAGTTCGACGCGCGCGGCCGCGCCATGTCCCTGGAGGAGAAGCCCAAGAAGCCCAAGAGCGGCTACGCCGTGCCCGGGCTCTATTTCTACGGGGCCGAGGTCTGCGCCGAGGCGGCCAGGCTCAAGCCCAGCGCCCGCGGCGAGCTGGAGATCACGGACCTCAACAAGGTCTTCCTCGAGCGGGGAGAGCTGCGGGTGCTCAAGATGGGCCGCGGCATCGCCTGGCTCGACACCGGCACGCACCAGAGCCTGATGGACGCGGCCAGCTTCGTGCAGACCGTGCAGGACCGCCAGGGGCTGATGGTGGCCTGCCTGGAGGAGATCGCTCTGGATGCCGGCTGGATCGGGCCGGCGCAGGTGCGGGCGGAGGCGCAGAGGATGGGCGCCAGCCCTTACTCGAGCTATCTCTGGGGCCTGCTGGCCTCTAAGCCCCGGCGCTAGCGCGCAGCAGGGCGCGGTATTCCTCGGCCAGCAGGCCGTTGATCCGCCGGGAATCGAAGAGCTCCGCGCAGCGCCGCCGGGCCGCGCGTCCCATCTCCCGCCGGCGCTCCTCGCCGGCCAGGAGCCCCTCCAGAGCGGCCGCCAGGGCTGCGGCGTCCCGCGGCGGCACCAGGACGCCCGTGGTCCCGTCGGCCACGGCGTCCGACAAGCCGTAGATGCGCGTGCCCACGGCCGGCACGCCCATGGCCGCGGCCTCTATGACAGAACTGCCGAATCCTTCCCGATAGCTCGGAAGGCAGAGGACGTCCGCCATGGCCATATACGATTCCGGGCTGTCCACGTGCCCCACCGGGTGGGCGTCCCGGACGCCGGAAAGATCCGATCCGGAGATCCCTCCGCCCGCGCCGCTGTCCGGATCCAGCGGCCCGGCCAGGACCAGGTGCGCGGGACTGCCGGCGGCCTTGAGCGCCTGGAAAGCGGTCAACAGCTCGCGCACCCCTTTGTCGGCCGTGAGGCGGCCCACGAAGAGCAGCACCGGGACCTCCGCCGGGACGCCGAGCCTTTTCCTCAAGGCCAGCCGGTCCGCCTCCGGGAAACGAGCCGGGTCGAAGCGCTCCAGATCCACGCCGGCCACCGAGCCCGGACCGACGACCGACAGCCGGGCCGCAGCCGCGATCCCCTGCTCCACCAGGAACCGCCGCTGGCTCTCGCTGTCGGCCCAGCAATGCGTGTTCAGCCCGACGACCAGCCTGTCGCTCCAGCGCGCCAGCCAGCGCAGCGGGCCCCGCATGTGGACCCAGGGCTGGCCGGTGAAGGTATGCAGGCGGACGGGGATCCCCGCCAGTCTCGCGGCGATGGCGCAGAGCAGGCCGGCCTTGGGCGTGGTCGAGTGGACGATGTCGAACCGCCCGCGGCGCAGGGCCAGGAAGAGCCGGACCAGGGCCAGGAGGTCCCGGAGCGGCGAGACCCGCCGCGCGATGTCGACCGTCTCGATCCCCAGGGAGGGCAGCTTCGCCCGCAGCCCCTCCAGCTCCGGGCCCGGGCTGGTGATGACCGTGACCGATGCCCCGCCGCGCAGCAGGGACTCGAGCTGCCCGGCCAGCAGGGCGGTCATGAAGTAGGGGACCGTGGAGACGCGCGCGATGCGCATGACAGCCATTATATCGTAAAATCAATCCTTCTTCGTGAAACGCGCCTTCGACCTCTGCGCCGCGCTCCTGGGCCTGCTCGTCCTGAGCCCGGTCCTCCTGGCCGTCGCCCTGCTGGTCCGCCTCAAGCTCGGCGCGCCGGTGCTGTTCGGCCAGACCCGCCCCGGCCTGCGCGGCGGACTCTTCCGCCTGTGGAAGTTCCGCACCATGACGGACGCGCGCGACGCCTCGGGGGAGCTCCTGCCCGACGAGAGGCGGCTCACGGCCCTGGGGCGGTTCCTGCGCGCCTCGAGCCTCGACGAGCTGCCCGGGCTCTTCAACGTCGCGGCCGGGGACATGAGCATCGTGGGACCGCGGCCCCTTTTGGTACAATACCTGCCGCGCTATTCTCCCCGCCAGGCCCGACGCCACGAGGTCAAGCCCGGGATCACCGGCTGGGCGCAGGTCAACGGCCGCAACGCGATCGGCTGGGAGCAGAAATTCGAACTCGATGTCTGGTATGTGGAACATCAGTCGCTATGGCTCGACCTGAGGATCATCGGGCGCACGGTCCTCGGCCTGCTCAAGCGGGAGGGCGTCAGCGCGCCCGGCAGCGCCACGATGCCGGAATTCATGGGCAGCTCGGGCGATGAGCGGTAAGCGCCGGCGGATCTATCTCTCCCCGCCCCATCTGGGCACCAAGGAGCTGGACTTCGTCCACGAGGCGTTCGCCAGCAATTGGATCTCGCCGGTCGGGCCCCACATCGACGCCTTCGAGACGGAGTTCGCGCGCCTGGTCGGGGTCAAGCACGCGGTGGCGCTCTCCAGCGGCACGGCCGCCATCCACCTGGCCCTGCGCCATCTGGGCCTCAAGGCCGGCGACGAGGTCTTCTGCTCGACCTTGACCTTCATCGGCAGCGCCAACCCCATCGTCTACGAGGGCGCCCGCCCCGTCTTCATCGACAGCGATACCCGATCCTGGAACATGGACCCAGGCCTTCTGGCGGACGAGCTGGGCCGGTGCGCCCAGCGCGGGCGCCTCCCGCGCGCCGTCATCGCCGTGGACCTTTACGGCCAGTGCGCGGACCTCGAGGCCATCGAGGGGATCTGCCGGCGGCACGGGGTTCCCCTCATCGAGGACGCCGCGGAAGCCCTGGGCGCCACCTGCGCCGGCCGCAACGCGGGGACCTTCGGCTGGGCCGGCATCTTCTCGTTCAACGGCAACAAAATCATCACCACGGCCGGGGGCGGGATGCTCGCCACCGCGGACCAGGAGCTGGCGGAGGCGTCGCGCTTCCTCTCCCGCCAGGCGCGCGACCCCGCCCCCCACTACCAGCACTCCCGGATCGGGTTCAACTACCGGCTGAGCAACGTGCTGGCCGCCATCGGCCGCGGCCAACTGGCGGTCCTGCCGGACCGGATCGCGGCCAGGCGGAGGAATTTCGAGCTCTATCGGAAGTTCCTGGGAGACCGCCCCGGCATCAGCTTCATGCCGGAAGCCGGCTTCGGCCGAGCCACGAGATGGCTGACCTGCATCCTCGTGGATTCCAAGGCCTTCGGCGCGTCCCCGGAGGCCATCCGGCAGCATCTTGAGACGCTGGACATCGAATCCCGCCCGCTTTGGAAGCCCCTCCATCTGCAGCCGGTCTTCTCCGGCTGCCGGGCCGTCGGCGGCAAGGTCTCCGAGGAGCTCTTCGTGAAAGGCCTCTGCCTGCCCAGCGGCTCCGACCTGACGGAAGGCGACGTGCGCGCGATCTGCGAGGCCGTACTCTCGGCGAGGACGAAATGAGCGACAGGTTCAAGAATTGGCGCTTCCCGGCCATCCCGGAGGGCCGCCCGACCAAGTACAACTGGATGGTGCAGAACCGCAGGAACCTCAAGCTGGGACGATACACGGACATCGGCGCCTTCACTTACATCAACGCCAAGAACGGGGTCGTCATCGGCGACCACGTCCAGATCGGCTCTCACTGCTCGGTCTATTCGGTCTCCACGATCGACGACAAAGGCGGCCAGGTCACGCTGGAGCGCAACTGCCGCATCGGCTCCCATTCGGTGGTGATGCCCGGGGTCACCGTGGGCGAGAACTCGGTCGTGGGAGCCTTCAGCTATGTGAACAATAGCATCCCGAAGGACTGCGTGGCCTTCGGGGTTCCCGCCAAGGTCGTCAAGCGGCTCTCCTAAGAAGCCGCGATCTTCTCCTCGGCCCTTTCCATCCAGGCGTAGAGGATCATGGTCGGCATCCAGAGCATGGCGACCTGGAAAGCGGATTCGGTCAGGTTCATGACCAGGAAGCCGACCAGCCAGGTCAGGCACCAGAGGCTGAGGAAGGACGCGCTCCTGCGGAACCGAGTCCAGGACTGCCGGATCATCGCGCCCAGCAGCAGGCACAGCGCCGTGAAGCCGACGACCCCTCGCTCGGCCAGTTGGGCCAGCCAGAGGTTGTGCGGGTCGCCCCAGGTTTGCTGCCACAGGAACGGGACGGAATGGTAGCGCGGGAACATGGCCCCGAAGTTGTGGATCCCCACGCCGGAAACCGGATGGTCCCGGAACATGCGCAGCGCCACATCCCAGAGCTCCCACCGGCAGGTGAAGCTGACCGCGTCCAACGCGCCGGCGTTGCGCATCCGTCCAGCGACCAGCACCAGCATGCCGGCCGCGAGGGAAGCGCCCGCCAGCTCCAAGACCGCCCGGCGCGGCGCCAACAGAGCCCTGAGCAGGCCCAGGCTCACGAGCGCGCCGAGCCAAGCCCCCCGCGTCCCGCTAAGCACCCAGGCCAGGCAGACCAGCGCGCAGAAGGCCATGGCGCTCCGGCCGACCGCGACGCCCAGCCGCCGGCGGACGGCGACGAGACTCGCTCCGCCGACCAGGGCCAGCCCCATGATCTCCCCATAAGAGACCGCGTTGATCGTCCCATGCGCCCGGCTCGAGAACCAGATCCACTGCCAGAAGTGCGGGACCTCGCACCACTTGTAGTAGGGCCCGGCGTTCTCGGGGAAAGGCCCCAGCGCGTGCCAGAAGAACACCTGGAGCAGGCCGATGACCGCGGTCACGAGGAACCCCGCGGCCCACCAGCCCAGCACGGCCGGCGCTGCCTCGACCGCGAACGCGGCCGAGAAGAGATAGAAGAGCGCCACCCTGTGCACCTCGGTATTCATGTGCCGGAGGCTCTCTCCAGGGTCCTGCGCGAACACGCAGGCCAGCAGCGCCGCGGCGAGATAGAGCCCCAGCGGCTTCTCCAGGGGAGTCCGCAAGGCTGGGAAGGAGCGGCTGCGCAGGGCATAGCCGACCAGGCCGGCCAGGACGGCCCCCGTGGCGATGTTGGCCCCGGCGATGGAGACCGGCTGGCACAGGCCCCAGGCGCAGAGTCCCCAGCGGATGAGTCTCTTGAAGGGATCAGGCTGCATGCAGAGGCCTATCGGGAGCGTCGCGCCGGAAGAGGCTTCATGATATCTCTTTGCCGTCTCCGAGACAAGCGCCGGGCGGCGGATGCCTCAAGACGCCGCGCCAAAAATGGTTTAATCACGGACAGTGAAAAACGACCACGAGTGGCCCGCCCGGCACACCATCCTGGTCGGGGTCACCTATTTCTGCTACTCGGTCACCGCGGCCCTGCTCCTGCAGAAGCTGGTGCTGCCCATGCTCGGGTCGCTGCACGCGAGCAACGGGCTGCTCAACAACGACGCCATCTTCTTCCACAACCAGGCGCTCGCCCTCGCGGAGCTCATCAAGAAGGACGGCTGGAGCGCTTGGTCCATGTGGCCGGCAGGCGGCGGCTCAGGGAACGTCGCCGCCCTCGCCGCGCTCTACGTCCTTTTCGGGCCTGACCCGACCTTGCTCATCCCCATCAACGCGGCCCTGCACGCTCTCAGCGGCCTCCTCATCTTCAAGATCGGCCGCAGGCTCTGGCCGGGCCGGGTCGGCGTCTGGGGCGGCCTCGCCGCCTCCGCGCTCTTCGTCACGTTCCCCTCCGCATTGGTCTGGTACGGCCAGATCCACAAGGACAGCTTCTCGATCGCCGGCGTCCTGCTCATCGTCTATGCCTTGCTGCGCGCCGAGCGGGGGGATCGGCGCGGGGTCATCGCCGGGGCAGGTTATGCCGCGGCAGGCATCGCGCTGGTCTTCTTCGTGCGGCCGTATTATCTGAAGCTGCTTCTGGTCGCCTCCCTGGCGGCATGGCTGACCGCGCTCGCGGCGACGCTCATCCGGCGCCCGGCCGGCGCGCGCCGGCTCATCGGTCCTGCCATGGTCCTCGCGCTGGTGGCGACGGGCGTCTTGGCCAGCAGGATCCTGCTGTCCGGCGCATCGCGCTACGCCATGGCCTCTCTGGAAGGGACCCTGTATGCCAATCTGCCGCTGGCCGGTTTTGGCTGGCGCCAATCCCCCTGGCTCCCCGCCTACCTGGACCAGCAGGCTGAACTGGTCGGCAAGACCCGCTACGGGCTCGCGCAATACAACCGCAGCATCGCGGCCCGCACGCTCATCGACGGGGACGCCGCGCTGCAGAGCGCCGGCGACATCATCAGCTACGCCCCCCGGGCCCTGCAGGTGGCGGCCTTCGCTCCCTTCCCGAGCGACTGGCTCGCCAAGACCAGCCTGCCCGTCCTGCTCGGAGTGGGCGAGACCGCGGTCTGGTATCTGCTGGCTCCGGGGCTCTTGGTCTTTCAGCGGCGGCGCCGCTCGCTCGGGGCCGCCATGGTCCTGGTCTTCGCCTGCGCGCTCCTGACCATGATCGGGACCTTCGAGCCCAACGTCGGGACGCTCTTCCGTCTCCGCTACACCTACCTGCAGCTGCTCATGCTGATGGGCGCGCTGGGCTGGACCTCCCTCTGGCTGGAGCGGGGGCCCGCCCGCAAGCCGAGCTGATATGTGGACTCGCGAGCGGCTGGCCGTCCTGGGCCAGACCGCGACCGTGGCCGTCATCACGGCCGCGACCTTCCTCGCGTTCTTCCTGCGCGACTACCTGCTCATGCGCGCCGACAGCACGGGCTACGCCCTCGACGTCTTCTACACGGGCATGGTGGTGCCCACCCTGTTCGTGAACGTGCTCCTCGTCCCGCTGGGGACCGCGCTGGTGCCTCACTTCGTAGGCTCCGGCCTGCTGCGCGGCGGACCCGGCGCCTGGCCTGAGCTGACCCGGCTGGTCCTGCGCCTGAGCGCCGTCCTGGCGACGGTCGCCCTGCTGCTGGCCACCCTGTTCGGGAGTTATGCCCAATGGATCGCCCCGGGGTTCGACGCCCAGAAGCTGGCCGCGGTCCGCGAGGTGCTTCTGGTCGGAGCGGCCATCATGGCGCTCGGAGGCTCGCTGATCGTCTTGAACGCGGCCCTCAACGCCTCCGGGAACCAGGCGGTGGCCGCGCTGGCGCAGCTGGCGGTCGCGGTCGTCGCCGTGGCCGCCGTCCTGACCCTCTACCCGGCCCTGGGGGTGATGGCGGCGGCCTGGGGGATGCTGGCCGGCCAGGCGGTGAACCTGGCCCTCCTGCTGTTCTATCTCTGGGGCCGCGGGAGGGCGGAGCCGCCGTCGGCGGCTGGCCCCGGCCTGCGACTTTCCGCCAAGGCGCTGACCCTGCAGTACCTGCCGCTGGTCGGCGCGTCCCTCCTCGCCGGCCTCACGCTCCCCATCACCAACACCCTGGCGGCGGCTCTGCCGGCCGGCAGCGTCGCCCTGTTCGGCTTCGGCTACAAGGTCATCCTGTTCCTCACCGGCGTCATCGCGACGGCGCTGACCGCCGTGGTCGTGCCCTATTTCGCGTCGCGCCACGACACGGCCAAGGAGCTGGCCGAGCATGACACCTCGTTCTTCCTATGGGTCATCACCCTGGCGACCCTGCCCGTCGTCATGGCGGTCTACGGCTGGGCGGACGCGGCCGTGGCGGTCATCCTCCCCTGGCCCGCGCAGGCAGGCGGCACCGCCGGCATGACGCGCGTCATCAAGATCGGGATCGTGCAGCTGCCCTTCTTCGGCGTCTCCGTGGTGCTGACCCGCTACCTAATCGCCGCCCGGCGCTCGGCGCATGTGTTCTTCGCGGCGACCCTTTCCGTGGCGGTGCTGGTCGTCGCGGGGCGGCTGCTCGAAAGCCGCTTCGGCCTGGCCGGGATCGCCGCGGCGACCACCTTGTCCGCGGGCGTCATGTCCGTGTACCTGCTCGTGGTGCTGAGCCACGCCGGGCAGGTCAGCCTCCCGCACCTGGTCTCCACTTTGGTCTTCTGGATGCTTTTCATCACCATGAGCGTCTGCCTGCACTACAAGAGCTACACCGGCATCGTCATCTGCTGCTTCTGCATCCTGCTCCTGCTGGCGGCCAACCGCGACGCGATCCGGCCCTGGCTGAGGCTCAACGCCGCTTCCCGCCCCCGCTTCTAGGCCCCCGCCCGTCCATCTTTGGTACAATCTCATATCATGGGGAATCTCTCCGGCCCCTATCGGCGGGTGGCGGTCGTCGGTCTCGACCTGGCGGCCTTCGCCGCCTCCTACTGGCTGGCGTTCCAGCTGCGGTTCGATTTCAACGCCCCCGCCTGGGTCTGGCCCGCGTTCTGGCGCACGATCTGGGTGGTCCTGGCCCTGCGCGGCGCCGCGTTCTCCTACCTGGGCGCCTACCAGGGCCTCTGGCGCTACGCGAGCCTCTCGGACCTGTGGACCCTGGCCAAGGCCATGGCGGCCAGCCAGGTCGTGGTCATCGCGGCGACCCTCTTCCTGCAGCACGCGGACTTCCCCCGCTCCGTCCTCATCATCGACCCCGTCCTCGCCCTCATCCTGGTCGGCTCCATGCGCCTGGGCATCCGCCTCACGCGCGAGCAGCGCTGGAAGGAGGACGCCCAGGACCTGCCGCGCCTGCTCATCTTCGGCGCCGGGGACCTGGGCGAGAGCATCGTGCGCGACATGCAGAGGCGCAAGCGCCCCACCCACCGGATCGTGGGGTTCGTCGACGACGACCGGGCCAAGTGGCACATGCGCATCCACGGCGTGCCCATCCTCGGCGGCCGGCAGGTCCTGCCCCGGCTCATCGCCGCCCACGGGGTCGACGAGGTGGTCGTGGCGCTCAACCACTCCCGCGGCGGGGTCATCCGGGAGCTCATGGAGCTGTGCAAGCACCACGGCGACGGGCACATCCAGTTCAAGACCGTCCCCACCATCGAGGAGAACCTGCGCGGCGAGTCCGGGCGGCACCGGGGCCTGCGCAAGGTCGAGCTCTCCGACCTGCTCCAGCGCAAGCCGGTGCACACCGACCTGGAGGCGGTCAGGCACATCCTGGCCGGCAAGTCGGTCCTGGTCACGGGCGCCGGCGGGAGCATCGGCTCCGAGCTCTGCCGCCAGATCCAGCGCTTCAAGCCCGCCAAGCTCATCCTCCTGGAGAACCACAACACCGCCCTCTTCTACATCGACCGGGAGCTCAGCGCGGCGCGCGCTCCGGCCGTGCACGTCCCGGTCGCGGGAGACGTGGGCGACGAGACCACCCTGGAGAACCTCTTCCTGCTGCACAAGCCGCAGTTGGTCTTCCACGCCGCCGCGCACAAGCATGTCCCGCTGATGGAGTCCAACCCCCAGGAGGCGGTCAAGAACAACACCCTCAACACCCATCTCCTGGCGGAGATGTCGGTCAAGCACGGGGTGGAGCGCTTCCTCTACATCTCCACGGACAAGGCGGTGCGGCCGGCCAACGTCATGGGCGCCTCCAAGCGCCTGGGCGAGATGGTCATCCGCGCCCTCTCCGAGACCTCCGCGACGAAGTTCATGTCCGTGCGCTTCGGCAACGTGCTGGGCAGCTCCGGCTCCGCCATCAACATCTTCAAGGAGCAGATCGCGGCGGGCGGGCCCTTGACCGTCACGCACCCCGACGTGACCCGCTACTTCATGACCACGCAGGAGGCGGTACACCTCATCCTGCAGGCCTGCGCCCTGGGCGGCGGCGGGGAGATCTTCGTGCTCAACATGGGGGAGTCCGTCAAGGTGGTCGACGTCGCGCGCAGCCTCATCCTGCTCTCCGGCCTGGAGCCGGAGCGCGACATCAAGATATCGTTCACGGGGCTGCGCCCCGGGGAGAAGCTCTTCGAGGAGATCTTCCGCGAGAAGGACGTACGCAAGGACACCGGGCACCCGGACATCTTCTCGGCCGTGCCCGAGGAGGCCGACCTGGCCCTCATGCGCGGCACGATCCGGGAGCTGGATGAGCTCTGCTCCCGGCCCGACCCCGCCCCGCTCCTCGCCGCCATGAAGAAGCTCGTGCCCTTCTACAAGGCCGATGGGACGGCCGGGCAGAGCCGCTGATGGCGATCTCCGCGCCGCAGACCCTGCGCGCGGCCCTGCGCGCAGGCCTACATCTGGTCTGCGACGCGGCGGCCGTGGTCGCCGCGTACCGGCTCGCCTATCTCTGGCGCTTCCGCAGCGAGGCCTGGGTCGCCGCCTTCCCCGTCCCCGGCCCCGTCCCGGACTGGACGCTCTACGCCAAGCTCCTCTACGCCGTGGTCCCGCTCTGGCTCATGATCCTGTGGTATGCGGCGCGCCTCTACGAAGCCCCCTGGCTCGGCCTGGCGGACCGGCTCATCCGGATCGTCAAAGGCTGCTGCCTGGCCGCGGCCGCGGTCATGGTAGCGACCTATGTGTACTCCCGCCTGGAATACTCGCGCATGATGCTCATGCTGGCCCTGCCCATCTCCGCGGTCCTGGTCTCGGCCAGCCAGGCCCTGGTCCTGTGGCTGGACTCCCGGCTGGCGATGCTGGGGGCCGCCCGGACGGCGCTGCTCATCGGCGGCGGAGCCGTGGCCCGGGAGGTGCGCGCCCGCTTCCTCTCCAGCCACCCCGGGGCCGAGGTCCGGGAGCTCGCCGCCCTGCCTCCGTCCGCGGAGCTGGAGCGCCTCCTGGCGGAGTCCCCCTGCGACGAGTTCATCCTCTTCGAACCCGCCCTCCCCCATGACCGCATCCTGGAGGCCGCGGAGCTCTGCGACGCCCGGGGCACGTCCTTCAAGATGCTCCCCGACATCCTCGAGCTGCGCCTGGGCGAGGTGCAGATGGACCACAGCCTGGGCCTGCCCGCCTACCGCATCCAGCACGGTTCCCTGACCGCCGCCAACTTCGCGGCCAAACGGGTGTTCGACCTCCTCTTCTGTCTCCTGGTCTTCCTGGCCGCGGGACTGCCCTGGTTCCTGGCGGCGCTGCTCATCAGATTGGACTCCCCCGGCGCCGTGCTCTACAGGCAGAAGCGCTACGGTTACAAAGGGCGGGTCTTCCGCATGTACAAGTTCCGCACCATGGCGACGGATGCCGAAGCCCGCCTCGGCGCGGTCCAGGGCCTCAATTCCCAGGGCGGAGCCTTCTTCAAGGCCAAGGGCGACCCGCGCGTCACGCGGGCCGGCCGCTGGCTGCGCCGATTCTCCCTCGATGAGCTGCCGCAGTTCATCAACGTCCTCAAGGGGGAGATGAGCGTGGTGGGACCCCGCCCCCTGGCCTTGGCCACCGGGGAGCTCGAGGCCCTGCAGGCGGAGTTCGGCGCGACGGCCCGCAAGCGCATGAACGTGCTGCCCGGCATCACGGGGCTCTGGCAGGTCTCCGGCCGCTCCGACGTCTCCGGCGCCCGACGCTTCGCCCTGGACATGTTCTACATCGAGCACTGGTCCCTGGGGCTAGACCTCGAGATCATCCTCAAGACCATCCCGGCCATGCTCTCGGCCAAGGGGGCCTATTGAAACAGACCATGACGACCAACATCCCGCTGCTCAGCCTCAAAGCCCAGCACGAACGACTGGCCCCGGAACTGCGCCAGGCCGTGGTGAGGGTGGTGGACTCCGGGATCTTCATCCTGGGCCCGGAGGTCAAGCAGTTCGAGGCCGAGTTCGCCGCGGCCCTGCGCGCCTGCGGTATCGGAGGTTCCGCAGGTGCCGGTCGGACGGATTTCCTTACAACCGGCGCCCCCCACGCGGTGGGCGTGTCCAACGGCACCGACGCCCTGCGCGTGGCCCTGGAAGCCGTCGGGGTGGGGCCCGGGGACGAGGTCTTGGTCCCCTCCTTCACCTTCATCGCCACGGCCACCGCGGTCTCGGCCCTGGGCGCCTCGCCGGTCTTCGTGGACATCGACCCGGTCACCATGACCATGAACCCGGCGGCGGCCGCCGCCGCCGCAGGCCCCAAGACCAAAGCCATGGTCCCCGTGCACCTCTTCGGCTACCCGGCGGACATGGACGAGCTCCTGGCCCTGGCCGCGGAGAAGGACCTGCGCGTCGTGGAGGACTGCGCCCAGGCGCACCTGACCACCTACAAGGGCCGCACCGTGGGGACCATCGGGGACGCGGGCGCCTTCAGCTTCTATCCCTCGAAGAACATGGGCGCGGCCGGCGACGCCGGCGCCGTGACGGTCTCGGACCCGGAGCTGGCCGAGGCCGTGCGCCAACTGCGCAACTGCGGCCGGGAGACGGGCGGCCCCGCCTACCGGCACGTGCGCGTGGGGCAGAACTGCCGCCTCGACGAGCTGCAGGCCGCGGTGCTGCGCGTCAAGCTGAAGTACCTCCCCGAATGGACGGCGAAGCGCCGGGCCGTGGCCCTGCGCTACAGCCAGAACCTGCAGGGGCTGCCCGTATTCCTCCCGGACCCGGGGCGCTCCGGCACGAACCACACCTTCCACCTCTTCGTGATCCGCTGCGACCGGCGCGACGAGCTGGCCAGGCACCTCACGGAGAAGGGCATCGGCAACGGGGTCTACTACCCGATCCCGGTGCACCGCCAGCCGGCCTACATGGAAGTCCGGATCCGGCCCACGGCCCTGCCCCACACCGAGGAGGCCTGCCGCACGGCCCTGGCCCTGCCCATGTTCCCGGAGCTGGAGCTCGGCGCCGTGGACGCCGTGTGCCAGGCGATCAAGGACTTCTTCAAGCACCCCTAGCGGATGGCCCGCATCCTCTTCGTCGCGACGTCGACCACGGTCGGGGGCGCTGAGAAGACCCTCTACACCCTGGCCACGCGCCTGGGCCCCGGGGAGTTCCAGGTGGCCGGCGTGGTGGGGCTCAAGGTCCCCGGCTACTACAGCCAGCGCCTGGACCGGGAAGGGGTGAAGACCCGCAGCCTCGGGATGATCGGCTGGCCCTCCTGGCGCGAGGTCGCGGCCCTGGCCCGGATCATCGCAGAGACCAAGCCCGACCTCGTGCACGCCCTGATGTATCAGGCCATCCAGCTCTGCCGCTTCGCCGAGCGCCGCTCGGCCGTCCCCTTCCGGCTGGTGAGCTCCCCTCGCGTCAACTACCGCTCCCGCTCCCGCCTCTCCCTGCTCGCCGACCGCTGGCTCCGCTCCGCCGACGACCTGCTCATATCCGAATCCGACGCCTCCCGCGATTTCCTGCTGCGCCTGGGCTATGCCCCGGACCGGGTCCGGACCGTGCGCAACGGGGTGGACCTCCCCGAGATCCCTTCCGCGGCCGAGCGCCGGCGCGCGCGCCTGCAGCTGGGACTGCGCGAGGACGAACCGCTCCTGCTCGCCATGGGCCGGCTCGACGAGCAGAAGGGCCACTCCGTGCTCCTGGACGCCGCGGCCAGACTCAAGGGCCCGAACCGTCCGCGCTGCGCCGTGGTGGGGGACGGCCCCCTGCGCGACCGCCTGCGCCGGCAGGCCGCGCGCCTGGGCCTGGAGCGCGCGGTGCAGCTGCCCGGGGAGCGGGCTGACGTGCGCGCCTGGATGAACGCCGCCGACGTGTTCGTCCTGCCCTCGCTCTGGGAAGGGCTGCCCAACGCCCTGCTGGAGGCCATGGCCCTGGGCCTGCCGGTGGCCGCCTCCCGGGTGGACGGGGTCCCGGAAGCCGTGACGGACGGGACGGACGGACTCCTGGTGGAGCCGGCAGACCCCGGCGCCCTGGCCGCGGCCCTGGGCTCGCTGCTGGCCGACCCGGACCTGCGCCGACGCCTGGGAGCGGCGGCCCGGGCCCGCGTCGCCGCGGATTTCACGGTCCCGGCCATGCTCACCGGCTACAAAGCCGCCTACCGGGACGTCCTCGCCCTCCCCGCTTAGTCCTCAGTCTCGAGAGTTACCTTCGGCGATATG
>JACRDS010000052.1 GCA_016212825.1 Elusimicrobiota bacterium | reverse complement strand
GCTCAAGGGCATCGACGAGCTGCCGGCCAAGGACCTGCTCCAGCTCGCCGACGGCCTGGTGCGCAAGAGCGTCTGGGTGGTGGGCGGCGACGGCTGGGCCTACGACATCGGCTACGGCGGCCTCGACCACGTGCTGCGCTCGGGCAAGAACGTGAAGGTCCTGGTCCTCGACACCGAGGTCTACTCCAACACCGGCGGCCAGGCCTCCAAGGCCACGCCTCGCGCGGCCACCGCGCGCTTCGCCACGAGCGGCAAGAAGACCCCCCGCAAGGACCTGGCCCTGACCGCCCTGGGCTACGGCAACTGCTACGTCGCGCGTGTCGCG
Organism: Elusimicrobiota bacterium; assembly: GCA_016212825.1. Lineage (GTDB taxonomy): Bacteria > Elusimicrobiota > Elusimicrobia > UBA1565 > UBA9628 > UBA9628. The sequence continues at coordinate 69,309 of JACRDS010000052.1, read as the reverse complement.
ATGGGCGCCAGCGACGCGCAGACCGTGAAGGCCTTCGTGGAGGCCGAGGCCTATGACGGACCGGCCATCATCATCGCCTACAGCCACTGCATCGCGCACGGCTTCCCCATCGAGGAAGGCAAGGGCCTGGAGCACCAGAAGCTGGCCGTGGACTGCGGCTACTGGCCTTTGATGCGCTTCAACCCGGCCCTGGTGCTGCAGGGCAAGAACCCCCTGCAGATCGACTCCAAGCCGGGCAAGATCCCGGTGGAGCAGTACCTGGGGGCGGAGCAGCGCTACAAGGTCCTGCACGCCACCGACCCGGAGGAGGCGCACCGGCTGGCGGCGCTTGCGGCCGAGGACGTGCAATACACCTGGAAGGTGCTCGAAGGCCTGCAGAAGACCTTCGAGCCCGCCGCGGCCGGCTCCGCCGGCGCGGGCAGCCCGGCCCTCCTGGCCAAGACCTGCCAGACCAACTAGCCTAGACCGGGACCCGGATTTACAGGTCTTCGGTGAGCGGTACGGGGACGCGGGAGAGCGGCCTCTCGGGCAGGATCATGGGCATGCGCCGGAAATAAACCCAAGAGGCGGCCAGGCAGACCAGCCCCCCACAGCCCACGGCCGCGGGCGCGCCATAACTCTCGGCGGCCGCCCCCAGGAGGAAGTTCCCGATCGGGGCCACCCCCATGAAAGTGAAGGTAAAGAGGGCCATGATCCGGCCGCGCATCTCATCCTCCGCGAGGGTCTGGAGCATGGTGTTGCAGGCGGCGAAGGCGGTCATCAAGGACCAGCCGGTCAAGGCCATGGCCGCGGCCGCGGGGAGGAAGCCGCGGGACAGGGAGAACAGGATTATGCCGGCGCCGAACGCGGCGCCCGCGGCCCCGGCCAGGCCGGGAAGCCCGCGCAGGCTCTCCCGGCGGGCGAGCGACAGAGCCCCCGCCACGGCCCCCACGCCCATAGCGCCCATCAAGAGTCCCGCGCCCCGGGCGTCGGTGCCGAAGACACGGTCGGCGAAGACCGGGATGAGGTTGAGGAAGGGCACGCCGGCCAGGCTCAGCAGGCTCAGCATGAGCAGCATGGCGGCCATGTCGGTCCGTCCGAACGCGTAATCAAGGCCGCGGCGCACGTAGCGCCACGGGTGTCCCCTGGCCCCGGCGGGCACGGCCGCGGCGCGCCGCTCCTTCATCCAGAGCAGCCCTCCGATCATGGCCAGATAGCTGGCCGCATTGAGCAGAAAACAGATGCCCTCGCCATGAAAGCTGACCAGGAAGCCGGCCAAGGAGGGGCCCACGGTGCGGGTGATGTTGATGAGGGAGGAGTTGAGCGCGATGGCGTTGCCCATGTCGTCGCGCTCCACGAGGTCGGCCACGAAGGCCTGGCGGGCGGGCAGATCGAAGACCATGACGATGCCGAGGAGGAAGGAGAGGGCGAAGATGTGCCAGAGCTGTATGGCCCCGGTCATGGTGAGCACGGCCAGGGCCAAGGCTTGGGCGAAGCAGAGGGCCTGCGTGACCAGGATCAGCCTGCGGCGCCCCCAGCGGTCGGCCGCTATGGAGCCGAAGAGGCCCAGCGCCAGCGCCGGCGCCGAGCTGACGAAGCCGACCAGCCCGAGCATGAAGGGCGAGCGGCTGAGGCGGTAGACCAGCCACATCTGCGCCATGACCTGCATCCAGGTGCCGGTCATGGACACCAGCATGCCGCAGAAATAGATGCGGAAGTCCCGGTAGGCGAGGGAACGCAGGATGCGCCCGAGATGCCGGCGCATCAGTCCGGGATCTTGATCTTCTTGGGGTCGAAGTCGACCTTGGGGAAGCGGGGGTCCATGCGCTGGAGGGCTTCCTTGATGACGCGGCCGACCGCGTAGTTGCGATACCACTTCTTGTCGGCGGGGATGAGATGCCATGGCGCCCAGGGGGTGCTGGTTCGGGCCAGGACCTTGCCGTAGGCCTTCTGGAAGTCGTCCCAACGCTTGCGGGTCTCCAGGTCCGCGAGCGAGAACTTCCAGTTCTTGTCCGGGTCGTCGAGGCGCTCCTGCAGGCGGGCCTTCTGCTCGTCCTTGGAGATGTGCAGGAAGAACTTCAAGATGACGGTGCCTTGGTCGGCGAGCTTCTTCTCGAAGGCGTTGATCTGGTCGTAGCGGCCGGCGACTTCCTCGGTGGAGAAGGTCTTGTAAACGGTGGGCACGAGGATGTCCTCGTATTGCGAGCGGTTGAACACGCCGATGATGCCTTTGCCGGGCAGGGCTTTCTTGATGCGCCAGAGGAAGTGGTGCTTGGCCTCAACCGCCGTGGGCTTCTTGAAGCTGGTGACCTTGACGCCCTGGGGGTTGAGGCCGGCAAGCACCCAGCGGATGGTGCCGTCCTTGCCCGCCGTATCCATGGCCTGCAGCACGATGAGCACCGAGCGCTTGCCTTCGGCGTAGAGCTTCTGCTGGAGAGCGTCCATCTCCTCCTGGTCCTCGCTGAGCCGGTCCTTGGCCTTGTCCTTGTCGTGCTTCATGCCCGGGGTGCGCTCGGCGTCCACCTTGGAGAGGTCGACCTGGCCCTTGGGGTCGTAGGGGACGCGGAATTGCCCGCCGAAATCGCCTGACTCGGCCACGGCGTCCATGGCGCTGGGGACGTCAGGGTCCACGGCGTCGCTCCTGCGGCCGACCTGGTCGTAGAACCGGGCCATGGCCTTGCCGTCCTGGCCGTCTTTGTGGACCTGCACCTTGTCGGCCAAAGCCTCCAGGGCGGGCATTGCGGCCGGAACCGTTTCCGGAGCGGTCGGGGCGGCGAGAACGGAGGCGGGCTTGAGCTGGGGCACGGGAGAGAGGGCGGGGATGGCCGCGGTCAAAATCGGGGCCAACGAGGCCGTGGGGTTGACCAAGGACGCGCCGGGCGCGGCCAGCATCGAGCCTAGGGCGCCGAGCTGGGGCCGCGCGATGGGGAGACTGGGATTGGCGAGGCGGATGGGCGCGGAGGCGCCGAAGGCTTGGGCTGAGACCAGCAGGAGCAGTATTCCCTTCATCTGCCTATAGTATAGGGAACCGCACCTTGGGGCGCCTGGGCCGAAGGGCTATCTGAAAAGCGGCAAAAGGGCCTATGTTCTAAGGCCAGGGGACGGATTGGTAGCGCATTCAGGCTTCCTTCTTGAACTCCTCGCGGACGGACCTCAGGCAGAGCACGCAGATGACGGTCCCGAAGAGCAGCAGCGACGCCGCCGCGACGATCCAGGGGGCGAGCATCTCCCCCAGCGGGATCCCGTACTTGGAGTGGACCCGGAAGATGATCCAGAAGTTCCAGGCGATGACTGCGGAGAGCATGCCGATGAGCCCCTTGCGCCCCCACTCGCGGCGCTTGAGCAGCCCGACGGCCGGGATCAGGACGCATAGGGACAGGCCGACCGACAAGGCGGTCTGCAGAACGGGCCCGAACAGGAGGCTCTGGTGCCGGGCCAGGACGTAGAAGTGGAATACGATGGAGAAGGCCGCCAGGGCCGCGAAAAGCCAGCCGATGACGGCGACCGCGGTCTTCTGCATAGCCGTGGGACTGAGTATAACATGTATGATATGATCGTGAAAGTCCTCTTCAAGGGCGCCGACATCCTCACCCTCGACCCCGAGCGCCCCCTCCTCCGCGGCTGCGACCTCGCCGTCTCCGGCCGAGCCATACTCGCCGTCGGGAAGGTCCCCAAGACCTTCAGGCCGGACGAGACCCTCTCCGGCCGCGACCGCCTCGTCACCCCGGCTTTCCACAACGCCCACTGCCACAGCCCCATGACCTTGGTGCGCGGCTGGGCCGAAGACCTCCCCTTCGACCGCTGGCTCAACGAGAAGATCTGGGTCGCCGAATCCGCGCTGCAGGAGGAAGACGTCTACTGGGGCGCCGCCCTGGCCGCCTGCGAGATGATCCGCTCCGGCACGGTCAGCTACGCCGACCATTACTTCTGGATGCGCCAGGTCGCCAAGGTCGTCGCAGGATCCGGCATGAAGGCGTTGCTGGCCTGGTGCCTCTTCGGGCTCGGGGAGGACAAGGAGATCGGCCGCGCCACTTTCCAGAGGACTTTGGATTTCGCCGACGAATTCAACGGCGCCGCAGACGGCCGCCTCAAAGTCGCCCTCGGGCCGCACTCCCCCTACATGTGCCCCGACGCCTTCCTCAGGGAGGTCGTCGAGGCGGCCCACAAGCACAAGCTCCCCATCCACCTCCACCTCTCCGAGTCCCAGGAGCAGGTCGAACGCTCCAAAGCCGCGCATGGCAAGACCCCCATCGCCCACTTGGACGAACTCGGCCTCTTCGACACCCCCCGCCCCGCCATCGCCGCCCACTGCATCACGGCCGACGACAGGGACATCCAGATACTGGCCAGGAAGAAAGTCGCGGTCGCCCATAGCCCAAAGACCTACATGAAGCTCGGCATGGGCATGGCCCCCCTCCAAAGGTTTCTTGATCGCGGCGTGCAGGTCCAACTCGCCACGGACGGCCCTGCCTCCAACAACGACCTCAACATGCTCGAAGTCATGCGCCTGGCCGGCCTCTATCAGAAGAACGAACAGCGCAGGCCCGAAGCCCTGCCCCACACACAGCTCCTGCGCCTGGCCGCCTCGGCCGGGGCCGTCACGCCGGGAGCGCCCGCGGACCTCCTCCTGTTCGACACCGGCCAAGCCCACTGGCTGCCCCGCCACGACCTCGCGGCCGCCGTCGTCTACTCCTCCCACCCCGCGGACATCACCCATGTCATGTGCGACGGCCGCTGGCTGCTCAAGGACAAAGAGCTCGTCACCCTCGACGAGGGACGCATCCGCCGCGAGGCCGAGGCCCGGGCCCTGCGCCTCGTCGGCACGCCCATGCGGCGAGTGCGGCGCTACCGCGGCTGAACGATTGACAAGAGAGCGGACATTGAATATCTTCTAGTCATAAAGCAGCATTCAGGAGGCATTATGGCCGAAAAAGAGATCGGCAAGATCACGCACTACTTCGCGCACGTCTCCGCCGGCATCGTGGCGCTCACCGACACCCTCAAGGTCGGCGACACCATCCACATCCGGGGCGCCCACGACGACATCACCCAGGCCGTGGACTCCATGCAGGTGGACCACAAGCCAGTCGCCGAGGCCAAGCCCGGCGACCAGGTCGGCATCAAGGTGTCCGCCAAGGTCCATCCGCACGACAAGGTGTTCAAGGTCGTGCCTTGATATAACGGGAAGCTTGCCGTTGACTGGCGCGCGACCGGAGGTCGCGCGCAACCCGCGCCCCCCTACGAGGGGGGCGCGGGTTCCGTTGGGGTGGCCATCCGAATTTGCGATAATCTCCCCGTGAGCCCCGTCCTCTCGGCTTTCCTGCGCGTCGTCCTCTTCTGCGCCGGGACAGCCGTCTCTTTCCTGCCCCGCGGCCTGGAAATCGCCCTGGGCCGGATTCTGGGGAGCTTCCTGTTCCTGTTGGACTGGAAGCGCAAGCGCGTCGGCCGAGACAACATGGCCCGCTGCCTGACCGAGCTCCCCCAAAAGAAGCGCGAGGAGCTCCTGCAGGAGAACTACCGCCACTACGGCACCCTGGCCCTGGAGCTCATGCACTACTTCTCCCCCTTCCCGGGCCACTATCGGACCTACGCCAAGCGCATCACGGTCCTAGAGGGTTTCGAGCACTGGCAGAAGGCCGCCGCCCGCGGCAAGGGCGTGATGTTCATCTCCGGGCACTTCGCCAACTGGGAGCTGATGCTGGCCATCGGCGGGCTCCACGGCATCCCGCTGCTCCTGGTGACCCGGCACCTCAAGCCCGAATGGCTGCACCTGCAGATCGAGGCCGGACGCGACTCGGTCGGCTGCCGGGGCATCTACCAGCCCCGGACTTTGCCCGCGGTCCTCCGGGCCCTGCGCCATGGCGAGTCCGTGGGCTTCGCCATGGACCAGTACATGCCCCCGCCCATGGGCAGCCCCACCCCCTTCTTCGGGACCATGGTGGACACTTTGGCCGCGGTCGCCCCCCTGGTCGTGCGCACGGGCGCCGCCGTGGTGCCGGCGACCCAGAAGCGCGCCGACGACGGGAGGATCCGCATCATCCTCTCCCCGGAGCTGGACCTCCAGGACGTGCTCGACGACCCGGATTGCGCCAACGCCCGCCTGGTGGGCGTCATCGAGGACATGATCCGGGACAACCCCTCCCAGTGGCTCTGGATCCACCGCCGCTTCAAGAACCTCCGGCCTTGAAATAAGGTAGTATCGGGATAATGGTCAAGCTGAGGGTCGGCGAGGCGGAGATGGGCGTCCTGGCCCGCACTTTGCACAAGGTGGAGTTCTTCTCCCCCCTGACCGTCGGCCAGCTGGAGATGGTCCTCCCGTACATCTCCCTCTACGGTTACGATTCCGGCGAGACCGTGTTCCGCCAGGGCGAGGTCGGCGACGCCTTCTACATCGTGCACACGGGCCAGGTCGCGGTGCAGGTGCGCAAGAGCCTGTTCTTCAAGAAGACCGTGGCCACCCTCGGCCCCGGCAGCTTCTTCGGCGAGATCGCCCTGGTCTCGCGCACTCCGCGCAACGCCACCATCAAGGCCCTGGAGCCCGCCCAGCTCTTCACCTTGGTGGCGGCCGACTTCGATTTCGTGCTCAAGCAGAACCCCGCGGCCAAGGCCGAGATGGAGCGCATCGCGGCCCGCCGCCAGTTCGAGTCGTCCCACCAATAGTCCGGAAGGTCCGCGGCCTTGACCTAAGACGAGAAATCAGGCACAATGGATGCTCAGACCGGACCTAAAGGAGAGAACAACAATGGCCAAGAGCGCTTTCATGAAGGACCTCACCCCGAGCAGCGAACTCGCCAAGGTCGTCGGCAGCAAGCCCCTGCCCCGCACCGAAGTGGTCAAGAAGCTCTGGGCGTACATCAAGAAGAACAAGCTGCAGGACAGCAAGAACAAGCGCAACATCAACGCCGACGAGACCCTGAAGGCCGTCTTCGGGAAGGGCACGGTCAACATGTTCGAGATGACCAAGCTCGTCAGCAAGCACCTCAGCTAGCCCCGCACCCCCGGATCAGGCGAGACGTGGCGCCGGCCGCCCGGCCGGCGTCACGGTTTGCTCTTCAGACGGGCACGGCGCTCAGGTCGCCGCACCCGGCCTGGTCTCGGCCCCGCACGGCCTCCCGCAGGAAGCGGCGGGAGCAGCACGTTCCCGCGGCGCCTGGGGAGCGCGGCCAGCCCGCGAAGGTCAATAAAATATCAAACAGGACGGCGAGGCTTGACCCTTTCCTGACCCCGCGCTGGTAGACTGGAAGTGTCAGGAGGGTGCACGAACATGAGTATCCGCTATGCATGGCAGGCAGCGATGGCAATGGCAGCAATCGCGGGCGTGATGTCGGGCTGCGCGACGGCGCCGCGGATGAGCGCGGACCAGCGCCGCGCGGACGCGGAGTCGATCATCCAGGGCTGGTCCGCCGATTCGCGGATGGCGGCCGCGGCTCTGCTCGACGAGTTCGGCGCGCCGGACCGGGCCGACTCCAGCCGGCTGGTCTGGCTGGACAAGCATCTCCTCGACAAGGTGGCGGTCTGGGACCAGATCCCGGGCGACGAGTCGGGGACGGACATCATCGAGGCGGCCGTGGCCTATGCCGTCCCGGAGGAGGCGCTCCCCCAGTTGGACGCCTTCAGCGACAAGATCACGGTCTCCCAGGACCGCAAAGAGATCTTCGCTCGGGCCGAGAGCCAGGCCGAGGCCATGCTGGCGCTCAACCTGGCCAGCGAGATCGTGCGGGGCGTCCGGACCCCGCAGGAGGCGCGGGACGCCTATGAGAGAGCCTTGCGGCTGCGGACGGCGGGCAAGGTCTCTCCTTATCTGCAGGGGCTAACCTTCCTGCCCATGCGGTAGAAGGCGAGACCATCGCCCCGGCGGGGCGCCACGCCGATGACGCCTGCCGGGAAGAATAATAGCAGACCGGCATCAAATAAAGGCCAAATCCGGAAATGCTACGATGGGTCGAGGCTTCGGGACTGCCGGCAAAAAAATGCTCCGAGGCCTGGTGGCGCGTAGGGGATTTGAACCCCTGATCTCTGCCTTGAGAGGGCAGCGTCCTAGGCCGCTAGACGAACGCGCCACCCGGACCCGGAGCGGCAAGGAAGCCATTCTACCAGTTTAGGTTCCCGCTGGCAAATGCGACGATGAGGACCGCCGGCCTCCGCCTCGCCCTGTCCCTGCTGGCCGTGCTGGCCGCGGCCAACGTCCACCTCAAGCTGCGCCAGAGCGTGGCCCTGCCGCGCTATGACCCGGACGACGAGACCGCCTACTTCCGGGCCGAGAGCGCGCTCCAGTACCGTTACGCCCGCCTGGCCGCTTCCGGCGCCGCCATCCCCGAGCTCGACCGCGACGCGCAGCACCCGGAGGGCATCCGGACCCGCCGGGAGATAACCCTCGCCATGGAGCGGGCCACGGGCTGGACCTGGCGCGTCCTGAACCTCTTCACCCCCCTGCGCGACCTGCGCTGGTTCGTGCTGGTCTGGGCCGCGGTCCTGGCCAGCCTCACCATCCCGGCCCTCTACGCCGCGGCCCTGAGCCTCTCCCGCTCCCCGCCCCTGGCCCTGGCCGCGGCCGCGGCCTTCGCCCTGTCCTGGGCCGGGATGTCCAACGGCATCGGCACCTACGGCTTCGAGAGCTTCGCCCTGCCCATGCTCCTGGGCAGCCTGGCCTTCCTGCTCCACGCCCTGGACCGGGAGACGGCGCGCCCCCGGCTCCCTGCCGCCGCAGCCGGGCTGCTCATGGCCGCGGCTTTGGCCAGCTGGCATTTCTCGAGCTTCCATCTGGCCGCGGTCTTCCTGGCCCTGGGCTGGGCCGCGTGGCGGCGGCGCCGCGACGCGCAGGACCTGCGCCGCCTGGCGGAGGCCGCCGCCGCGCTGGGGCTCGGGGCTCTGGCCGCGGTTCTACTCTGCGCGCATCTGCGCGAGGCGCTCCGGGCGCCCGCGGGAGCCTACGGCCACGTCTACGGCCTGCTCTGGGAGAAGCTGCGCCACGGCTTGGTCCAGCCCGCCGACCCGGCGCAGTTGAACCCGCACGCGCGCCTGCTCTGGTCGGGCCCCTTCCGCTCCCCGGAACCGGGCTTCCTGCTCGTCTCGTTCCTGCCCCTGGCCGCGCTGGCTCTGCCCCGCCTGGCCGCGCTGCTGGGCAGGAAGGAGGCTCCTGCGGAGGCCTCCTCATCGCTGGTGAGCGCCCTCCTGCTCCTCTATCTGGCCGGCACAGCCCTGGTGGCGCGCCTGACCCCGATCCTGGCCTTCCTGCTCTGCGCCGCGGCCTGCCGCCTTCCCCCGCGCTGGCTGCGCGGCGCGTGGCTGCCCGCTTTCTTCCTCGCGGTCGCGCTCCTGGAAGGCGCCAAGTCGCTGGCCCCGGCCTCGCGCCTCAACCCCTTCCTCATGCTCTCCGCGGCCGCCACCGCACCGGAGCGCCGGCCCGCAGGCTCCTTCGCAGACGAGCTGGCTCTGATCCGCTGGCTGGCCAGGAACGGCGGCCCGGACCAGCCCGTGCTCGCCGGCTACGGGCTCTCCTCCTCCCTGCTGACCTACGCCGGCTCCCCCATCCTGCTCCAGCCCAAGTTCGAGGCCCCGGCCATCCGCGCCAAGACCCTGGAGTTCCTCCGCGCCCTGTACGGGGGCGAAGCGGACTTCACCTCCTTCTGCCGCCGCTACGGGGCCGCGCTCTACGTCCACTCCGTGGACGCCATTCTCGACGAGACCCCGGACGGGCCGCGCTACGCCTCCGGGAGCCTGCGCCTCCGGGCCGACGCGGCCGCGGTCCTGTTCCAGTTCCATCCGGAGAGGCTCAAGGGCTTCTCCCTCCGCTATGAGAACGCCGGCTTCCGGGTCTTCGCGGTCGGCGCTCCCGGCAAAGCCCCGGCCTCGCGCGACCCCATCTACGACATCTCGCGCTACGCGCCCCAGTTGGAGGGCGGCTTCCTGTCCCTCGACGTCGCCGGCGTCAACGGGAGCATGGCCGGCGCCCGCCGGGCGCTGCTCCTGGCCCGCATCCTGGTCCGGATGGGCCGCGGCGAGGAAGCCCTCGCCGCCTACGCCGCCTCCTTCGCGGCCTGGCCCCCGGACCCCGCGGTCCGGGAGGAAGCGGGCCGCCTGCGCGCCGCCCTTTCCGGGACTGGTATAATACACGCGCGATGAAGAATCCCAAGGAAGGCGGGGCCTGCTGGCGCTGCCGCAGGTTCGTCGCGGAGGAGGACAACTTCTGCCGGTTCTGCGGCTCCCATCTGACCCACTTCCCCTGGTACTACCAGCACTGGGGCATACTCGTGCTCACCTTCTTCGCGCTGGGACCGTTCAGCCTGGCCCTGGCCTGGCGCTCCCCGGTCATCTCGAAAGCGTCGAAGTGGGCCTACACGGCCCTGGCCGCCCTCATGACCTACGAGCTGGTGATGGGATGCATCCGCGTCTACCAGCTCCTCAACAACGCCGCGGCCGGCCTCCTGCAGGGCCAGCTGCCCGCGGGACTCTGATCTCCATGGCCAGCCCCGTCCTCGAGCTGTTCCGCCGCCTCACCTCCGTGCCCACCGCGCCCTTCTACGAAGCCGCGGTGGCGCAGGCGGTCCGGGCCTGGCTGGGCCGCGAGCTGGGCCGCCGCGCGCGCCTGCGCCGCCATCGCGGCGGGCTCGTAGTCTCCTACCGCGGCCGCGGCACCGGCCCGGCCCTGGTCCTGGCCGCGCACATGGACCATCCCGGCTTCCACATCCGGCAAGTCACCCGACGCGGGGCCCGGGCGATCCTGCAGGGCGGGCACCCCCGCGAACTCCTGGAAGGATGCTCCGTGGAAGCCTTCCCGGCCCGGCCCCGGGACAACCGGCCCGCAGCCGCGGGAGTGCTGGGGCCCGCCCCGAAGGAAGGCGACGCCTTCGCCCTGACCTGGACCGAGCCGCCGCGGCCGAAGACGCGCCTGGCCTTCGGCGTGCTGGCCCTGACGCCTCTGGAACTCAAGGACGGCTGGGTGCTGTCGCGCTCCATAGACGACCTGCTGGGCTGCGCCATCGCCCTGGAAGTCCTGCGGCGCGCGGCCCAGGCCCGGCTCAAGGCCAACCTCACGGTCTTCCTGCACCGGGCCGAGGAGGTCGGCTTCGTGGGCGCCCTGGAATTCGCGCGCCGCGGCCTGGCCTCGCCCATGGACTCCATCGTCTCCATCGAAGCCTCCCGGTCCCTGCCCGGGGCCCGGCCGGGCCGCGGGCCGGTCATCCGCGTGGGAGACAAGGCCGTGCTCTTCGACGCCAACCTGACGGCCCTGCTCGACCAAGCCGCGCTTGCTCTCAAGAAGCGGCGCCTGCCGGTCCAGCGCCGGCGCCTCACCGGCGGCACCTGCGAGGCCACGGCCTACCAGAGCTTCGGCTACGAGACCGCCGGGGTGGCCCTGCCCCTGGTCAACTACCACAACGGCATCGGAGGCCGCCGCATCGCGCCGGAGAGGGTGCGGGCCTCGGACGCGGCGGGCTGCGTGGAGCTGCTGCTCCAAGCGGCGCGCCTGTTCCCCGACACGCCCCTGCGCGGGACCTGGCGCCGCAAGCTCGAAGCCCGCCACCGCCTCACCGGCCCCCGGCTCTGAGGCCCTTTTGATATACTCTCGCGGCGAGAGGAGCGCTCCATGATCCTGCTAGATCCCGTCAACAGCATCACCAGCATCGAATTCTACAGGAAGGTGGCGGTCCAGACCCTGGGCCGGACCTTCCTGTACCTGGCCTACCTGGGGGTCCTCTTCTCCATCGTCTTCACCGTCTTCCTGAAGACGCACGTCTGGCCTTCGCTTCAAGAGACCTTCCAGTGGCTGGAGACGAGCGTCCCGGCCATCACGTTCTCCAAAGGACGCATGTCCACGCCGACCGACGAGAAGGTCACGGTGCGCCATCCGCGGGTCAGCGAGGTCGCGGTGGTCATCGACACCCTCCGCGTCGAGCCGGTCACCGCCCAGGTCCTCAACGAGGAGAAGGCCACGGCCTACCTGACCGGAGGCGCCCTCTACGTCCTGCAGCCGGGCGGCAAGGTGGAAGCCTACGATTTCTCCAAGGTGCCCACGGCGGAGACCCGGGTCTTCGACGCCAAGTTCTACCGCGAGCTGGCGCGCAGCCTCCGCCTGATCCTCTATCCCCTGGGCTTCGCGGCCGCGTTCGCCGTGTTCATGGCCTGGAAGCTGGTCGCCTCGCTCTTCTACTCGCTCATCGCCTTGATCGTCAACGGCGTGGCCGAGGCGGGGCTCGAGTTCGTGCCGCTCTTCAACCTGAGCGTCTACGCCCAGACTTTGGTCATCGCGATCCAGTGCATCCTCCTCCTGGTCCCGGCCCAAGTGCCGCAGCTCACCCTGCTCTGCGCCGTCGCCACCACCATCTACCTATGGCTGGCCATCAAGAAGCTCTCTCCCCCGCCCCCCCAGCCCGCCGCCTAGCCCTGCTCGCCGGGGCACTGGCCCTGGCCGTCCTGGGCGGGGCCTGCCGGCGGGGCGAGTTCCGCCTCTCCGGCGCCGTCACCATCGCCTCGGCGCTCCAGCGCCGGGCCCCGCGCGACAACGCGGTCTTGTTCGTCATCGCGCGCAACCACGGCGGAGTGCCCGTGGCCGTGCAGCGCATCGTCAACCCGCAGTTCCCGGTCAAGTTCACCCTCCGCACGGAGGACCTGCTCATGCCGGATCTCCCGCCCGGCGCTCCGCTCGACGTCACGGTCGAGATGAACACCCACGGCAGGCTCGGCCAGCCGCAGAAAGGCGACCTCATGGGCCGATATCCCAGCACGGCCTACCCCGGCGATTGGCGCGTGCACATCGTCATCGACACCCAACTCTAGCGCCAGCGGCCCCGGGGCGCCGGAGGTTTTGTCGCATCGCCGCCATCGGACGCGCTTTGCTAGAATCCGGGCCAGGCCGCAAAGGAGGACGCATGGACATGGCGCTGCGGGACCGCTTCATCGAGCTCTGGGCGAAGCACTTCGACAAGGCGGAGCTGCCCATCTGCCTATTCTACTCTGACGACCAGGCCTACGCGGCCCTGCTGCGTCCGGTCAAAGGCCATGTCTGCATGATCGGCCAGCTCGCCGCGGTTCGGCGCGGCGAGGACATCGCCTTCACGGATGGGACCATCGGCTGCCCGGGCGGCCGGCGCTACCTGGGCTTCAGCGACGAGCTCATGCCCGGCTTCGAGCATTTCCTCTCCTGCGGCATCCCGGGAAAGCTCGAGGGGGAGCGCTACAAGAAGAGCCCGGAGCTGGTCCAGGAGTTCATGCAGGGAGCCCCCTTCCTGCGGGCTCCCGGGAAGTACGCCGTATTCAAGCGCTGGGACAGGCTGTCGGCCGCGGACCGGCCCGAGACGGCGGTCTTCTTCGCGCCGCCGGACGTGCTCTCCGGACTCTTCACCTTGGCCGGCTACGCGGACCGGCGCCGGGAGAGCGTCATCTGTCCTTTCGGCGCCGGCTGCGCCGCCATCGCCCAGTACCCCTGCCTGGAGGCCCGGAGTCCCGAGCCTCGCGCCGTGCTGGGCATGTTCGACGTCTCGGCGCGGCCCTCCGTGCCGGAACGGACGCTCTCCTTCGCTGTCCCCATGGCCCTGCTGGCGCGCATGGCGGGAGACATGGAGGAGAGCTTCCTCATCACCGCTTCCTGGGCAAAGGTCCGGGCCCGCATCGCCGAGTCCTGAGCCCGGCGGCCCCGGGATTCTATCAAAGACCGGGCCCGGACCCTCGCGGGTCCGGGCCCTTTCCAGATGCTTCGGACGTCTACCAGGCCACGGCGCCGGTCTGCAGGGAGCCGAAGAGCTTGGACTCCTGCAGGCTCGAGCCGACCGTGGAGCCAGTCTCCCCCCCGTCCACCGGCGCCGGGGCCGGCGCGAGGGTCAAGGGTTTGCCGTCCTGGTCGAACAGGTTGAAGCCGCCGTCATCCTTGAGCGTCATGATGGTGGTGAGGTTCTCCTGTTCGTCGAGCTTGAAGCGCACTTCCGTCACTCCGGAATCGAGCCATTGGGGCTCGAAGGCGGGCGTCTCGGCCGCGTCGTAGAGGAACGCGTCCTTCTGCTCCCCGAAGACCTGCACGATCCGGGTCCCGTCCGCGCTGTAGAAGGACTTGCTCTCCGGCGCGGGAGCCGGGGCCGGTTCGGGGTCCGCGGGCGGCGCCTCGACCGGAGGCGTGGGGTCGGGATTCAAGACCACGCCGCCGACCGTGTTGCCGTACTGGTAATAGGAGCCGTCCCGATAGATGAAGATAACCGTCGGGCGGGCCGGATCCTGCCACCACCATTGGTTCTCCCGCATATAGCACCAGCGGTGCCAGTACGGGTCGTACCACCAGTAGTAGTCGTTCCAGTAGCGGGTCCAGAAGTAGTAATCGCCGACATAGAAGCCCCACCAGAAGTAGGACCCGTCGTAGTGATGGCTTATGCGATGGCCGTTCCACTCGTGCCAGTAGTAGCCGCGGTCGTTGCGGTCCCAGCGGTTGTGGATGTCCCGGATGTTGTTGATCACGGTCGTGTGGTTTATGATCGTGATGTGGTCGCGGCCGGGCGGGATCACCCGGTGGTTGCGGCCTTCCCACGGCCTCTGGCTGATCGGCCGGCGGTCAGGCCCCACGGTCGGGTGCTGGAACGAGCCGCCGTGGCGCGGGTCCATGTGCCGGTCGATGGGCTGCGGCTTGGGCAGGGTCGGTCTGGTCCCCGGCTGTCCCGGATGCGTCGGCTGCGGCCTGACGATGACAGGCGGCCGCGGTCTGGGCGCGGGCTGCTGGTGCGGCGGCCGGGGCTGAGGCTGCGGCCTCGGGTTCTCGGGGCGAGGCTGAGGCCGGGGCAGCGGCTGGGGATGCGGTCTCGGGTTCTCAGGGCGCGGCTGGGGCCGAGGCTGCGGTTGGGGCTGGGGCTGCGGTCTCGGGTTCTCAGGACGCGGCTGGGGCCGAGGCTGCGGTTGGGGCTGGGGCTGCGGTCTCGGGTTCTCGGGGCGCGGCTGCGGCTGAGGCTGCGGTCTCGGGTTCTCGGGGCGCGGCTGGGGCTGAGGCTGCGGTCTCGGGTTCTCCGGCCGAGGCTGCGGCCGCGGGTTCTCGGGGCGCGGCTGGGGCTGAGGCTGCGGTCTCGGGTTCTCAGGACGCGGCTGGGGTCGAGGCTGCGGTTGGGGCTGGGGCTGCGGTCTCGGGTTCTCGGGGCGCGGCTGCGGCTGAGGCTGCGGTCTCGGGTTCTCGGGACGCGGCTGCGGGCGAGGCGCCGGCTGCTGCGGCCGCTGCCCGAACGAAGGCCTGTCAGGCCTCTTGAAGTTCTGGGCCACGGCAGGAGCGACGAGCGAATTCTGCCACAGCAGAGCGGCCAGGACCGCTAACGGCTTTTTCCACTGAATCATCATGACACCTCTCACGTTATGGTGATGCGGCTTGTCTGGAACTGGACGGATACTAAGGGTAGGACGACTGCGCCTGGCTCAGGGAGCCAGGGAGGAGGGGATCAGACCAGCAGGGGCGGGCCGACGGGACTGCGGTCCTTGGGCGCCTGCCAGGCATAGACGGGCCGCAGGCGGGAACTCTCGTCCGGGAGCACGACATGGACCGGCGGCAGGATGACGACCATGGCCAGCCGGTCATCGCGGCAGAGCCGCTCGATCTCAAGGGAAGAGTAGCGGCTCTTCGCCGACCCGAAGGCTCGAGGAGTCCGCGGCCTGCTCTCCCGGCGGCTGACCAGCTTGACGATGGCCCGCAGGCTGCGCGCCGGGCTGAAATAGACCCGGCTGCTCTGGCAGACGTCGGTCACGGAGACGACGCGCGCCCCGCTCGTGTTGAGCAGGAGCAAGGCGAGGATCAACGCCTTCCGGTACCGGCCTGCCGTTTTCATCTCTGAGTTATGATGGTACTGGGAGAACCCATCCTGCACCTGGGTCCTCTGGCCCATATTCTACCATCAAGGGCCCACTTCCCATATAGGGCATTGGGCCTAGTCCTCTATGGGCCTAAAGACCTATACGAAAAGAAGAGCGGGCAGGACTTCCCCCGCCTCGCCCCGCAGGGAGACGGAGACCAGGCTTGACAAGGGGGTCTCTTCCTTATTGACCTCGATGACGCCGACGCCCCTCCCGACCGCGGCGAAAGCGAAGGAGGCGGCGGGCTGGACCTGGGCCGAGGTCCCAACCACCATGAACAGGCCGCAGTCCTGCAGGGCGGCCGCGGCAGCCTCCAGGTCGCGCGGGGCGAGAGCCTCTCCGAACCATACGATGTCCGGCCGCAGCAGCCCTGGGCAGGAAGCGCAATATGAAAGGAAGGGGACCTCGACCGGCAGGTCCGCGGCGGCTCGGCCGCAGCGCGCGCACCGCGCCCGCCAGATGTTGCCGTGCAGTTCGACGACGCGCGTGCTGCCCGCCTTCTGGTGCAGGCCGTCCACGTTCTGGGTGATGATGACCACGGATTCCTTGCGTTGCTCCAGGGCGGCGAGGGCCAGATGCCCCGGATTGGGCCGGGCCTGGGCGCCCGCCCGGCGCCGAGCATTGTAGAACTCCCACACCAAAACCGGGTCGCGCGCGAAGGCCTGGGGCGTGGCCACGTCCTCGACGCGGTGGTTCTCCCACAAGCCGCCCGAGTCGCGGAAGGTGGCCAGTCCGCTCTCGGCGGAGATCCCCGCTCCGGTCAGGACCGCGACGCGGCGCGCCCCGGCTACCAGCTTTCGGCCCTGCGCCAGCCCGTCTTCCCGCTCCACCTCAGCGATCCCGGACTGAGCCCTCGATCAGCACAGGGTCCGCGCCCGCGCCGGCGGACCAGGAAGGGCCCTGGCTCCCGCCCGAAGCCTCGCGCACCCGGGCCGCGGCACGGTCGAAGGCCGCGCGCGCCGAGACCCTGCCTTTCTTGTCGGCGGCCCCGGTCAGGGCCCTGAGCAGTTCCAGGGTGAAGGTCCCGTGGCCCGCCCCTTCATCGACGCCCCTGGTCTCGCCGGGCCCAGGGCGGCCGGGGCCTCGAACACGGCCACCGCCGCCCCCGCACCCGGCGCCGCGTCCAAGACATCGTCGAGAGGGATCCGGCCGCCGTCCCAGGCCAGCAGGGAAGTCCGCCCGGTCCCAGGGTCGGTGACCGCGCGACCCGCGAAATAGAGGAACGTCTTGGCCGCGGCCGCGCCGCGGCGACGGAAGGCCTCCAGGCCCTGGCGCAGTTGGGCGCGCTCCGCGCGCCTGCCGGAGAACCAGAGCACGTTGCGGTCCGGCCAGCCCAGGCCGATGAGCTGGTTGCGCACGGCCAGGGCGTCGCGCTCCGCGTGCGGAGCCAGGCCGCCGTCCTCGTAGCGCTCCACTCCCGCCACCCAGGCCACGGCCGTGGGCTCAACCGGCAGGCGGAAGGATGCGTTGTCCACCTCGGAGCTCAGGGCGCGCGCGGCCGTCCCCGGCCCCGCCGCGGCGCCGCTGCTCCGGACCGCGGCGAAGAGGGCCAGCTCCGGGGAGGCGCGCACCCGCGACTCGAGGTCCGCCGCGGCCGCGTCGAGCGCCGCCGCGAACTCCCGGTACAGGTCGCGGCGCACCCGCACCCGGGCGTCCACCAAAGGAGCCTGGACGTTCTCCGCCTCCAGGGCCACGAGGCGTTTGCCGGAAAGGTCCCGGAACTCGGCCCGCAGCGCCACGCGGGCGCGCTTCTCGAGGCGGAGGTCCCTCTTGAAGCCAGCCTGGGCGTCGAGCACCGCGACCAGGTCCGCGCCGGCCCGGGCCGCCTCCTCCACGCTCTCCAGGTTCTTCGCGGAGCCGAACGGCCGCGAGACCGCCGCATCGGCGGCCAAGAGGAAGCGCGCCGCGTTGTCCACGTCCGGCCGGACGAGATAGGGCGCCTCGTCGCGGTAGTAGTCCATGAGGAAGCGCATGGAGTCGCGCATGCCCTGGCCGTGGTAGAGGGCCAGATCCAGGCCCTTGAGCGTGTCCCCGCCGGTCGCGGCGGAGACCGCCCCAAGGACCAGCAGCCAGGCGGCCGTCACTTCCTCTCCGACTCTTCTCTGGCCTTCCTGGCCAGGGGCACGGCCGCAGCGACCCAGGCCCCGGCCGCGGCCAGGCTGATGGCCGGATAGGCCCAGCCGGGCAGGACGCCACCCAGGCCCTTGGCCAAGGAAATCCCGCCCGCGGCCAGGCCCTTGGAGAAGCGGTAGTTGAAGGCGTCCACCACCTGCTTGGCGCGGTAGCGCGCGTCGAAGGGCAGGGGGATGTAGAGCAGTTCCTTGCTGGCGCGGAAAACCGAATAGTCGATGCCTTTGAACAGGAGCAGGGCCGCGGCGGCCACGGCCAGGCTGGGATGGGCGAGCATCAGTCCCGCGGTGCAGACGTGCACCAGCGGTATGCCCACCAGGATAATGGACAGCGGCAGCCTCCGCAGGACCAGGGGCGTGGCCACGAACTGCATGAGGAAAGCCAGGCCGTTGACCGAGGCCCAGAAGGTCCCCAGGTAGGCGCTGCGCGCGTCCTTGCCCGGCATGGCCGCCTCCAGCAGCGAATAGAGCCGCAGGTTGGCGGCGGCCGCGAAGAACTGGGAGAGCGCCACGACCCCGGCGATGTAGAGCAGGACCTTGTGCTCGAGGATGAGGCGCAGGCGCAGGGGGCCTGGACCGACGCCGCGCTCCGCGGCCGAAGGCCGGGGCTCTCCGGCCAGCCGGTAGGCGGCGAAGGAAAGGGCGGCCGCGGGGATGAGGGCCATGCCGGTCAGCAGGACGAACTGCTCGGAGCCCAGGCGGGCCGCGTAGCGGTTGACCGCCAGGCCTGCGAGCACGGGCCCCACCGAGGCCCCTCCCAGTATCGGTCCGTTGAAGGTCTTGGCGCGGGCCTGGTCCAAGGTGCTGTTGATGAACGACCAGAACTGCTCGACCAGGATGACGATGTAGGCCTCGGTGAACACGTAGAGCACGGCCACGACCGGCTTCCAGCCCGTGCGCAGGGCCGCGTAGCCGGCCAGGAAGGCCGCGGCCGAGAGGCCCAGAGAGGCCTGCAGGGTCCAGAGGCTGCCCAGGCGGGTGAGGACGCGGCCGTAGCAGTAGATGAGCGCGGCCATGAGCACGGGCACCAGGGTCATGGCGTAGGGCATGGGGCCGGAGCCGAAGGCCTCGATGAACAGGGAGGCCACGGTGCTGCGGGCGAACTCGTAGCCGCCGACCAGGAAGGCGGCGGAGAGGGAGATGCAGGCCATGGCGGGCGCCAGCCCGGACGGAGAACGACCCCCCTCAGGCATCCTGGAGCCTAGGGACGGCCATAGAGGCACTCGGCGAGCCTGGCGGCCTGAGCTTCATCGAGAGGCAGGTGCGCCTTGAGCCAGTCCCGGATGCCCGCCAGGCTCTGTTCCGGACGGCTCAGGTCATAGGAAGGGAAGCCGGAGGCGCCGTCCGCGGGGCGGGGCCGGATGCCGTTGACCCCGGCCCTGCGGGAGGCGTCCCCGCACAGGCACAGGGCCCAGCGCTCCACCTCGTCCGCGTCCCCCTGGACCTCGGAGAGAGTGAAATCCTTGAAGTCGCGTATGGAGCGCTCGTCCCTGCAGTTGAGGCGCTTCTTCACCACCGGACGGACGCGCGGGGCCGGGACGTCGCCGAACTCGGAAGGAACGGGAGCCGTGGAGCACCCGGCCAGCAGGGGCAGGAGGCCGCCCAGGATCAGGACCCCCAGCCTCGTCTCAAGCATGACGATGACTATCTTACCACAATGATGGTGTCAGGCTTTCACGGACCTCACGACTGAAGCGGTGTCAGGCTTTCACAAACTTAACAGATAGAGTGTGAACTTCGTGAAAGCCTGACACCGAATCGCCGATTTTATAGACTGGAGGCATGGACTGGCTCGGCGAACTCAAGGGACGGTACCAGGACCGCTGCCTGCCCGGCGAGCCGCTGTCGCGCCACACCACGTTCCGGCTGGGCGGACCGGCGGAAAGCCTCGTCTTCCCCGTCTCCCAGGAGGAGTGGGCCTGGCTGCTGGCCTTCGTGCGGCGCCGCGGCCTGCCGCTGACGGTCCTGGGCCACGGCGCCAACGTCATCGTGAGCGATATCGGCCTGCCTGGGATCACCGCCTGCACGCTCCGGATGGAGACCTGCTCCATCTCCGGGACGCGGGTGAGGTCCGAGGCCGGCGCCAGCCTCGACATGGTCGTGTCGAAAGCGGTGGATGCCGGGCTGGGCGGCATGGAGAAGATGTCCGGCATCCCCGGCACCGTGGGCGGCGCGCTCTGGATCAACGCCGGGGCCTTCGGCCAGGAGACCTACGAGCATCTGGTCTCCTACTCGGCCCTGGACCCGGAGGGCCGCCTGGTGCGCCGCTCCAAGGCCGAGACCCGCTTCGGCTACCGCCGGGTGGAAGGCGTCGAGGGGCTGGTCTTCCTGTCCGCCGAATGGGGATTGTCGCCGGACGACCAGGGCCGCCTGCGCCAGACGCGCGAGCAGACCCTGCGCGCCCGGGCCGAGAAGCAGCCCCTGGAATACCCCTCGGCCGGCAGCGTGTTCAAGCGCCCGCCGGGGGATTTCGCCTCGCGGCTCATCGATTCCTGCGGGCTCAAGGGGCTCACCGTCGGCCGGGCGCAGGTCTCCCCCAAGCACGCGGGCTTCATCGTCAACCTCGGCGGCGCCACGGCCGCCGACGTGATGACGCTCATCGAGAAGGTGCGCGAGGCCGTGCGCGCCAAGACCGGGGTAGCCCTGGAGCTCGAGCAGATCCCCCTGGGTTTCAAATAGGAGAAGCTATGAAAGGCCCGTTCCAAGCCGTGAAGGTGACGGACAAGGTCTACTGGGTGGGAGCCATCGACTGGGACATCCGCGACTTCCACGGCTACGCCACCAGCCGCGGCACCACCTACAACGCCTATCTGGTCATGGCGGACAAGCCGACCCTCATCGACACGGTCAAGGCCCAGTTCCACGACGAGCTGATGGCCCGCATCGCCTCGGTCTGCGACCCGAAGTCCATCAAGTACGTCGTGTCCGACCACTCGGAGATGGACCACTCGGGCTGCCTGCCCCAGCTGCTGGAGCTGGTCAAGCCGGAGAAGGTCTTCGCCTCGGCCATGGGGGTCAAGGCGCTGCAGGCGCACTTCCATTGGGACACGCAGGTCCAGGCGGTGAAGGAGGGCGAGGTCCTGGATCTGGGCGGCGAGAGCCTGCGCTTCATGGAGACGCGCATGGTGCACTGGCCGGACAGCATGTTCTCCTACCTGGAGGGAGCCGGCATCCTCTTCTCCAACGACGGCTTCGGCATGCACCTCGCCTCGGACCTTCGCTTCGACGACGAGACCCCGGACTGGCGGTACGAGGCGGCCAAGTACTACGCCAACATCCTGCTGCCTTTCTCGGACATCGTGCTGGCCGTGCTCGACAAGGTGGCCAAGTCCGGCATCAAGCCGAGGATGATCGCCCCGGACCACGGCCCCATCTACCGCAAGGACATGGCCAGGATCGTCTCGCTCTGGGAGGGCTGGGCCCGGCAGAAGCCTGCCAACAAGGCCGTGGTGGTCTTCGACACCATGTGGGGCTCGACCGACAAGCTGGCGCGCACCATCGCCGACAGCCTCATCGAAGCCGGCGTGCACACGGTGGTCATGCCCCTGCGCGGCAGCCACCGCAGCGACGTGGCCACGGAGCTGCTGGAAGCCGGAGCCCTGCTGGTCGGCTCGCCCACCATCAACAAGCAGATGTTCCCGACCGTGGCCGACTGCCTGAGCTACCTCAAGGGCCTGCGCCGCAAGAACCTGGTGGGCGCGGCCTTCGCCTCCTACGGCTGGGCCGGGGAATCGGTCAAGCTGGTGCAGGACGCGCTGACCGAGATGGGGGTGGCGACGGTGGAGCCCCTGAAATGCCAATATGTCCCGGACGCGGCGGCCCTGGAAGCCGCCCGCGGGCTCGGCCAGAAGGTCGCGGCCAAACTGAAGGAGGCCTTGAGATGAAGAAATACGTCTGCACCCCCTGCGGCTACGTCTACGACCCGGCGGCGGGCGACCCGGAGCACGGCATCGCCCCCGGCACGCCCTTCGAGAAGCTCCCCGAGGACTGGACCTGCCCCGTCTGCGGCGTGGGCAAGGACATGTTCGAGCCGGAGAGCTAGGCCCGAGAACTTTCCTCCCTTCAGCCGGGTCTGAGATGACGCCGGAAGAGCTGGTCGAGCGCTACGCGGCCATGGTCTACAACCTGGCCCTGCGCCTGACCGGCGACCGCACGGAGGCCGAGGACCTGACCCAGGAGTCGCTGCTCAAGGCGGTGCAGGGCCTGCCCGGCTTCCGCGGCGAAGCCGATCCCGGCACCTGGGTCTACCGGATCACCGTGAACGCCTGGAAGAACCTCCTGCGCGCCAAGGCGAGATGGCGCTTCTTGAGGTTCTTCGGGACAGACGACGACCCCGAGTCAGTGGCCTCCGAGCCGGTCGACTGCCCGGAAGCTATTCCGGGGCCAGAAGCCCAGGCCGAAGCCGCGGACCTGAAGGCCCGCATCGAATCGGCCTTGGCAGAACTGACGCCGGAAGAAAGGGCTGTCTTGGTCTTACGCGAGCTCGACGGCCGCAGCTACGCCGAGATAGCGGAGTCTTTGGGCATCCCTTTGGGAACAGTCAAGTCGCGCCTGGTGAGGGCGCGCGCCTTATTGGCCGAGCGGCTCGAGGGAGGGATGGATGGCGCATGATTTCAGCGTAGAAGACCTCTCCGCCTTCCTCGACGGAGAACTGCCGGCTGAACGCCGGGCTCAGGTCGCCGCGCATCTGGGCTCCTGCGCCGCCTGCACCAAAGAGTTGGAACGGCTCAAGAGAGCTAGCGCCGCCTTCCGGAGGCATGCCCTCGAACCGCTTCCCCCCAGCCTGCTGGGAAAAGCCCTCCGCCGCCTGCGGCCCGCAGTCAGGCGATTCGAGCCACTGCACCCGTTGGAGTATGTGCTCGCTATTGCCATGGTGGTCGGCGTCGTATTGGTCTCAGGAGTAGCGCTCAAGCGGTTCATGCCTGGGCTCTTCAGCCAGATTCAAACCATGATCTCTGGCGCGGCAGGATCGCTTGGGCAGGGCCATTAAGTAACCAAAAATTTACCATTCTCCAAGAACCTTTCCAGGCTGGTCTGTGTCTGAGTCGACGAGCGAGACAGCCGCTCTGGAGGTCTCATGTACTGGAAAGGCTTACTCACCCGCCGCAAGGGCCAAAACACGGTCGAATATCTTCTCATGCTGAGCGTGGTCGTCGGGGTCGTCCTCATCTCCGGCGTCGCCATGAAGAGGTTCATGCCGAATATATTCGATAAGGTCAGTATCCTTATCCTGGGAGCCGTGAACCAGTTGGGCGCCAGCTGAACAACTCGGGAGACGGCATGGGGCCCTTGAATCGCCCCATGCCGCTTCTCCCGCCGGCACGGTCCTAGAGAGGCTATAATATCAGCTGGATGCAGGCCTCTCCCCGGACGCCGTTCCGGCCTCTGATTGTCGCCGCCCTGGCCCTCCTGGCGGCGGTCCTGTTCGCCCTCCCGCTGCTGCGGCGCCGCGCCCCGGCCCCGCCCCCCTCCCAGCCCGCGTTCACGGACACCGGCTACTGGTACCTCGACATCTACGACCCCTTCTTCGCCCGGGAGACCGGGCCGGACGGGCGGGCCCGCTACGTCACCCGGCGCCCCTTCGCCCGGCGCACCAGCTTCCCGGTCGAGAAATCCTCGGACACCTTCCGCGTCTTCGTCATCGGCGGCTCCGTGGCGGCCCAGTACGACTCCGCCCCGGCGCGCATCCCCGGCCGGACCTTGCAGGACGTCCTGGGCCGGCTCCTCCCCGGCCGTCAGGTCGAAGTGGTCCATTGCGGGATGGGCGCATACGACAGCTACCGCGAGAAGCTGGTGGCCGATGAGATCGTGCGCTACGCCCCCGACCTCTTCGTGCTCATGAGCGGCAACAACGAGATGCGCACCGACGCCGCTCCGCCTTCGGCGCGGCTCATCCTGGCCCTGCGCCTGCGCCGCTGGCTGGGCCGTCCCTACCCGCCGCGAGCGCCCGATCGCGCCGCCCGGCTGCCCGCCACCCTGCCGCCCTCTTTCGCTCAGAACCTGCGCGCCATGGTCCGCGCGGCGCGGCGCGCGGGCGCCGCCACGGTGCTGTGCACGCTGCCCCGACGGCTGGACAACCCGCCGCCCGACGCCATCCCGGCCTGGCTGTGGCGCCCCGAGAACCTCAAGATCTGGGACTTCTCCGGAAAGCGGGAGATGGCCGCGGCCGCCGGTTTCTGGCGAGGCCACATCGCGCAACGGTCTGACGACCTCGGACACTTCCACCTGGCGCGCAGCCTGCGGGAGTTGGGGGACGCCTCCGGGGCCCGGCGCGAGTTCGCGGCCGCGAAGGTCTGCCGCGCGCCCTGGGACGCCAACCCCGTCATCCGCGAGACCGCGGCGCAGCTGGGTGCGCCTCTCGCCGACCTGGAGGCAGCGTTCGACGGTCTGCCCTACGCCCTGGAAGGCGGCCTCATCTACCAGGACTCCACGCATTGGAACCGCTACCTCGACCCCCTGGTCTCGCACGCCATCGCCCGGGCCCTGGTCTCCAGCCCCGCGGCGGCCAAGGGCCCCATCGACGCAGGCTGGCTCGCGCGCGAGGGCTCCTCCCTGGGAGTTCCACGGCCCGATCGGAAGGAGTTGAGAGATGACTGGGAAAAACGGCTCAACTGGGCCGTCTGGGAGAGCGGCAAATGCTCCCCGCTCCTCTGCGAATCCTGGCTCACGGCGCTCGATGACCTGCGCCGGCTCGACCCCGCGGAGTTCGCCGCCATGCCCCTGCGCAAGGAAGCCTCCCGGAAGCTCGTCCAGGATAACGCCTGGACCCGGGCCAGCGCCGGCGAGTTCGACCGCCGTTGGGCCTTCGGCCTGGCGCACGCCGCCGAGACTTACCGCCGGGCCGGAGAGTTGGGCCGCGCCCTGATGCTCTTCGACGAGGCCCTGCGCGGCGTGCCGGAGATGCGCTCCTGGAACCTCTACAAGGCCCTGGCCCTGCGCGGCCTCGGTCGGCGCGTGGAAGCGGACCGTCTCCTCGCGAACCTCGCCGCCGCCCAGCCGCGCCTCCCCGAGGTCGCTGCCTTCCTGTCACGGCCGCAGGCGGCCTCCACCGACTACGAGCTCGCGCCAGCGCCCCCGGCCGGCCCGCCGCCGGCCGCGCTCACCGCGGACTTCCTCGCGCAAAGGAACGCCGAGGACCTGGAGACCGCGGGCCGCATCCGAGAGGCCCTGGCGGTCCTGCGTCCGGCTCTGCGCCGCGAGGAGATCGAGGACTCCCTGCTCCTCACGACCCTGCGCGTCGCGCTGGCCATCGGAGACCGGCCCCTGATCCAGGAGTGCGTGGCCCGCGCCCGGGGCCGGAGGCTTCCCCCCCGCCGCCTGGCGCTCGTGGCCGACGCCCTGCGGCGCCTGGGGCGCATCGACGAGGCGCTGGCCCTGTTCGACGAGGCCCTCGCCCTCGCCCCCCGCGACCCCGGGCTCCTCAAGAACAAGGGGGTCCTGGCGGCCCTCGCGGGCCGCCCCTGGCAGGCCCAGGCCGCCCTGGAGCGCGCCATCGCCTTGGACCCGGACCAGGGCGACGCCTACCTGACCCTGGGAGCCCTGCGCGCGGGCATGGGCGACGTCAAGGGCGCCCGGCGCGCCTACGCCGCGGGCCTGACCCAGTCCGGTATCCGGAAGGACGTTCCCGCCAGCCGCCGACTCCGGGAGGCCCTGGCGGGGACGCCCACGCCGCGCTGACGGCCGGACCCGCACAAGCTATAATATCACCGCATGAAGGACTGGCAGAGACTCTCCGTCGCCGCGTTCGTCTGCTGGGCGCTGGCGTTCGGCGCCGAGTCCCTGCGCCTGGCGCACGCCGTGGTGAGCCTCTACAGAACCAACGACCGCCTGGAGGCCGCGGCCCGGACGCTCGACGGGCGCTCTCGCGAGATCGTGGGCCTGGCCAAGCAGATCCGCTCCGATTCCGAGGAGAGCGAGTTCCTCAACCGCCTCCCCAACTTCCTGCCCCAGGACCGCAGCTTCCTGCGCACCCAGCACGTCATCGCGGGCGAGGTGGCGGACCTGCGGCGCAAGGTGGGACAGCGCCTGCGCGGCAGCCTGCACATCGTGGTCGACGCCAAGGCCAACAAGCTCTACCTCAAGAAGGGCCTCAAGCTCCTCTGGAAGGCCGACTGCTCGGCGGGGCGCGGCGGCACTTTGGTGGACCCGAAGACGGGGCGGCGCTGGGAGTTCGTGACCCCGCGCGGCGAGTTCAAGGTCATCGGCAAGACCGAGAACCCGGAATGGGTCAAGCCCGACTGGGCCTACGTCGAGTCAAAGGAGCCCGTCCCGCCGCCGGAGGACCCGGTCCGCAAGGTCGCGGGCGAGCTGGGCGCCTACGTGTTCAACCTGGGCGACGGCTACCTCATCCACGGGACCAAGCGCGAGGACCTCCTGGGCCAGCCCGCGTCCCATGGCTGCGTGCGCCTGGGCGCCGCGGACCTCAAGAAACTCTACGACTCGGTGCCGGTGAACACCAAGGCCATCATCTACTGACATGGACCTCTCCCGGAGCCTCTCGCGCCGCGCCCACCCCGTCCTGGTGGCCGCGGCCGGGCTCGCGGTCCTGGCCGCCGGGCACATGACCGGCTCCTGGGTGCTCGCCAACGCCGAGCCGCGCCGGTCGGAATGGCTGCTCCTGGCCAAGGAGCGCGAGAAAGCGGCGGCCGCCGCGGCGGACCTGCAGTCCCTGCGCGACCTCAAGGCGGAGGACGTGGCGCGGCTCAAGGCCAGCCTCGCGGGGCTGACGGACTCGCGGCGCGCCGCGTTCGAGGCCGGCCTGGCCCTGCAGGAGGAGAAGCGTCTGCTCGAGAAGCAATGGGAGATCATGACCACCTACCTGCTCATCGACCTGCCCGAGCGCAAGATCCACCTCATGCGCGGCGACCAGTCCCTCAAGAGCTTCGCCCTGTCCTATTCCTCAGCGGCCCTGGGCGGCCTGGTCGCGCCCCTGCCGCAAGCCGTCTGGATCGTATCCAAGGAGCGCTTCGCCCACCCGGAGCGCGGCGTCTCCGAGCAGAAGGACGGCCAGCTGCAGTACGAGCCGCCCCAGGTGGGCACTTCGGTGCGGGCCAACGCGCTGGGCGAGTTCGTCATGTTCTTCACGGGCGGCCTGGTCCTGCACGGCCCGGCCAGGAATCTTGCGGACCACGCCGCCTTCCCCCACCACTGCGCCGGGCTCCCCCTGGCCGCGGCCAAGAAGCTCTACCTGGAGACCTTCATCGGGACCAAGCTGGTCTTCAAGAAGACTCCTGGGCCTTGATATTTCCGGGAATATCGAAAATACCTTTCGCGAGGTTGCTGGGCGCTGGTCCTAAAGGCCCAGATCCAGCTGGGCCCACCCTCCGATAAGACGGGACCGGATGGCTCAGGCATTCCGGAGCCCGGCGCTCTACAATGAGAGTGTGAAGCTCGAGACCCTCCGCAGGCGCCTGGCCCTGGCCCTCATCACGGCCCTGCTCGCTTCCCAGCCGGGCTTCGCCTCCGCGGGCAACGTGACCTCCGGCCAGATCGCCACGGAAGGCGGTCGGAGCGGCAGCGCCTCCGGCGCGGTCGGCAGCAATTCCCCCCTCGCCCTGCCCAAGCTCGAGGTCGGGCTCAGCGCCCCCGCCGACCTCTCCGGCTCCCTGAGCGGCGTCTCTGCGGCGCCGGCGGTCAAGACCGGCCTGGCCTCCTCGGTCGTCGGCTCTGCGGCCCCCGTCCTGCCGACGCCGATCGCGGCGCCGGTCCAGGCCAAGACGCAGACCTTCGCGGTCCCGGTCGTCCAGAGCCACGCGGCGCCAGCCGAGACCCCTTCAGCCGGCGTCGGCCAGTTCGCCGCGAACGCCAGTCTCACGGGCCCGGCCCCGCTCGTCTCCCCCGAACCGGGCAAGTCCCTGCGCAAGGTCTCCGCCGCTCTCCCGTCCCGACTCGCCGCCCCCTTCGAGAAGAAGGAGGTGGACCCGGCCATCGGCACGGAACCCGAGTTCCCGGCCGACGCACCCAAGTCCTTGGCCGAGGCGTCCTTGGCCATCAACCCGGACCGGGAGTACACACCCTCGCCCGAAGACTGGCGCGACGAGATCATGTACTCGGTGTTCCTGGACCGCTTCGCGCGCAGCTCCAAGGGCAAGCCCATGGGCGATCCCAAGCGCGGCGACACCCGCCACGGCGGCGACCTGCGCGGCCTCATCGATAAGCTCGATTACATCCAGGGCTCGGGCGTGACCACCATCATCCTCAACCCGGTGGTGCTGGGCATACCCGAAGCCTATCACGGCTACGCGCCCCTGCACCTGCTGGCCGTGGACCCGCAGTTGGGCACCATGGCCGATTTCAAGGAGCTGGTCGTCGAGGCCCACAAGCGCGGCCTGCGCGTGATCTTCGACCTGCTCATCAACCACGTGGGCCCGGTCTTCGAGTACCAGGACGGCTCCCGCTGGCGGGACATGTTCCACCCGGCCAAGGAGATCGGGGCCTGGAACCACAAGCTCTTCCCCGCCGAACTGACCGCGCCGGAGAACTTCACCCGGCACGGGGTCATCGAGAACTGGGATGACTACGAACAGGCCGTCAACGGCGATTTCCCACCGAACTACCGGCACTGGGCCTCGGAGAAGCCCGAGGTGCAGGCCAAACTCATCCACATGGCAAAATGGTGGCTCAAGGAGACGGACATCGACGGCTTCCGCATCGACGCCATCCGCCACATCAACCCGGAGTTCCGCGTGCGCTTCGCTAAGGAGATCCGGGCTTACGCGGCCAAGCTCGGCAAGAAGAACCTCTTCATCCTGGGCGAGAACTCGACCGGCGTGGACGTGGAGGTCGCCCGCGACCTCTGGAAAGCCGGCCTTGACTCCGCCTACGCCTATCCCGAATACCGCCGCAACAACTGGGCCCTGCACGGCAAGGCGCCGACCCGCGTTCTGGAAGACAGCGTGAACAAGGCCGCCTCGGTGCTGGGCGACTCGGTGAGCCGCCTGCTGCGCTTCCTCGACCTGCACGACACCTACCGCTTCCTGCGCCACGGCGAGCCGGTGAGCATACTCAAGATGGCCATGGCCTTCCTGATGTTCAGCACCGGCATCCCGCTGATCTACTACGGCACGGAGCAGGCCTTCGCGCAGATGACCGACCGCCTCGACCCGGAGGGACCGCGGTTCCCGGCCGACCCGGAGAACCGGCCGGACATGTTCGCCGAGGGGCAGTACAAGTTCCCCAGCTCTGCGGGCGACAAGTTCGACGCCCGAGCGCCCACCTACCTCTGGCTCAGGAAGCTGGCCGACCTGCGCAAGGCGCATCCGGCCCTGTCGCGCGGCGAGCAGCACGTGCGCTGGTCCGACTCCAACGGACCCGGCATCTACGCTTTCAGCCGCATCTACAAGGGCGAGGAGGTCCTGGTCGTGCTCAACACCGCGGCCGAGGCCCGCTCAGCGGACATGTACGTGGACGGCGGGCTCACCCCGGCCGGCACTGTGCTCACGGACGCGGTGGACCCGGCCAACAAGGCCAAGGCCTACTCCCCGCAGGAAGGCGGCGCCAAGGTCTGGGTGCAGGTGCCGCCCCACGGCGTGCGCGTCTTCGTCAGGTCCAAGGCGAAGTGAATCGCCTCCCTCTACTTGGGATTCAGGCTGCGTTGCGGAGGTCCCCCATGGCCGTCGAAGCGGCCGCGGCAGGACTCCTCCTCTCTCTATACCTCGTCCTGGCCTTTAGAGTGGCCGCCGCCGAGACCCTGTATCTGGGAGGCGACACGACCCGCGATGCCGCCCGGGCCGTCGAATTCCTGCGGACGGGCCGCTTCTCATACGAATTCAGCTCGGCCTACGAGAGCGGGCACTTCTCGCTGCTCTACATCCCGTTCATAAAGCTCTTCGGGAACACCATCCTCGCGCTCCAGGCCGCCGCGCTTGGCGTGGGCTGCACCACCGTCCTCGTGCTCTACGCGTGGCTGAGACGGACCTTCGGCCTGCTGCCGGCTCTCTGCGTGGGCAGCCTCTATACGACGGCCCCGTCGCTGCTTTCTCACCTCACGGTGAATGCGGAGATGAACATCCCCCTCCTGTTGGGGACCATCATGCTGCTCAGGACCTGGCAATCGAGAGCCGTGCGCCGCCTCTCCTTGGCGGCAGCCGGCGTCTTCGCATGCTCCGCCGCCTATATCATATTCCCCTTTGCGGCCTACCTTTGGTGCGCAGGACGCTCCCCGGGCAAGACCCAGGGTCTGGACCGCCGCGAAACCCTGCTCGGCACCGGCCTATTTCTTGGCGGGCTGAGCCTGCTGGCATGGAAGTTCCTGGTCATCGGCGCGTCATACGGCCATTTCGGAGCCGCGCACTGGGGCGGGGAATTCCTGCGGACCAACCTGCAGCAGTGGCGACATCCCGCCGCGCTCCTGTCGTCCCTCTGGACCCAGTGGTCCGCCGCGCTCGCATTGCACCATAGATGGGGGCCCTGGCCGGGCCCAGTCTCCTGGTCCTGGGTTGTCCTGGCATGGTCCGCAGCCTTCATCGCCAGCCTTGCGGCCGCCGAGAGCCGAAGATGGGCTGTCGGCCTCGGACTGGGGCTGCTGGCCGCCGGGCTGGTCCAATCCCCCGGCAGCCTCGGTCAACGGCACATGATCGCCTTCCTTCCGCTGCAATGGGCCTTTCTCGCCTCGGTCCTGGCGCAGGCGACCCGGCCTGCCTTACGCCGCGCCCTCGTGGCTCTGGTCGCCCTGATCATCGTCAAGCAGGCCATGCTGAGCGCGGCGGTCTCCGAGGCACGTCGGCCGTGGGCTGACAAGGTCAGACAGGATACGGAACTCGCCGCGCGCCTCGCCGGCATGCGGGACGGAGTCGAGGTGCGCATCGCCGGCGGAAGCGACAATTCCTTCTTCTGTCTGAAGTATCTCTCCCCCGGAAGGGGATATTCCTTCACGAAAGGGGAGGGCCCGTCCCAGAGCAGCGGGACGATCCATCTCTACGCCGCGCCCCCCCGCCCGACCGGCGGCAGGGTCCTTGCCACCCGGCTGTTCTTCGTCGACCATACGAGCTACGATGTGATATATCATCATCCGTCAAATTGATACATTCTCACTGTCCATGAGCCTCAAAGCCTGGCAGGGCCGGACCATCTACTTCGTCCTCCTCGACCGCTTCTGCAACGGGGACAAGACCATCGACGACTTCGGCAAGGGCGAGTACAGCCCGGACGACGACGACTGCTTCCAGGGCGGGGATCTCAAGGGCCTGACCAGCCGGCTGCACCACATAAAAGCCCTGGGCTTCGACGCCATATGGCTCACCCCGCCCGTGCACAACCAGTGGGTCAACCCCTACATCAAGACCCGCGGCTTCCACGGCTACTGGGCCTACGACTTCACCAAGATCGACCCCCATTTCGGCACGCTGGAGGATTATCAGGAGCTGGTGAAGGAAGCGCACAAGCTGGGGCTCAAGGTCATCCAGGACATCGTGGTCAACCACACCGGCAACTACTTCACAGTGGACGCCAAGGACTACGACCCCGCCCAGCCGGAGAAGAGCTGGCGCTCCCTCGACGGCTCCTACCCGCCCGACCTGCCGCCCAAGGCGCCCAACGACCCGCTCTTCCGCCTCAACAACCCCAACATCCCGGAGCACAAGGCCGCAGCGGTCTACAACTTCACCCCCAACATCACGGACTTCAACAGCCGCGAGCAGACGCTCACCTACGCGATGGGCGACCTCGACGACATCAACCTCAAGAACCCCGCGGTGATCGCGCGCTTCAAGGAGATCTACCGCTACTGGATCGAGGCCGCGGGCGTGGACGGCTTCCGCGTGGACACCGTCTACTACACGCCCGAGGACTTCTACGAACGATTTCTTTACGATGAGACGGTCGGCGAGTTCGGGGTCAAGCGTTTCGCCGAGAGACTGGGGAAGGACGACTTCTTCGTCTTCGGCGAGGTCTGGTCCTACGACTACAAGGCCATCAACCGATACGTCAAGGAGGGCAAGATTCGCCGGCTCGACTCGGCCATAGACCTGCCTTTGAACGAAGCCCTCACCCAGGTCTTCTTCCGCAAGCTGCCGACCGAACGCCTGGGCCGGGCGCTTCGCGCCCGGCGCCACAACCGCCATCTCTGGGTCAATTTCCTGGACAACCACGACGTGGAGCGCATCTGCAGCCGGGGCTCCCCGGCCGCGGTGCAGCAGGCCCTGCTCGCCCTGTTCACCTTGCCGGGCATCCCCTGCCTGACCTACGGCACGGAAGCCGGCTTCACGCTCTCGCGCCAGAAGATGTTCGACGAGAAGTTCTGCGACCGAACCTCGCCCGAGGCCGCGTTCTTGGCCAAGCTCCTTTCGCTGCGCAAGCAGAATCCCGTCTTCTCCCGCGGCGAGTGCGCGGTAGAGCGCGTCTCCCCCGGCTGCGGGCTCTTCGCCTACTCCATGACCTGGCGCGGCGAGACCGTCCTGGCCGTGTTCAACACGGCTCCGGACGCCATGTTCTGCGAGCTGCCCGCGCACTTCGAGCCGGGAGAGGTCCTGCTCTCCTCCGAAGGCCGGACGACCGCGCCGCGGTCCTTGGCCCTGGCGCCGGGATCCTACCTGCTCATCACGGGCCGGCGGGTCGAGGCCCCGGCCCGGGCGGCGCCCGGGCTGGGACTGACAGGCTGCCCGCCCGGCGCGGCCAAAGGGATGCTGGCGCTGGGCGTGGAGCTGGCCGAGCCGGGCGAAGTCTCGGAGCTCGCGCTGCTGGCCGACGACAACTACGGCCGCCGCATCCAGCTGGAGTCCGGCGCCAAAGGGTTCCCTTTGGACACCGCGGCCTTAGGCAACGGGCCGCACACCGTGGCCCTGCTCGCCGCGACCAAGACGGGCGGACATATCCTCTCCCCGGCCGTGCCGCTGAAGGTCCGCAACCCCTATGAGCTCCTGGCCAAGGCCATGGTGCCACCGGAGCAGCAGGGAGGCTTGGCCCGCAAGGTCCATGCCCCGGCGGACCCAAGCTACGGCGGGCAGCTGTCGCTCGAATCCGTGGCCGCCTACACCAGCGGCCGCGACCTGCAGCTGCGGCTGCGCATGGAGCAGGTCACCGACGACTGGAACCCGCCGCACGGCTACGACCACGTGTATTTCAACGTGCTCTTCGATTTCCCGGGCCAGCCGGGCCGCAGGTTCTTCCCGAAGCTGGGCTACTCCCGCGACGACTTCGAGTTCAACGCGGGCTTCCTGCTCTACGGCTGGGGCATCCGCTCATTCGGGGCCGAGGACTCCACCCCCGACGCCTACGGCGCGCCGCTCTTGGGCGACGTGACGGACAAGGCGGACCCGAAGAAGAACCTCATCACCTTCACTTTCTCCAACCGCTTCTTCGACTCGCTGGAGACCTTCTCCGGCGTGAAGGTCTTCGTCTCCACCTGGGACGGCTACCTGGGCGAGCCGCGCGCCGTCGCGGACAAGAAGGAGGACTGGAGCTTCTTCGCGCTCGACGACCAGCCCGGAGCGGACCTGCCCAAGATCTTCGACCACGTGCTGTTCGAACTATAGCTATAATGTAGAGGCTACATGGACAAGCTCGCCAAGAGTGCCGTGATCCTGGCCGTGGACACGGCGGTCAAGAAGGACGACGCGACGCATTTCGAGCGGGCCTATTATCTCTGCCGGGGCGAAGACCTGGGGCATCAAGGCAACGGGACCCTGCGCAAGGTCTGCCCGGCCACGCTCTTCTCCGAGGAGAACCAGAAGCTGCTCTCCGGGGCGGAGAAGGTGCTCGTGGTGGTCTACCCCACGCGCACCTATTCCGAGGGCATAGGCGGCAACCTGCTCTCCGAGCTCTCCCCCGAGGACCGCAGCTTCATCCGCGCGGTGCGCAGCCGCTTCCAGGAGGCGGTCTGCTGCAAGGTCTCCTTGCACGAGACGGCCTTCTTCGACGGCTTGAAGGACTATTTCCTCAACGACCACGAGAAGAAGCAGTACCAGAAGGAGAAGCATGCCAAGGCCGAGGCGCACGACAAGCCCCCGAAGAAGAAGGGCGGGCTCGTCGAGTTCGACCTGGACTTCTTCCGCAACATCAAGGCCATCTTCAAGTCCTGCATGACCAAGCCCAACCAGCAGGACTTCCGCTACCTCTACTACAAGACCTTCGGCCTCAACCTCGTGGTGCGCCTGGGCTTCATGATCACCAGCGTTCAGAAGGGCGAGTTGCCCATGGTCCGCGCCGTGCTGTCGACCTCCTGGTACCAGCTGCAGGACGCGGTCTTCACGGTCTTCGGGCAGACCTACATGAAATTCCTGGGCAAGATGACCGGGCTTCTGCGCGTCTACAAGGCATACTTCGGCGACCTGTTCTTCGTCTACTTCCAGCTCTGCGGCTTCGAGTTCCTCAACCGCCTGGTGCTGGGGCCTTTGGGCGAGAACCCCCTGGTCTACACCTGGTCGGGCATCGGCCTGATCTTCCTCAACATCATGCAGGGCATGCTCTCGGGCGGGCCGCTCATCCCGGCCATCAACCAGATGCGCAAGGTCGGGGCCATCAGCCACAACACCATGATGCACCTCTACCAGCTCTCGAGCCTCACCATGCAGTTCGGCCTCTTCGCGAGCTTCGGCTACCAGAGGTTCTACACCATCCTGACCACCTCGGTGCTGGTGCTGGCCTGGGGCTCCTACGCCGTCTTCACGACGTTCTTCCGGGACCCCGAGTTCGTACGCCTTTCCGACAAAGCCGCCCTGGCCCGCCTCGATAGCCTGGCCGCGCGCTGCTTTTAGTTGGTGTCTTTAGTTGGTGTCAGGCTTTCACGAAGTTCACGTCCTCAAGTTCGTGAAGTTCGTGAAAGCCTGACACCTAGAAGCCGAAGCAGGCCTTATATCTCGCGATGTCGCGGTATTTCCAAAGCAGGGCCCCGGCGTTCTTGCGGACCTTGAACTCCAGCCCCTTCTCCGCCCTGGCCCTCTGGATCGCCGGGCAGATCCCCCCGCCAAGCTCCGCCACGTATCTCGCATCGAGCAGGACTTCGAGGTCGGCGTCCGGCGCCTCCCCCTCGGCCACGTCCCGGCCGATGACGTAGCTCTTCTCCTGCACGCGCATCCCCGGCGCCGCCCTGTAGAACCGCAGCTGGATCGCAGCGTCCTCCGGGAGGCTCCGCATCGCCGCCAGGCCGGCCAGATAGCCGGGGATATCCTCGGCCCTGACCGCGCCTCCGGTCACGCCCCACTCCGGCCCGGAGAAACCGGGCTCCTGCGGCCGACTCGCCAGGAGCACTCCCAGCAGGAAGGCCGCGTTGACGGCGAGCATGAGGATCGCCGCGATGGCCGGCTTCCCAGGTCCCATACGGCTAGCCCTTCGGCTGACCCGGAGTCGAAGCCGCTTCCGACGGCAGCAGCCTGGCGATGACGCCGAGCAGCACCGCCACGACCAGGAGCATCACGCCCCAGAACGCGTAACGCATCATGCCGGTCGGCTTGGGAGCCTCCCACCAGGGCTTCACCTTGAGAGCCTCCTCCGATGACAGCGAGGCCTTGGCGGGCTGAGCCGAGAGCAACTCGCGGGAGGCCAAGCTGAGGTCATAGCTGGGCGCCCCGGCCTCGGGCTGGCCATAATACAGGAAGAGGTCCCGGCCTGGAGACGCTTTGAAGAGCATCTTGGCGCTGCGATAGAAGCACTGGCAGGACTGCAGGCGCAGGGGCGGGTTGTCCCCGTTGTCTATCTCCAGCACCAGCCTCGGCTGCGCCGGATATCGGCTCAGGGGCAGGACCAGGTCGTCCATGGACTGGTACAGGGTCCGGGTCCAGCTCGCCGAGCCCAGCAGTTCCCGCTCCAGGTCGCCCCGGGAGTCCTGCCGTTCGCCGTAGAGACGCACGCTCCTCTGGAACAGGGATTGGTTCGCCGAACAGCGCAGGTGCGTGACCGGCAGGTCCGCGTAGGGCAGCGCGACCTGCCACAGGCTCGCGCGCTTGACGTCCTTGAGCCTCTCGAGCTGGGGAGAGAAACTGCGCAGCACGCCCGTGTTGTCCATGATGTAGGGAACCTGGAGCCCTTCCCGCATGAGGCGCAGGTCCGCGAATCGGTTCTGGTCATGGGACAGGGCTTCCAGGTCGAGCTCCAGGCTTTGGAGCCCCCCCTGGGCCAGCACGACGCGCTTGCGGAACCTCCAGGCCGAGACATAGAGGGGGCTGCCCGCCTCCGGGACGCCCGGGAGAGGCTCGGCGGGCTGGAAGCCCGGATTGCTTGCCAGCGGCCCGAGCCGCGCGGTCTCGAAGCTGGCCAGCTTCATGCGGTCTGCGAAGGATCCTACGTCGTAGTTCCTGGCGGGAGCGGCCGGATTGCCGGCGAGCAAGGTATAGTCGCCCGCCTGCTGGGAGAAGAATATCAGCTCCGTGGGAACGACCTCAAACTCCACACGCTTCACGCTCAAAGGACGGCTGTCCCCGTTCGCTATCCGGACCACGACCTCCCGTCCAGGGACTTGGGCCATAAGCGGGATGCGCAGGGACTCGGCCGAGCCGGCCCCAGCCGCGGCCATGCGATAGATCGTCCCTTCGCCCAGGGTGTCTTCCTGGATGTTCCCGTCCCGATAGACCCGCGACAATAGGCTCACCCGGCGCATGAACATGGGCTGGCTCGTCTCCAGGCGGACGGAAGCCAGCTTCAGGTTCGCGGCCGGCAGCTGCAGGCGTATCCGGGTCTGGCTGGCGTCGCTGGAATCGTCGAGCAGCTCGCCCGAGACTCTGTCGAGCCCGGCCGGTTCCGCGGCCTGGGCCCGCAACTCCAGGCCCTGCACCGGTATGGGCTGGCTCTTGATGTCGTCCAAAGACAGGCGCGCGCAGGCGGCACGGCTGGGCGGGAAAGAGACCTCCAGCTTCTCGGCGCCTTCGCGCGTGCGGAACAGAGGCTGGCTGCGGGCCGCGGTGCGCCAGACGGCGCAGTCCGGCGAGACCTCCACGGTCGCGGCCTTCAGGAAATCCGGGGCCGGGGTCTGGAGCCGGAGCCCGTCGAAGACGAGCTCCCGCTGGGACCGGGAGACCTGCCCCGACGCGTTCGTCCGGCCGGCGGAGAGGCTGCTCTGGAACGACTCCAGCGCGACTGTCACGGCGTCGGTGCGCGCCGGGCTCTGGGTCAGGAAGGCCGCCTCCTGCCCGGAAGAGTCGAGGAGGCGCAGGTCCCCGAGGGAGGGCTGCGCCTCGGAGACCAGAGGCATGGGCAGCCGGACCTTCACCAAGCCCGGGGACTCGACCCGCAGCGGCATGGTGAAGGCCCATTCCGCCGGGCTGGGCTGCGCCGCGCACGGCGCGGCGGCCGCCGCAAGCAGGGCCAGGAGCGCTGATTTCATGGGGCGACCTCCCGCTTGTCCGTCACGATGAAGCGCTGGTAGAGGAACGAGACCAGGATGAGGATGACGGCCAGGCCGATCACCGAAGCGACGCGGTAGAGCTGGCCCAGCCGCCAGAGGTCGTGGAAGAAGACCTTCAGGATGGTGGCGGAGAGCAGGGCCAGACTCGCCAGGCGCGCACCGGAGGACTTCCGGCGGATGCCCGCCGCCAGCAGGGCGATGGCGAAGGCGCACCAGCCTAGGGAATAGGTCATATCCTGCCCGAAGCTCCCAGAGAAGTTGAAGGTGATGCCGGTGCCGGTGCTGAAATAGTCGGCGATCTCGATGTTGAGCAGCAGGAACGCCAGGACCGTGCCCAGGGAGTCGAGGATCGGGGGCGCTGCGAAGCCCAGGACCTCGTGCTCCGGAGGCTTCAGGCGCGCGGCGGCGAAGAAGAGGCAGGCGATGACCGCGCCGTAGACGAAAAGGTACCAGTTCCACACGGGCGTGGCCGCCCGCGCATGATAGGACAGGACGGCCGGGTTCATGGCCAGCCTCACGAAGGCGATGCCCAGCAGGGCCGTGCCCCAGGCCTTGAGCCCCTGGTGCGGCACGCGCCGGAAGAGCCAGACCAGGGCGGCGCCTTCCAGGGCCCAGCCCAGCGTGATCCACTCCTTGTCGAACTGCAGGGGGACGATCAAAGTGATGAAGAAGAGCCCCACCCCTCCGAAGACGGCCAGAAGCCCGAGGCGTCTCTCGTCCTCCCGGGCGAAGGACTGCAGCACGCCCCACAGGCCGAGCAAAGACGGCAGCGCGAAGAAGGCCGGCACCACGCCGACATAGGACTTGCCCGCGGCCGCGACGAAAGCCTGGTGGACCAGCGGGAAATGCGCCAGCCCGGACAGGGCGGCCGCCAGCCATGGAGAACGCCCCTTGACCCGTCCCGAGAACAGGAAGGGGAAGGCCGCGAAGAAGCCGAAGGACCCCAGGTACCAAGCCAAGGGGCCGGCGAATCGAGTCGGGTCAAAATGGTTGAGATGCCAGACCGCCTCGACGAACACCGTCGCGCCGAGCATGATCCCGGTCAGCGCCGGCACGCCGCGGCAGACCACGAGGCCCGCCAGCAAGGCATTGAGCAGGACCATGAAGGCGAAGACCTCGGAAGGATCCCGCAAGGGGAGCTTGGCGCAGACCATGGCCAACAGGAAGAACGGCATGAGCGCAGCCAACGCGGGCAACTGCGCCGGATCGAAGGCTTCTCCGGCCGCCGGCAGGGACGGCCGCAGGGCTGAGAAAGCCTTGCGGGAGACCAAGAGTCCCGCGGCGAAGAAGACCAAGGTGAACAGCGCCAGGATGAGGAGGATGGGATCGAGCCCTGCGAGGTCGGGGAGCCGGAACATCCAGATGCCGAAGCAGGCCATCACCAGGCCGACCGCCAGCGCGGCGACCGCCAGCGATGACAGCAGGGCGGCCGCGGCGATGGCCAGGAGCCCCAGCAGCAGCACGAAAGGCCAGACCAGGAAAGAGGCCGCGCTCAGGAGCGACAGGCTCACCAGGACCAGCAAGAGCATGGCCAAAGGCGCGGCGTAGCCCCAGAGCAAGGGAGCCCTGCCCGGCCGCCACTGCTGGAGCAGCGGCGGCGTCGCGCCATGGAGGATGGCGAAGGCCATGAAATAGCTCAACCCCCACAAGAGCAGGTCCGCTTTCAGATGGGCGACGGTCCAGAAGAGGAGGAGCGCGAAGGTCCCGAGCCCGCCCGCGATGTAGGCGGGCTCCAGGTCCTCCCGTTTCATGGCCAGATAGACCAGGGGGATGTTGAGCAGGAGGAGATAGGTGAGGACAAGCCCCGGCCCGGCGGCCAGCGTCTTGAACGTGAGCATGTGCGCGCAGAATCCCATGGAGATGAGCGCCATGAGCGCGGCCGGCCGATGCTGCCAGGGGTCCTCATCCCGCCGTCTCTGCGCCAGTTCGCGCGCGGCCAGGAAGAACACGCAGAAGCCCAGCTCGATGCCCATGGCCAGACCGGCTTTGCCCACCGTGAAGAACTTGGCGGTCCAGGCGGCCTCCATGAGGAGGGTGGCCGCGGCGGACATGGCCATGAGGAATCCCCAGCGCCGGTTGAGGGCTACGGCGGCCAGGCCGGCGTCGAGCATCGCGATGTAGAAGAATAGCGCGATGGGCCGGTCCACTCCGGTGGAGAGCAAGGGGGGCGTCAGGAAGCCGCCGACCAGGCCCAGGATGGCGACATACCGCGAATCCAGCCGAACCGCGAGCAGGAAGGCGGCGGCGGTGACCAGGGCCATGAAGAAGAAGGCGGTCTCCGTGGAGAAGAACCCGTAGAAGGCTCGGCAGGCGTAGACGTCAGCGTAGAGGATGGCGACGCCGGCCGCGCAGAGGGTCTCCACCGTGGTCCGATATTTTTCTTCTTTCGCGCGCAGGACAAGGCCGCCGACGATGGCGCCGGCCCCGGTGATGAAACCGATGAGCACGCGCATCCAAGGGCTGATGAGGTCCCGGTCGATGGCGTACTTCACGAAGAATACCACGCCCAGGAAGAGCGCGAACCCCCCCAGCCAGGCGAAAAGCTTCACCCCCATGAACTGCTCCCAGTCGATGTCCAGAGTCCGGGCGGCGGGGGGCGCGGGAGCCTTCCGCCCCATGACGGGAGCCGGAGGAGCCGATGGGACCGGCGCCTTCTCATGCTTGGGAAGCGGCTCGGGCCGGCCGGCCGGGAGCTTGAGGAATGGCGTCCCGCAGCTGTCGCAGAACGATGAATCCCTGTCGCACTCGGCATTGCAGCGCGGACAAGTGACGCGGTTTTGTGCCGGCTGCCGGAGAGGCGTTGCGGGCGGCGGAGGGGCGACGATCTTCCCAGCTTGCTCACGAGGACCAGCCTGAGAGAGCTCGCGGATGGTGTCTCTGAGCGAGGTGATCTCAGACCTCAGCAGACCCATCTCCTGCCAAAGGGCCTTTATCGCTTCGCGGTTCCTGGCTTCTTCGGGGGTATCAGACATTTCGGTGTCCTTTGGGCCATTATAGTCACTGTCTTGCCGAGGGTCAAGGAAAAGAAATATCGGTGTCAGGCTTTCACAAACTTCACGGATGGGCAGTGAAATTCGTGAAAGCCTGACACCCCCTGCAAACACCCCCTGCACCCCCTGGACAAGACCTTGCCAATTCCGGCTTTTGGGGCTAAGCTGACTCGGAGAGTCCGGCAAAGGACCCAAAGCGCATAGGGCCCTAAATCCAGGTCCCCCTGCCCCTTGGGCCCAGCCTTTCTTTTTCTCGCGAATCTATACTATCGCAGGCGAAGGGAAACACGATGGCCAGGACCCGAAGATTTATCAAGGCCTCGACGGGCGCGATGCTCAGCCTCGCGCTCGTTCTTGTTTCTCCAGGCCGGGAGTGCTACGCTGGCGCCAGCGCATCGGTCAACACCCCGACCTCCGAGACCGGCTCCCCGACCGCAGGCAAAACCGGGGTCTCCGGCGTCTCCCTCATCCAGGTCAGCCCCAACGCGATCCAACTCTCCCCCGCCAGCCTCTCCGGCTCCCTCAAGGTCATGTCCGCCGCGCCCGCGGTGAGCGAGGCGGGCAAGACCGCGCCCATCGCCATCCCCTCCGCCGGACAGATCGTCCTGGCCGCTGCCCCGACCCCGATCGCCTCCTCCATCCTCCTGGCCGCGCCCCAGGCCGACAAGACCGAGACCCCAGTCGCGATGGTCTCCGCGCAGATCGTCCTCCAGGCCGGCGTCGAGAAGATCTCCCAAGCCAAGGATCCAACGGGCAAAGCCCGGGTCCTCGACACGGTCTTCACCGGCTCCAAGATCAAGGCTGAGTCCGCGGACATCGTGGCCCCCGGCGCGCCGGACCAGATCATCCGCTCCGGCCTCAAGCCCGCCTCCCCTGAGTTCGTCAACCCCTTCCGGGTGCCCCGAGCCCAGAGCGTCTCCGCCCTGGCCAAGACCAGGATCTACCTCACCCGCGCCGACCTGGCGCCGGTGGTCACGACCCTGGCCGAACTGCCGCAGGCCCTGGCCGCCGACCCCTCGCTCAAGGACAGTCTCAACCAGCTCGGCCGCGTGCGCCTCATCGTCGCCAAGAACGCCTCCGCCGGCAACCTGACCGAAGCCGACGCCAAGCAGGTCAATGAGTCTTTGCGCGGCATGGGCGTCACGGCCAAGTTCGAGGTCGAGAAGATCCACATCGAGGCCAAGCCCGCCCCGAAAGCGGAGC
The DNA here is from genome assembly GCA_016212825.1 of Elusimicrobiota bacterium. Taxonomy (GTDB): domain Bacteria; phylum Elusimicrobiota; class Elusimicrobia; order UBA1565; family UBA9628; genus UBA9628. Next base: position 27,928 of record JACRDS010000052.1, on the reverse strand, counting down.
CGGCGGCTCCGGCCCCCTCGGCCGGTGAGCAGAAGGCCGCGGTGGTCTCTAGCCGACTCTGGCGCTACCTGCTAGGCCCCGTCACCTGGCCTTTCCGCCAGCTCGGCTACCTCGCCAAGACCCTTTACAACGCATACACCGCGCCCACGACCTCCGAGCTCATCGGCGGCGTGGTCTCCAAGACCGTCCCCACCATCATGACCATCGGGGTCTGGGGCGCCATGTACACCGGCCACCCCATCGCCCTGGCCGCGGCCCTGGCCGTGAGCATCGGACTCAACGTCTTCCACGGCCTCTGGATTAACACCTGGTCCAACTTCCAGAACAAGCTCGGCCGCGAAAAGGGCCTCAACTACCAGTCCATCTTCAACCTGGTCTACGGCCAGTTCTGGGGCGCGCTGTTCCGCTTCATCGCCTGGACCGCCCTGCCCAACACCGTGCCCCCGTGGTCCCTGCAGTACTGGAAGGACATGGGCATGTCCACGGTGATCGGCTCCTTCTTCGGCTCTCTGGGCTATCAGGGGCTCAACACCCTCTACGACAACGGCCGCATCTCGCGCTGGCAGCGCTCCGCCATCCAGCAGGTCCGCGACCTCTTCTTCACTTTGACCGGCGTGTTCTTCGGCTCCGGCGGCATGCCCATGTTCTGGGCCACCTTCGCCGTGCAGCAGACCCTCGACCTGCTCATCTACCTCGTCAGCATCAAGGCCAAGCGCCGCCCCATCATGTACATGGCCGACGAAGCCGTGGCCGCCAGCGCGGAATTCCAGGGAAGCTACCCCGTGGGCCCCGAGCCCATCATCCAGCCCTCCCCCATCCGGCAGGCCCTCAAGAACCTGCTCGACCTGCCCTTCGTCAAGCCCTTCGTCTGGCTGGCCAAGAAGCTCTACGGCCTCATCAAGGACAAGAAATAGAGTTCGGGGACACAATACTTAGGTAATTCGGGACACAATACCTAATCCATTCCCGCTGGAATAAATAGGTATTGTGTCCCGAATTATGCCGAATTATGTGAGCGGCAGAAGATCCTCGGGCGGGACCAGGTTCGAGACCGAGAATCCCACCAGCCTGAAGCGCTTGCCCTTCTTCTCGAAGGGTTCCAGCAAGGACAGGGCCCCGGCCTCCAGCTCGGCCAGGCTGCCGGCCGCGAGCTTGAGGGTCTTCTGCCGGGAATGGGTCTCGTAGCCTTCGTAGCGGGCCTTGATGGTCAAGGTCAGGCACCAATGCCCCTCCGCGGCCATATCCCGGTGCACCCGGCGCACGCAGGCCAGCAGGGCCGCGTGGACCTCGTCGAGGTCGCCGGTGTCGGTTTCGAAGGTGTGCTCCCGGCCGATGGACTTCTGCACCCAGTCCGCGTCCACGGGCCGCTCGTCGATACCGCGCGCCTCGCGCCAGAGGAAGGAGCCGAACTTTCCGAACTCCCGCACCAGCCGCTCCTCCGAGGCCTCCAGGAGTTCGGCCACGGTCTTATAGCCCAGCCCCTCGAGGTGCTCCTTGGTCTTGGGCCCCACCCCGCGCAGGGCGCCCACGGGCTTGGGCCCCAGGAACTCGGCCACGCGTCGGGGGATGACCACGGTCAGGCCGCCGGGCTTGCGGTGGTCGCTGGCGATCTTGGCGATGAGCTTGTTGGGACCGATGCCGACCGACGCGGAGAGCCGCTCCTCCTCCCGTATGGCCTTCTGTATCCCCAGGGCCAGGTCCCGGGCCGTCAGGAAACTGCCCTGGGAGCTCACGTCCAGATAGGCCTCGTCGATGCCGGCGACTTCCAGGACGTCGGCACTGCGGCGCAGGATGTCCATGACCTTGCGGCTGGCTTGGCTGTAGAGGGAGAAGCGCGGCCTCAGGTACACTCCCTTGGGACATCTCCGGTAGGCGCTGGAGATGGGCATGGCGCTGTGCAGGCCGTAGCGCCGGGCCTCGTAGTTGCAGGTGGCCACGATGCCGCGGCCCAGCCCGCCCTTGGGATCCGCGCCTATGATGACCGGCTTGCCCTTCAGGGCCGGGTCCTCGCGCTCCTCCACGGCCGCGAAGAAGCAGTCCATGTCCGCGTGCATGATTATGCGCCCGGGGGCCTGGAGGGATGGCATACTCATCGTCGCGGCCGCTATGATATCACAATCGCGCCGCGGCCCCATCCGGGGGGGCTGGGATCCCGGGCTACTTCTTGGCGCCCAGGCCGAAGTAGTAGCGCAGACCCACGCCGCCGTCGAGGTTGCTGCCCACGCTCGGGGCCAGGCGCAGCACCGGGGCGATCTCGGCGAAGGCCTCCAGCGGGGTGTCCTTGATCAGATAGGCGCAGCCCCCCAGGAAGCGCATGCCCCAGAGCGCCTCGCGCTCATCCTTGACCTTGAGCCCCAGCCCCACATAGGGCGCCAGCTTGCCCTTGGGCGGCTGCTTGGGCAGGTCGCGGAAATGGGTCAGCACGTCGAAGTGGAAGTCCAGGTCCCCGCCCTGCGCCCCGAAGGCGAGATCCACGGCGTTGCGCTTGTCGATGAGATACTTGGCCGAGAACCCGAACGGCGTTCCTATGTAGGCGCCGACCCCGAGTTGATTGGGTTCTTCCTGCGCCCGGCACAGGGCGGGGCGGAGCACGGCCACGCCCAAGACCACGGCAGCAAGCCCTATCGTTTTTCTCATAGGCTTCCTTTTGCAGGCCATCTAATATTTGAATTTTAGCATGCCTGCATCAAATGAAGCTCAAGCACTCCGTTCCGACATCCTGCGGCGCAAAGGTCGCGCCTGCCGGGTCTAGGCCGCGACCCGCTTCTGGTCCTTCATGAAGGAGGCCAAAGCGATGGAGAGCGCCTTGGTCAGGGGCGGGTCCGTGCGCGAGGGCAGGATAACCGGGACCTTGGCCCCGGCCACCACCGCGGCGGACTTCATGCCCTCGGCGAAGTAGGTGAGGCACTTGTAGACCGGGTTGGCCGCGTCGAGGTCCGGCAGCACCATGATGTCCACCTGGCCCGGCACCTCGCCGCCCTTGACGCCCTTCTCGTCGGCGAGCTTGCGGTCCACGGTGATGTAGATGTCGTAGGGGCCCTCCACCACGCAGTCCTTGATGCGGCCGTCTTTGCTCATCTTGGAGAGTTCGTCGGCGTCCACCGTGCTGGGCACCTTGGGGTTGACCTTCTCCACCGGGCAGACCATGGCGACCTTGGGCCTCTCCACGCCCAAGGTGCGCATGAGGGCCACCGCGTTCTCGATGATCTTCTTCTTCTGTTCCAAGGTCGGAGAGATGAGCAGCGCCGCGTCGGTCACGCCGAAGAGCTTGTGGTAGTGGGCGGTCTGGAAGAGCACGAAGTGGCTCAGGGTCCCGCCCTCCGGGACCAGCTTGGCCTCCTTGTCCAGGATGGCCTTGGCGTAGAGCGCGGTGTCCACGCCGCCCTTGACCAAAAAGTCGCCCTTGCCCTCCTTGATGAGGGCCACGGCCTTCCTGCACATCTCGGCCTTGTCCGCGCAGTCCGCCAGCTCGAACTTCTTGAGGTCGAGCTTGGCCGAGGCGGCCAGGGACTCGATCTCGGACTTGACGCCGATGAGCACGCCGCCGGAGATGAGGCCGTAGCCGTCGGCGATCTTGATGGCCTCGATGACCTCCGCGTTGTTGGCGCCCGGGGACACGATGCGGTTGGACTTGCCCTTCACCATCCTGACGAGCTCGTCGAAATCCTTGAATTTCATATTAGTTCTCCTTATAAAGCGGGGGTGCTCCTATCATACATTTTCGTATGGTACAATGGCAGGCGCCATGGAAGAGGCCCTCAGACAGCTGTTCCAGAAGCACGTCGGCAGGCCGGCCGAGACCTGCTCCCCCCTCAAGGGCGACGGCTCCAGCCGGCGCCTGTTCCGCCTGCAGGGCGGCGGGCGCAGCCTCATCGGCGCGGCCAACACCGACCGCCTGGAAAACCAGGCTTTCCTCTCTTTCTCCCGGCAGTTCCGCTCAGCCGGCCTGCCCGTGCCGGAGATCTACGCCGAGGAGCTCGACAAAGGCGTCTACCTCGAGGAGGACCTGGGCGACACGAACCTCTTCCAGTACCTCAGCGCCAACCGCGCCGGGGCCGTGCTCGCCCCCGGCGTGCTCGCGGTCTACCGCAGACTGGTCAAGCTCCTGCCGCGCATCCAGATCACCGCCGGCAGGACCCTCGACTACAAGGTCTGCTACCCGCGCGCCAGCTTCGACCGTCAGTCCATGATGTGGGACCTCAACCACTTCAAATACTACTTCCTCCAGCTCGCCGACGTGCCCTTCCACGAGCAGGCCCTGGAGGACGATTTCAAGCGCTTCACCGAACTCCTGCTCGACGCCGACCGGGAGTACTTCCTCTACCGCGATTTCCAGTCCCGCAACGTCATGGTGCGCGAAGGCGACCCCTGGCTCATCGACTACCAGGGCGGCCGCAAGGGCGCCCTGCAGTACGACATCGCCTCCCTACTCTTCGACGCCAAGGCCGACCTCCCCTTCGCCCTGCGCGAGGAGTTCCTGCAGCTCTACCTCGACAGCGCCTGCGAGCTGGCCAAGATCGACCGGCCCAAGTTCCTGCGGCTCTATCCCGCCTTCGTCTACATCCGCATCATGCAGGCCATGGGCGCCTACGGGCTGCGCGGATTCTACGAGCGCAAGACCCACTTCCTGCAGAGCATCCCCTACGCCATCCGCAACCTGGAATACCTCCTGCGCACCACGGAAATGCCGGTCAAGCTCCCTGCCCTCATGGGAGTGTTCCGCAGCATGGTGGGCTCCTCCAAGCTGCGCCAATACGGCAGCGCCTCGCTGCGGCTCATCGTGCGCATCCAGAGCTTCTCCTATCGCAACGGCCTGCCCGCGGACGAGAAGGGGCACGGCGGCGGCTTCGTCTTCGACTGCCGGGCCCTGCCCAACCCCGGCAAGCACGCCGAATACGCCAAGCTCAACGGCCGCGACGCCGCGGTCATCTCCTTCCTGGAGAAGGAGGCAGCCGTGGCGCGCTTCCTCGAACACGTCTGCGCCCTCGTCGGCCAGTCCGTGGAGAACTACCGGAGCCGCAACTTCACGGACCTCATGGCCGCCTTCGGCTGCACCGGGGGCCAGCACCGCTCCGTCTATTGCGCCGAGACCCTGGCCCGCCACTTGCGCGAGAAGTACGACGTCCAGGTCGAGCTGCGCCACCGGGAACTCGAGAAGGAAGAGTCGTCCGTCCCCGTCACGTGAAGGCCATGGTCCTGGCGGCCGGCGAGGGCCGCCGGCTGCGCCCCCTCACCGAAGATACCCCGAAAGCCCTGATGGCGGTCGGGGGCATGCCCATGCTCGAGCTGGTGGTCCGCCGCCTGGTCAAGGCCGGGGCGGACGGGATCGTCGTCAACGCCTTCCACCTGGCGGACCAGGTCGAAGCGTTCCTGAAGGGCCGGGATCTGGGCGTCCCGGTGTCGGTCTCGCGCGAGGCCGTGCTGCTCGACACCGGCGGCGGGCTCAAGCAGGCCGCCCCGCTGCTCGACGACGGGAAGCCCTTCTTCGTGCACAACAGCGACGTGTACTGCGAGCTGGACCTGGCCGAGATGTACCAGGCGCATCTGGAAGGCGGCGGCCTGGCCACCTTGGCCGTCTCCGACCGGCCGACGGCGCGCCACCTCCTCTTCGACGCGGCCGGCCGGCTCTGCGGCCGGCATTCCTTGAAGGAAGGCTTCACCTGGGCCGCGGGGCCCGTCCAGACCTACCTGCGCCTGGCCTTCAACGGGATCCACGTCATCTCACCAGAACTCCTTCCCCGCATGAGCGAGAGCGGCGTATTCCCCATCATTCAGACCTACCTGCGCCTGGCCGGCGAGGGAGCAGCCATCAGGCCCTTCCGCACGGACGACCGCTACTACAACGACATCGGCGACGCGGGAAAGCTGGCCGAGGTGCAGCACCGCGCCCTGGAGAAAGGCCTCCCCGTTTAATAGAATCGGGCCTATGCCAGCCGAGGTCCGCCCGCCCGCTGCCGCGGGCCGCTTCTATCCCGCCGACCCGGCGAAGCTGCGCGAGACCGTGGACCGCCTGCTGGCGGAGGCTCCCGCGCCAAAAGTCGCGGGGCGCCTGGTGGGCGCCCTGTGCCCCCATGCGGGCTATGATTTCTCCGGCCCGCCCACGGCCCAGGTCTGCAAGGCCCTGGCCAGCCTCAAACCCGAGCTCGTGGCTGTGGTGGGCACCGCGCACTTCGCGGACCGGGAAGGCTTCTTCCTGGCCGACAGCGCGGCCCTGCGCACCCCTCTAGGCGACGTGCCCATCGCCGAGAAGGAGGCGGCCCAACTCGCCAAGTCCGCCGGCGCCGCGGTCTCGGCCGCTGCCCACGCGCAGGAGCATTCCGTGGAGGTGGTCCTGCCCTTCCTGCAGCGCATCTGGAAGGACTTCCGCGTCCTGCCTGTGGTGAGCAACTCCCGGAGCCTCACCGAAGCGGAGCGCTTCGGAGGAGCCCTGGCCGGGGTCCTCAAGGGCCGCAAGGCGGTGGTCATCGCGGCCAGCGATCTCTCGCATTATCCGGCCCGGGAAGTGGCGCGGCAGGTGGACCCCGCCTCCCTGGAGAGCTTCCTGACCTTGGACCCGGATTACCTCTGGCGCACGGAAGAGACGCTCATGGCCCTCGACGCTCCGGAGCTGCACGGCACCTGGTGCGGCAAGGCGGCCGCGGCCGCGGTCCAGGAGGCGGCCGCGCGCCTGGGAGCGGACTGGGGCCAGGCCCTGGCCTGCACCAACTCCGCGGACCGGGGCGGCGACGAGGACCGCACCGTGGGCTACGGCGCGGGCATCCTGCTCGCCAAAGGACGGCGCCGGCCCTGGCCCATGGAAGGGATCACCGCGGCCGAGAAGACCGAGCTCCTCGCCCTGGCGCGCTCAAGCGTCCGGGACCATCTCCAAGGGCGCCGCGCCTCTGCGCGGATCTTCGACCGCCCGCTCTTCAACCTCCCGGCCGCGGTCTTCGTGACCTGGACCCGCAGGAACGGCGAGCTGCGCGGCTGCCTCGGCACGACCCAGCCCCGCGGCACCTTGGGCAACATGGTGGCGCGCTTCGCGGTCTGCAGCGCGAACGACGACCCGCGCTTCGCGGCGGTCGGCGAAGACGAGCTCGCCGGCCTGCGCGCCGAGATCTCCATCCTCTCCGCGCCGCGGCCGGCCAAGCCCGAGGACATCCAGACCGGCCTGGGGGTCATCGTGGGGAGAGGCGCCCGGCAGGGGCTCTTCCTGCCCCAGGTCTGGGAGCAGCTCCCGGACCGGGAGGAGTTCATGGCCCACCTCTGCGAGCACAAAGCCGGCCTGCCCCCGCGCGCGTGGCAGGAGGCGGGAGTGGGGCTCTCCGTCTTCTCGGTCACGGCGTTCCAGGAGCCTCTCTGATGCCGCCAGAGAGCCTGGAAGCTCACCTGCGCAGGCTCTCGCGCGAAGGGGAGCTCTATGAGCGGCAGGGCGACGGGCTGGCGCGCTGCCACGCCTGCGGCCACGAGTGCCTCATCGCCGAGGGCAAGGCCGGAGCGTGCCGCATGCGCTTCAACCGCGGCGGGAAGCTCTTCGTGCCCTGGGGCTACGTCTCCGGCTTGCGCGCGGACCCCATCGAGAAGAAGCCCTTCTTCCATGTCCTGCCCGGCGCCGCGACCCTCTCCTTCGGCATGCTGGGCTGCAACTTCTCATGCAAGTTCTGCCAGAACTGGCTCACCAGCCAGGTCCTGCGCGACCCGCAGGCCGAGGCGGTGGTGCGCGAATGCACCCCGTCCGCGATTGTGGACCAGGCTCTTGCGGCGCAGGCCCAGGTAGTGGTCTCCACCTACAACGAGCCTCTCATAACCTCGGAGTGGGCGGCCGCCATCTTCGATGAGGCCCGGGCCCGCGGCCTGCGCTGCGCCTACGTCTCCAACGGCCACGCCACCCGCAAGGTCCTCGAGTACCTGCGGCCGCGCATGAGCCTGTACAAGGTGGACCTCAAGTGCTTCGACCACGCCAAGTACCGGGACATGACCGGCGGGGCCATGCGCCATGTCCTGCGCTCCATCGAGGGCCTCAAGGCGCTGGGCTACTGGGTCGAGGTCGTGACCTTGGTCATCCCGGGCTGGAACGATTCGGACGCGGAGTTGCGCGCCATGGCCGCCTTCGTGGCGGGGGTGTCCAAGGACATCCCCTGGCACGTCACCGCCTACCACCAGGACTATCGGCTGGGCGAGCGGGACACCCCGGCCGAGACCCTGCGCCGCGCCGCGGAGATCGGCCGCGCCGAGGGCCTGCGCTTCGTCTATGCCGGGAACATCCCGGGCCGCCTGGAAGGCCTCGAGGACACCTTGTGCCCCTCCTGCGGGGCCCGCGTCATCGAACGGCGCGGCTTCACGGTCCTGGCCGACCGGCTCCAGGACGGCAAATGCCCGGGGTGCTCGGCCGCCGTCCCGGGGGTCTGGAGCTAGTCTTTCAAAAGCGCTATACTGGGCCATGGCTAGATTCTTCAAGAAGCGCCGCAAGAACGCCGGGCCCAACAAGAACGAGGAGAAGGTCCAGCGCGCGGCCGACGCCCTGAGCCGCGAATCCTCCGGGGGGGTCCTCGGGGCCCGCTACCCCTTCGTCAAGCGCCTCAAGATCACCCTGCAGTTCTTCAGCCCCCAGCAGACGCTCCTCGATGAGAAGGTCATGGACATCAAGGCCAACGACCCGTACCGCTTCGACGCGGACTGCCCCGGACGCTGCGGCAACGGCCATTTCGACTTCTCCGAGGCGGTCGCCAACGCGGTGACCCGGCGGCGGAACCTGAGCGAGAGCGGCGGCGTCTGCCCGCAGCCGATCTTCGCGGGCGCCTCCCAGACCTGCGGCTGCCAGGCCAAGTGCCGCATCGAGATCGACTTCCTGCCCCTGCCCGCGGCTCCCGCGGGCGGCCCCGCGGCCCCCGCAGGCGGGCAGGCCGCCTCAGCCTGAGCGGACCGCCCGCTCCAGCCGTTCGTAGAGGACCTGGTCGAATCTCAGGATGAAGCCCTCGTAGCCGGTCCCGGTGTTGAGCTGTCCTCCCAGGGCCGCGCTCCTGCGCCCGATCTCGGAAAGCTCGGCCCGGGCCTCCCCGCGGCGGTCCAGAAGCAGCAGGGCCTCGGCGCGCAGGAGCCTGGCCCCCAGACAGTCAGGCTCCAGCTCCACGGCGCGCTGCGCGCGCTCCAGGACCCGGGGCCAGTCCCCCTGGAGCTTCTCCAGCCTGGCGCCCTCGGCCGGGTAGACCGCATTATAGGGGCTCAGCGACTCGGCTTGGGCCAGTTGGGCCGCCGCCGCATCCGCGCGCGCGGGCTTTCCGGCCAGCCAGGCCCAGGCGAGCGCCTCCCGCAGATAGGCGTCCGCCGGAGCCAGGCGCACCGCCCGCAGGAGCGGCTCCGTCCCGCCTTGCGCGCGCCAGCGCTCGACCAGGACGCCGGGAACCCAGGCGACCGCGGCCGAGAGCAGTCCCGCCCACACGAAACCCCGCCAAAGCGGACCCTCAGCCGCGGCGGACCGCGCCTCCGGAGCCCGCGCGACGGCCAGCGCGGAGAAGAAGAGCAGGCCGAGGGCCGGCAGGTGCAGCATGTTGTCTATCAGACATTGGGCCGCCATGGCCGAGGCGGCGGCGAGTCCGGCTTCCCGAGTCCAGGACGAGCTCTCCGGGGGGCCCGGCGCGAAGCTGGCCCAGAGCGCCGCCAGGAGCAGGAGGGTCCCGGGGACCCCGAACTGCGCCAGGGCTTCCATGACCTCGCTGTGGGCATGCTCGGCCCGGGCGCGGTACACGCCGGTCCCGTAGCCGGCCGGGAAATTATGCTTCAAGAACGCGTTGGCGAACTCCCCGGGCCCGGCGCCGAGGACGGGGTGCTCCGCGGCGACGGCCAGGGCGGCCCGCCAGATCTGCGGCCTCTTGAAATCCCTCATCACATCGAGCTTAGCCCTGGTCGCCACAGCCATGGCCGCCAGGCAGGCCAGACCCAGGGCCAGGACCGCGGGCCCCAGCCATCTTCGGGGAATATGCCGCCAGGCGAGGACCGCGGCGCCGGTCCCGGCCGCCAGCAGGCCGCCCCGGGAGCGGGCCCAGACGACCTCCGCCAACGCCATGGCGGCCAGGCCCGCCGCGGCCCAGCGCCACGGCCCCCGCGGCCCGTCCCGGCACAGGGCCGCGGCCAGGGCCGCGCCGAAGAGCGCGGCTTCGACGAAGCAGGTGTAGTTGTAGTACGGCGGCAGTATGCCGACGCGCGGATAGCCGGGCCGGTCCACGAGGACGGCGGCCGCGGCCAGCACCGCGCCGCACAAGCCCAGACCCCAGAACCAACGCCGCCTCCCCGCCTCCCCCCAATGGGAAGAAGCCGAGCAGAGGAATATCACCAGGACGGTCCATCGGGATACGGTCGCCAGCCCCATGAGGGGCTGGGGCCCGGCGCACAAGGACAGCGCGGCCCAACCCAGGAAGAGGAGCCAGGGTCTGAGCAGTCCTCCGCTCGGAAGGGGGCCGAGCCAGGCGGTCAGGGCGATGCAGACGAGGACCGGGGCGGCGAGCGCCGCGTCGCGCAGGCCGCCCGAGAAGAGCCCGCTGCAGAGCCCGCAGAAGAGCAGCAGACCGGCGACCTGGGAAGAGAGGATCGGCTGGTCAGAGGCCCGTAGTCTCAAGGCGCCTATGATAGCACAAGGCGCGCCGTCCGGGCGGCGTCAGCGGCAGGCCGAGGCTTTGCGCGCGGTGTAGGCGGTTTGGAACCAGGCCGCGACTTCCGCGGCCACGGCCTGGGCCTGGGCCGAGCCGGGCGCCCGGCCCAGGACGCGGTGCTGCAGATAGAGCGCGTACTGCCCGGCCAGGGCGCCGTCCACGCCCCGCCCGGGGCCGTAGGACTTGGCGGAGTCGTCGAGGAAGATCACGTTGTTGGACGGGCAATAGAGCGTGGCGACGGCGCGCGGGGTCTCCTGGATGCCGAACTCGGAGTAGTAGTAGGACTGATAGTCCTCAAGGATCACCCGGCTGGCTCGGTACACGGCCGGGGGCTCGCCCGCGGGCAGGGCCACGCCCAAGCGGGCCGCCACGACCGCCAGGACGCAGCGCTCGTCCTGCTTGGGAGCCAGGACGGCGCCGGTGAGCTCTCCCAGCCAGTCTCCCTTGGCCCTCTTGGCGCGCTCCCTGGCCAGACGCGCCTCGTACTCGGCCTGCTGGCGGTACGCCTCCTGGAGGAGCGGCCCTGGGTCGGCCCCGAAGAGTTCCTGGATGGATTGGGTGCGGCAGGGCACGGCCATGGCCAGAGCGAAGACGAGGAGCGCGAGTTTTCTCATGGAAGAGAAGATACCAGAATGCTCCCGCTCGCGCATGAGCCGGTAGCCCTATAAAAACAGGTCCAAGCGGCCTAGGCCAAAATCGTGAAAACCAGGTAACGCCAACGGCCGCTACTTGAGGGGTTGGCGCAGCTTCCGGCGCATGGACGCTTCCAGGGCTGACGCCTTCCTGTTGACCTGCGCCACGGCCGTTTCGGCGCGCTTCAGGGTCTTGGTGCGCCAAGCCTTCTCCTTGATCCCGGCCAGGTTGATGAGGACGTTGTAGTAGGCGCCCAGAGCCGCGGCGCGCGCCATGAGGCCGGCTACGCCCGCGTCGGAGACCGCGTTGGGGTTGCCGTACTCGTCCGCGAGCATGGCGCAGTCCAGCACCGCCACCTGCTGCTCCAGCACCCCAAGGGGCTCCAGAGTGGCGGCCTTGGTGGCGGAGGCGATGGCGGCCTTGCGCGCCGCGGCCTGCGCCTCGTCGGCCTTGGGCAATCCCAGGGCGGCCATGAGCTTGTTGAAGGCCTCGGTGTCCTCATCCACGGCCCGGACCATGGACTTGAGCAGGCCCTGGGCCTTCACGGCCATGGCCTCCATATCGTCGCGCACCGCCTCGTAGCCCTTCTTCTCGTGGGTCAGCGCCGAGACCATGGAGCACAGGGCCGCAGCCAGGGCTCCGGAAAGGGCCGCCACCGAGCCTCCCCCCGGGGCCGGGGCGCGGGAGGCGAGCTCGCGCAGGAATCTTCCGAGGGAGGCATCAGCCAAAGGCGTAGGCTTGCGGAAGCGCTCTTCGATGACCTTGGCGGCCGGGTCGAAAGGAGCCACGTCGGAAAGCCCCAAAGACTGGGCTGCGGCCTCCACCAGTTCCTCGTCGGAAACGCCCGCGCTCTGCCCCTGCTTCTTCAGGAAGTATCGGCCGGCCTCCAGCAGGACGCGGCGCGGCACCATGCCCACCACCTCGCTGCCGGTGACGCGCAGGCCCTTCCGTGCGGCGAGCTCGCAGCAGGCGTCGTAGACCTTATGCACGGGAGCGGCCTCGAGATCCAGGATGTTTATAGTGACCTGCGCGCGGCGGTACTCCGGGATGAGCCAGCCCGTGGCCTGCACTCCTTTGAACAGGCCGGGCTCGCGCAGGTCCTTGCCGTCCGGGTCCTGGACCTTGTTCCCCTTCTCGTCGCGCTTGAGGCGGCCGGACTCGCGTATGGCGAAGGCGATGTCCTTGGCCAGAGCCACGCTCTGGGTATTGAGGTTGACGTTGTAGGCGATAAGGAAATTGCGCGCGCCCACGGCCGCGGCGCCGGCCTTGGCGTTGAACTTCGCCGGCCCGAAATCGGGCTTCCATTCGGGCTTCTTGAGCTTCTCCTCCAGGGCCTCGTACTCGCCGGCGCGGATGTCGGGCAGGCGCCGGCGCGCGGGCCGGGAGGCGGCTTCGGCGTAGAGGTAGACCGGCACTTCGAGCTCCTTGCCCACGCGCTCGCCGAGCCTGCGGGCGAGTTCCACGCAGTCCTTCATGGTCGCGCCGTCGATGGGGATGAAGGGGCAGACGTCGCAGGCGCCCTGGCGCGCGTGCTCGCCCTTGTGCCGCCGCATGTCGATGAGCTCCACGCCCTTGCGGATGGCCTGGAAGGCCGCCTCCAGGACGTCTTCCGGGGCGCCGGCGAAGGTGTAGACCGTGCGGTTGGTGGCCGCTCCCGGGTCCACGTCAAGCAGGGCCACGCCGGGCACGGCCTTGACCGTGTCGGCGATGGCGTCGATGACCTTGCGGTCGCGGCCTTCGCTGAAATTCGGCACGCACTCGACCAAAACGCTCATGATGCCTCCTGGACAGCCTGCTGTCCGGGTATGATACCAAACCTCGCGCGGAGGTATCCGCCCCGTATTTGACAGGCGTTTGACCGCGGCGGCGCATACTAGGGTGGGAGTTCTCGATGGCGCTGATCTTCGCTTTATTGGCCGTAGTCCCCTTGTTGAGCCTTGTGCCCCTGCACTGGTACGCGACCACGGGGGCGCGCTACTGCCTGTCGAAAGCCGTCTGTCTCTCGTTCTCGGGCAGCGTCCTCTGGGGGATGTTCAGCGCCTACGTGGTCCTGATCCGTCCGGATTGGGGCTGGTTCCCCTATCCCCTGCTGGCCCTGGGAGCCTTTCTCTGCGGCTTCTGCGAGTGGCTACACTGCGAGGGACGCCGCCGCTGCTTCAAGACCGGGGCCGTCCTGGCCGGCTTCTGCGCGCTCTTCCTGGCCACGCAGTGGGTTATCCCGGCCTCGGCCGCCGACGGTCTCTTCTCCCGCGGACAGGCGGTCTCGTCCCTGTCGCGCCTCCACAGCCTGCGCTGAGACCGCTCCCAGGGTTGTATAATGGGAACAGGTCACCATGCTGATACTTCTGCTGCTCCTGGCCGGCCTGCCCTTGCTGGGACTGGAATCCCTGCGCTGGTCCCGGCAGCAGGACAATCCGCGCGCCGGGCGCAAGGCCCTATGGCTGGCCGGCAGTTCGAGCGTGCTCTGGTCCCTGTTGGGCGACTATGTGGGAACGGCCTGGGCCGGCTGGGGTTGGCTGACCCCTCTCCTTTTCTGCGCCGGAATCGGCTACATGGCGCATTGCGCCTCACGCCGCTGCATCGTCTCGGGCGGCCGGCGCGGGCTCGTCCGCATCCTCATCGCCTACGCCGCGGTCTTTGCCCTCGCCGTCTGGCTGTTCCCGGACTGGCTGTGGCTGGCGCTCCACGAGAACGTGGGGCCCACGGGCGCGTTGTCCCGCTGGCGCGGCCCGCTGCATTAATTCGGGGACACCTTACTCAATTGCCGGCGAATTAAGTGAGGTGTCCCCGGATCAGTACGCCTTGGACATGACGACGCGCTGGGCCGAGGGCTTGCCCGTGAGGATGCACTTGCCCGCTCCCCGCGCCGCAGCCGGGATGTCGTCGGCCAGCGGGATGCAGCGGATGGAGGTCTCGAAGCGCTTGGCCAGCTCCTCTTCCTGCGCCGCGTCGCCGGCCCAGTGCACCCAGGCGAAGCCTCCGCCCTCGTCCTTGAAGAACTTCTCGAATGCGGGAAGGTCGTCGATGACGCGGGTGCGCTTCTCCCGGAAGGCGCGGGCGCGCTCCAGGAGCTCCTTCTGCATCCCGTCCAAGAAGGGCTTGACCGAGGCGATGGCCTCAGCCCGCGGCAGGAAGGACTTGGCGCGCTTGCGCCTGGCCTTGTCATCCTCGCCGGCCTGTTCCAGGACGAAACGGCGCACCAGGCACAAGGTGCCTTTCTCCAGGTCCTTGGGCCCGATCTCGACGCGCAGGGGCACGCCCTTGCCCTCCCACTCGTAGTACTTGGCTCCGGGCGAAAGGCCTTCGCGCCCGTCGAGCTTGACCGCCAGGCCCTGAGCCTTGAGTTCAGCCATGGTGGTACGCGCCTCGGCCATGACCTTGATCTTCTCCTCCGGGGTCTTGTAGATGGGCACGATTGCGACGTGGATGGGCGCAAGTTTCGGCGGCAGGACCAGGCCGGTGTCGTCGCTGTGCGCCATGATCAAGGCGCCGATCAGGCGCGTGGAGACGCCCCAGGAGGAGGCGTAGACGTAGTCGAGCTTGCCGTTGGCGTCGAGGAACTTGACGTCCGCGGACTTGGCGAAGTTCTGGCCCAGGTAGTGGCTGGTGCCCATCTGCAAAGCCTTGCCGTCCTGCATCATGCCTTCGATGCACATGGTGTCCAAGGCGCCGGCGAAGCGCTCGCCCGGGGTCTTGCGGCCGCGGATCACGGGCACGGCCATGACGTTCTCGGCCACGTCCGCGTAGACGCCGAGCATGCGCTCGGTCTCCTCGATGGCCTCCTGAGCCGTGGCATGGGCGGTGTGGCCTTCCTGCCAGAGGAACTCGGCCGTGCGCAAAAAGAGCCGCGTGCGCATCTCCCAGCGCACGATGTTGCACCATTGGTTGACGAGTATGGGCAGGTCGCGGTAGCTCTGGATCCAGCCCTTGAAGGTCTCCCAGATGATGGTCTCGCTGGTGGGGCGCACGATCAGGGGCTCGTCGAGCTGGGAGTCGGGGTCCGGGATGACCTTGCCGTCCTTGGACTTGAGCCGGTAGTGCGTGACCACCGCGCATTCCTTGGCGAAGCCGGCCGCGTGCGCCTCCTCCTTGGCCATCAGGGAGAGCGGGATGAACATGGGAAAATAGGCGTTCTGGTGGCCGGTGAACTTGAAGCGGTCGTCGAGCTCGCGCTGGAGCTTCTCCCAGATGGCGTAGCCGTGGGGACGGATGACCATGCAACCGCGCACGACCGAGTGCTCGGCCAATTGCGCGCGCTTGACCACGTCGAGGTACCACTGCCCGTAATCCGCGGCGCGGGTGGTGATGCCGTCTTCGGCGGTCTTGGGCTGCTGGGCGGGTGTCGGTTGTGCCATGGAGATAGGATACGATTTCCCGATGTCAGGCCTCAACTTATCGGGCTTTCCCGAAGCCGGTGACAGGGATTGACTTTCTTAACTTACTCTGCCCGTCAATGCCGGCCGCCAGGCCCGGGCCCCATGCGCCGGCCCTGCTGCCCGCCGGGCCCGCCCCGCTGGCCGCCGGGGCCGCCCTGCATGCCGCCCATGCCCTGCCCGCCCATGCCTTGTCCGCCTTGTCCTTGTCCGCCCTGCCCCTGCATCTGCTGCTGCATGGCCCGGAAATTCCCGCGTCCGGCCATGGAGGTCGGGGCCACCTCGGTGTCAGGCTTGAGCTCGTCGAACTGCGCCTGCCGCTCGGAGTCCAGAGCGGCGCGGATATCGTCGTCCCCTTTGCTGACCGCGGCCTTGACCGAGGCGTCCACCCGCTGAAAGACGCGCAGGACTTTGGCTTTCTGGGCCGCGCTCATGTGCAGGAGAGAGTCGAGCCGGGCCAGCCTCTCCTCGGGGCCGCGCAGGTAGAGCATGCCCCCGCCCGAGCCTTCCTGAGCCTGCACCACGGCCAGCCCGGCCAGCAGGACCAGGGCCCCGCCGAGCAGATAAAGCTGGGTTTTATCCATATCAGCCTCCCTTGCGTGGCCCGGCCAGGCCGAACCACTCGAGCCACTTGGCCACGCCGCGGAAATCCCGGGCCAGGCGGTCGGGCCGCGAGCGCACGAGCTCCTTCCAGGTGGCGAAGCCCGTGCCCACGGCCACGGTGTTGTAGCCGGCCTTACGGCCGGCGGACACGTCGAAGGGGGTGTCGCCGATGACGAACACGTCGCGGGGCCGGATGCGCCGGCCCGCGTAGCGGGCCGCCCGGCACACCGCCTTCTTGAGGATGCGGTCGCGGTGGAAGGAGTCGGAGCCGAAGCCCCCGAACTGGAAATAGCCGTTGAACCCGGAAGGCCCGAGCTTGATGCGCGCGCCTTCCTCCAGGTTGCCGGTGCCCAGGCCGAGCAGGACGCCGGGCTCGCGCTTGAGGCGCCTGAGCAAGGTCTTGATGCCGGGGGGCAGGATGTAGGTCTTCTCACGCGCGGCCTTGCTCACGTAGCGGGGCAGCAGGCGCAGGTACGCGCGGTAGAGCTTCTCTACCGCGCGCGGCGAGGGCCTCTTGCCGGTGGCCAGGCGGTAGGCGGTAGCGAAGTTCCACAAGTCCGTGCGGCCGGCCAGGGAGAATTCGCTGCACACGTGGTCCTTGCCGTAGAGCTTGCGGGCGGCCTCGTTGAGGGCCCGGCGGCCGGCCCCGCCGGCGCGCACCAAGGTGCCGTCTATGTCGAAGAGGAGGAGCTTGGGAGCCATCGGGACTTAGCGGTCCAGGGCGTTGAGGATGAAGTTGACGATGAGGTCGTCTAGCATCATCATCAGGGTGCAGTCGGCGGCGATGTCCTTGGAGGAGAGGCTGATGGTGGCGCTGAAGACCTTGCCCACAGGCTGCAAAGCTCCGAAGGCGGCGGTGACGATGTCGGCGCGCGCGCCGCGCACGCTCTTGGGCGCGGAGAGGATGAAGGCCATGCCGCAGCGGTCCGCGATGTTGGCGGCGATGGCGTTGATGACGATGTTGGAGACCTCGGCCACCGCGACTTCCTGCATCTGGGGGGTGGCCTCCAGGCCGCGCTTGCTGTTGGCGAGGAAGGCCTGGGTCAGCAGGGCGGATGCGCGCGAGCTGAAGTACGAGAGAAAGACGCGGCCGGGCGAGGTGCAGTAGGCGCCGAAGAAGTACTGGCTGGGCTGGCCGAGCTCGGCGAAGTCCTCGGCCGTGGCGTAGGCCTTGAGCGCCGTGGTCTTGATGGCCCACTGGGTCCGGGATATGGCGGCGAGCTTGGCCGTGCTGGCCTCGATGCCGGACTCGAGGAGCCCGAGTATGGCTTTTTGGTCTTCAGGCGTTATCTGCATCTGGGAAGACCTTGCCGAGGCAGGCGCGCAAGGTAGCCATCTCTATGGGCTTGGGCAGAAGGTCCACGGCGCCGGCCTTGAGGACCTCCTCCTTGATGCGGGCCTGGCTGTTGCCGGAGACGATGATGGCCCGCACGTTAGGGTCGGCCTCGCGCAGGGCCTTGAGGATGGTGAGGCCGTCCTCCTTGGGCAAGGAGAGGTCGATGGTGAGGCCGTCGGGCTTGTGCTGCTGGTAGGCGGCCATAGTGGTGGCGAGGTCATCGGTCTCGGCCACGACCTGGTGCCCGAGGCACTCGATCATCTCCTTGATGAGCTCCCGGGTGAGGAGGTTGTCCTCGACGACGACCATGCGCAGGGCCATATCCGTGCCTATTATAGCCTATACTCGCGCCGGGAATGGACCATGACCCCGCGCTTCATGGTCCAGGCCACCTGGGGGGCGCCGAACCAGTAGGGCAGCTCGCGGTAGTCCTCGGCCTCGTAGCAGACCAGGTCGGCGGTCTTGCCGGGCTCGATGGTGCCGTGGGTCTTCTCGAGCCCGAGGGCAGCGGCGCCGTTGATGGTGGCCGCGACCAGGGCCTCTTCGGGGGTCATCTTCATCTGGGTGCACGCGATGGAGAGTATCATGCTCATGTCCCAGCAGGGGCAGGTGCCGGGGTTGAAGTCGGTGGCCAAAGCCACGGCGGCGCCGGCGTCTATGAGGCGGCGGGCCGGGGGATAGGGTTTGGCAAGGAAATAATTGGAGCCGGGCACGAGGCAGGAGACGATGCCGCCTTTGGCCAGCTGGGGGAGATCGGCGTCGTCTATGCATTCGAGGTGGTCGGCGGACAGGGCTCCGGCTGTAACGGACATGGGCACTGAGCCGCTGCGGCTGAGCTGTTCGGCGTGGATCTTGGGCTTGAGGCCGGCTTTGGCGGCGGCTTCGAAAATACGCTTCGTCTCTTCCACGCTGAAGAAGCCTTTTTCGCAGAAGGCGTCTACGAAGCTGGCCAGCTTCTCCTTGGCTACGGCTGGGAGCATCTCCTCGCAGACCCGCCTGATGTAGCCTTCGCGATCGTGCTTCATCTCGCCGGGCACGGCATGGGCGCCGAGGAAGGTGGCGATGAGCTCGAGTGGGCCGGCTTCGTTGACGGCCTTGATGGCCCGGAGCATCTTGAGCTCGTTTTCGACATCGAGGCCGTAGCCGGATTTGGCTTCTATGGTCGTTGTTCCGCATTCGATGAAGCGGCCGGCTCTTTCGCGCAGGCTCTCAGTGAGGGCGTTGAGGCTGGCGCCGCGCACGCCATTCACTGTTGACAGGATGCCGCCGCCCTCGTCCGCGATGTCGGCATAGGTCTTTCCTTTGAGCCTGGCCTCAAAATCCTTGAGGCGGGGACCGGCGAAGACTGGGTGGGTGTGGCTGTCCACGAAGCCGGGGAGGATGACGCGGCCGCCGGCGTCGAGGAGGCGGGCGTCTTGGGCGAGTTCGTGGCCTTGGACGAGGTCGGGGAGGCCGGCCGCGATGATCTTGCCTTCGTCGATGAGCACGGCGCCTTCGCGCACGAGGCCGACGGGCTGCATCTCTTTGCCGTGGCGGGCCCTGTCCGGGCCGTTCATCATGAGGAGTTGGGAAGAGTTGACGATGAGGTGGCGCATGACTGGCAAGGGGGATTATAGACTATTTCGAAGTCCCCCCCGGCCGCCTATCCGATGTATAATTGTGACCCATGAGAAGAACCACTCTGCTCAGCCTCATGCTCGCCCCCCTCCTCGCCGGCTGCTTCTCCTTCCGCCGCAGCAAGGCCATCGTCATCACCCCGGAGCCAGGAGCCACCAACATCACCGTGGTCGCCGACGCCGTAGCCAAGTGCACCGACCTCATCCTGATCACCGTGTGCAAGCTCGACCTCGACCTCAAGCGCACGGGCGGCATATCCCCCAACAACCCCCAGGTCGTCAAGATCCGGGAGTACATCGCCGCCAATTACGCCAGGATCATCAGCGACCTGAGCGCGGGAAGCGGGCAAAACCTATCCGCCCTGCTGGAGCTCCTGAGGATACCCGCGGATCAGCGGGTCGAAGCCATCTTCAAGCTCAAGGAATTCAACCTCAGGGCCAGGAACAACCCCCCGGGCTTCACCAGCCTGACCATCGACAACCTGTTCAAGCCGAGCTGAAGGTCAGCGCTTCTCCGGCAGGATCTCGAGCCAGTAGCCGTCCGGGTCCTCGATGAAGTAGATGCCCATCTTCTCGTTCTCGTAGCAGATGCAGCCCATGGCTTTATGCTCCGCGTGGGCCTTCTGGTAGTCCTTGGCCCGGAACGCCAGGTGGATCTCGTTGTCGCCCAGGTTGTACTTCGACTGGCGGTCGCGCAGCCAGGTCAGCTCCAGCTGATGCGGCATGACCCCGTCGGAGAGGAAGACCAGGATAAAGGACCCGTCCGGCGCGCTGATGCGCCGGACCTCCTTGAGGCCCAGAGCCTTGGAGTAGAAACCCAGGCTCTTCTGCAGGTCGAAGACGTTGAGGTTGTTGTGGGCGAATGTGAAGCTCATAAGCCGATTATACCTAAGACGGGCGCCCTTGACAGGAAGGCTTTGCGGGCGTACCCTGTTGCCGCCGAGAGGAGCCGTCCGTGGATACACAAGCGAAGCTCGAGCTGCTGGCCGACGCATCCCGCTACGACCTCTCCTGCGCCTGCGGGACCAAGGGCGGCGAGGACCACCGCAAAAGAGGAGCCGCCGGCCTCTGGCTCTACCCCGTCTCTTTGCCCCGCGGCGGCACCTCCATCATGCTCAAGACGCTCATGTCCAACGCCTGCGCCAACGACTGCCGCTACTGCCCCTTCCGCTCCGAGCGCGACGTGCCCCGCTGCACCATGACGCCCGAGGAGGTCGCCTCGGTGTACATGGACTGCGTTCGGCGCTATGGCGTCTTCGGGCTGTTCCTCAGTTCCGGCGTCATCGGCACACCCGACCACACCATGGACCGCATGCTCGCCGCCGCCAGCATCCTGCGCAAACAGTACCAGTACCGCGGCTACATACACTTGAAAGTCATCCCTGGAGCCTCGGACGAGGCCATCGCCCAGGCGGTGCGCCTGGCCAGCGCCGTGTCCCTCAACGTCGAGGCGCCCAAAGCCTCCTATTTCCGGGCCCTGTCCGCGAAGAAGGATTTCGAGCGCGACATCGTCAGGCCCATAAAGCTCATCAGCCGGCTCACCGCGGACGGCGGCCCTTATGCCCGGGTCAAGCAGACCACCCAGTTCGTGGTCGGCGCGGCCGAGGAGAAGGACTCCGACATCCTGCAGACCACCTTCGGCCTGTACCGGCGCTGGGGCCTCAGCCGCGTGTATTTCAGCGCGTATCAGCGGGGCCTGGGCGACGCGCGCCTGCCCGGCGAGCGCTCCGCGGTCAAGCCCGAGGACCTGCTCACCCGGGAGCACCGGCTCTATCAGGCCGAATTCCTGATGCGGCTCTACAAGTGGGACGTCGGCGACATCGCCCTGGAGCCGGACGGAAACCTCTCCCTGACCGCGGACCCCAAGCAGGTCTGGGCGCAGAGGCATCCGGAGTTCTTCCCGGTGCGGCTCAGATCGGCGGAGAAGGAAGCCTTGCTGCGAGTGCCGGGGCTGGGGCCGGTGACCGTGGCGCGCATCCTGGCGGCGCGGCGCCAGGGCGGGATCAAGGCGCTCGATGAGGTGGGGCTCAAGGGCGCCCGGCTCGACAAGGCGGCCGCCTACGTGACCGACGGCTAGCTAAAATAGGTATTATAGTACCCGCTATACCTGCACCGGCATGGATGACCCGCTGCCTGGCCAAATTCCGCAGAACCCGGCCGCACCCGCTGCCAGCGGCCCTGTCTTCCCTCCGGGCTACCCTCGCCCGCTCAAGCCTGAAGAACTGCGCCGGCTCGAGCCCGCCATCCGCCCGCCCATCACCATAGGACTCATCGCCCTGGCCCTGCTCATCGCCTACGCCCTGCTGCCCGCCCGCTTCCCGGTCGGACTGTACACAGATCCCTTCAAGACCATCGGCGTCATGATCGTCTTTTTCCTCATCGCCCTGCCCATCGCCTGGTGGGTCAAGAGAGAACCGCCGAGCAGCCCCGGCCTCTCCAAGCTCGCCGGGACCCTCCTGTTCCCGGCCTACATCACCCAATGCCGGCCCCTGCCCGAAGCCAAGCTCGAGCTCAGCGTCCTCTATCAGGAGGACGCGCAGGTCCGTGAAGCCACCGCCGTGGTCCTGGCCCCGAAGGGGGTCCCGGACCTCGAGACCAAGATGCTGCCGCTGCTGCGGCTGCCGGACGGGACCTGGTATCCCCTCATCGAGCACGTCGGCAAGGCCGACATCGCCTGAGCGCGCCGGCAGGGTCACGGCCGGGCTTCTTTCAGGAGCTTGACGATCGCCGCGTCCCCCTTCTTCTGGGCGACGGAGAGCGCCGTGTCCCCGTCCCGGTCCCGCGCCGCAGGGTCAGCCCCGTTGTCCAGAAGCAGCCGCACCAGCTCGACCTTGCCGCTGGCCGCGGCTAGGATCAGCGGCGTCTTGCCGTCCTCCGCGCTCGCGTTGACCAGGGCGTCCCGGTCCAGAAGCGTCTTCGCCACCGGCACGCAGCCGCGCCGCGCAGCCGCGAGCAGGGCGGTCCACCCGCTGTTGGAGGCCGCGTTGACATCCGCCCCCCTCTCCAGCAGGAGCCGCACGGTGCCCGTGCTGCAGGAGACGGCGGCGTACATCAGGATTGTCGCCCCGCCGGTCTCCAGGACGTCGGTCGGGGCGCCCTGCTCCAGCAGGAAGGCCGCCACGGCCTGGTGGCCCCCGGCCGCGGCTTCCATCAGAGCCGACCGGCCCAAGGCATCCAGCGCCCGGACGCTGGCGCCGCGCTTGATCAGGAGCCGGACCACCTCCAGATGGCCGGCCCCTGCCGCCGCGCTGAGGGCCGGGGAACCGGACGGGCCCGCGGCATCCACGTCGGCTCCCTTATCCAGCAGGAACCTGACCACGTCGATGTAGCCGCGCCCCGCGGCGTCCTGCAGGGGAGGGTTCCCACCCCCGCCGTTGATATCCGCGCCTAGCTCCAGCGCAAGCTCCGCCGCTTTGAGATTCCCCTCGAATATCGCCTTGCCCATCTCCGAATCTCCGGGCATCCCGACCGCCCTGACCTCCGGCGGTCCCGCCACGAGCAGCACCGTCATCGCGCCGGATAAGACGCATGGCCAGGCGCGCTTCATGGGCGGAGGGGGTTACCGGAAGTTCTTGAACTGCAGCTCCACGCCGAAGCTGCCCTGGCGCAGCAGCGACATCACGGCCTGCAGCTCGTCTTTGGACTTGCTGGCCACGCGCAGCTGCTCGGCCTGGATGGTCGCGTTGACCTTGCGCTTGGCCGCCTTGATGGCCGCCACCATCTCCTTGGCCTTCTCGGTCGGGATGCCCGACTGGATGGCCACGTCCAGGCGCGCGGTCTGGCCCAGGGCCTGCTCGATCTTGCCCTTGCTGAAGTTCTTCAGCGGGATGCCCCGCTTGGCCATGCGCATGAAGAGGATGTCCAGGACGCTGTTGACCTTCATGTCGTCCGAGGCGCGCACGATGAGCTTCTTGGCCTTGGAGTCGAGCTCGATGGAGGCGTTGGCGTTCTTGAAGTCGAAGCGGTTGACGATCTCCTTCATCGCCACCTGGATGGATTCGTTGACCAGGTTCAAGTCCACCTCGCTGACCGCGTCGAAAGAGAAATCCTGTGCCATGAGACCTCCTATTTCGGGATGTCGAGCTTGTGCTTCTGCGCGGCCCTGACCGCCTCCGGGTAGCCGGCATCGACATGCCGGGCCACGCCGATGCCCGGGTCGTTGGTCAGCACGCGCTCCAGGCGCTCCGCCATCTGCTTGGTGCCGTCGGCCACGGTCACCTGCCCGGCGTGGAGCGAATAGCCGATGCCCACGCCGCCGCCGTGGTGGAAGCTCACCCAGGAAGCCCCGGAAGCCGTGTTCAAGAGGGCGTTGAGGATCGGCCAGTCCGCGATGGCGTCGGAGCCGTCCTTCATGGCCTCGGTCTCCCGGTAGGGGCTGGCCACGGAGCCGCAGTCCAGGTGGTCCCTTCCGATGACGATGGGGGCCTTCAGCCTGCCCTTGGCCACCATGTGGTTGATGCGCAGGCCCATCTCGGCCCGCTCGCCCAGGCCCAGCCAGCAGATGCGCGCGGGCAGGCCCTGGAAAGCCACCCTTTCTTGCGCCATCTTGATCCAGCGCGCCAGGCCCTTGTCCTTCGGGAACAGGTCCAAGACCGCCTGGTCCGTGGCGTGGATGTCGGAGGCCTCGCCCGAGAGAGCCGCCCAGCGGAACGGCCCCTTGCCCTCGCAGAACAGCGGCCGGATGTAGGCCGGCACGAAGCCCGGGAAATCGTAGGCATCCTTGACCCCGGCCTGGAAGGCCATGGTGCGGATGTTGTTGCCGTAATCGAAGGTCACCGCGCCCTGGCGCATCAGCTCGAGCATGCCCCGCACGTGCACGGCCATGGAGTCCATGGCCCGGCGGATGTGCTTCTGCGGCTGCGACGCCCGCAGCTCGGCCGCTTCTTCCAGGGAAAGCCCCTGCGGGATGTAGCCTGTGAGCGGGTCATGCGCCGAGGTCTGGTCCGTGAGCACGTCCACGGCGATGCGCCGGCGCGCCAACTCCGGGATGACGTCGGCCGCGTTGCCCAGCAGGCCCACGGAAAGAGCCTGCCCCTTCTCTTTGGCCTTGAGCACCTTGTCCAAGGCCGCGTCGAGGTCCGTCTCCATCGCGTCGAGATAGCGCGTCTTGATGCGCATGGCGATGCGCTGGGGGTCGATCTCCACCGCCAGGAACGCGGCCTCGTTCATGGTCGCGGCCAGAGGCTGGGCCCCGCCCATGCCGCCCAGGCCCGCGGTCACCACCAGCCGGCCCTTCAGGCTGCCCTTGAAGTGCCGGCGCGCCGCCTCGGCGAAGGTCTCGTAGGTGCCCTGCAGTATGCCCTGCGTGCCGATGTAGATCCAGGAGCCCGCGGTCATCTGCCCGTACATCATCAGGCCCTTCTTCTCCAGCTCGTTGAACACCTCCCAGGTGGCCCAGCGGCCCACCAGGTTGGAGTTGGCGATGAGCACGCGCGGGGCGTGGTCGTGCGTGCGGAACACGGCCACCGGCTTGCCGGACTGCACCAGCAAGGTCTCGTCGTTCCCGAGACGCCTCAGGGCGGCCACGATGGCGTGGAAGCTCTTCCAGTCGCGCGCCGCGCGGCCCCGGCCCCCGTAGACCACCAGGTCCTCCGGGCGCTCCGCCACCTCCGGGTCCAGGTTGTTCATCAGCATGCGCAGGGCCGCCTCCTGCTGCCAGCCGCGGCAGGAGAGGGCCGTGCCGCGGGAGGCGCGGACGATGGGGGCGGCGTTGGAAGGAATCTTTGTCATGGCCCTCATGGGGTCTCCTTCATAAACGGAGGAACGGAAGCAGCCAGCTCAAACGAGAGCTCGGTGGACCGTCTCGACTTATTCAAAGATAATACACGGAACGGGCGAAGAGCCCGCAGGCGACGCTCACGGCCCCGCCGAAGCCGTAGCTGAACCAGGAGAGGTCCAGGAGGCGCCGGCCGCGCAGCAGGGCCATGCCGGCCAGCCAGACCGGAGCCACCAGCAGCCAGCCGTTATGCGGGAGGAGGAAGGACAGCCCCAGAACCAAGCGCTCCGCCATCCCCAGGTACTTCTCGTCGAAGCCGGGATAGGAGCCGCCGTAGATGTCCTTCTCCAGGAAGTAGGTCGTCACCGTGGTCATGTGCGTCAGGAGCACGGCCAGGCAGCCCAGGACCGGCCACTTCTCGGGGATCAGAGGCTCCCCGTTGGACAGCCCGATGGGCGCCACGGCGAAGATGACCGCCGCGTGGATGACCTGGTCCCAGAGGAAGTAGAGGGTGTTGTCCGGAGTCTTGAACCGGAAGATGGTCGTCACCCGCCACTCATCCTCGATGAAATGCGCCGCGAACAGGAGCCCGATGCAGGCCCAGCCCGGCAGGGACACCGAACCCAAGACCGTCCAGACCTCGCCCAGCGAGCGGAGGGTCAGCAGGACGTAGCAGACGGGATGGATGAGGCAGTGCACCAGCATCCCCCAGGGGCTGCTGCGCTTCCAACGGTTGATGAAGTTGGTCTGGAGCGTGAAGTCGGCCACCAGGTGGCCGAGCAGGAGCCGCCAGAAGATGTCCATCGCGCTATTTGGCGGTCAGTTTGATGACCCCGTCCCAGTCCTGGTCCGGCGGGATGGCCGCGTAGTCGCGGGCCGCGTTGCAGTAGAAGAAGGATGGCCCGTCCTTGGGGAAGAGCTTGAGCACCCCCTCGAAGGAGACCGCCGCCTGCTCGAACTCGCGGGCATGGAACTGCTTGAGGCCGGCCTCGTAGAGGGGCAGGGCCTGCTGCCACTGCGCCGAGAGCTCGCCCTGCCGGGCCAGCAGTTCGAAGACGCGGATGGGGATGTCCTTGCCCACCACGCGCACGCGGCCCAGCTCCCTGGCCGCGACGGCGTCTTTGGCGCCGGAATAGACCGCCTCGCTGACCATGATATGGGAGCCGAAGAACTTGTTGGCCCCCTCCAGACGCGAGCCGAGGTTGACCTCGTCGCCGATGACCGTGTAGGCCAGCTTCTTCTCCGAACCGGTCAGGCCCACGGTCATCTCCCCCGCGTTGAGGCCGATGCGGATGGCGGGAACCTCGGGGAGGGTCGGGTCGAGGTCCTTGTTGAGCTCCGACATCTTCTGCTGGCACTCCACCGCGGCCAGGCAGGCGTTGAGCCGGTGGTCCCCGTCGTCGAGCGGGGCGTTCCAGAAGGCCATGATGCAGTCGCCGATATATTTGTCCACCGTGCCCTTGTGCTCATGGATGACCTGGCTCAGGGCGGAGAGGTACTTGTTGAGGAACTGGATGAGGGCCTCGGGCTTCATCTTCTCGGAGATGGTGGTGAAGTGCGCGATGTCCAGGAAGAGCACGGTCATCTCGCGCTTCTCGCCGCCCAGCTTGATCTGGCTGGGGTCTGCGACGAGCTTGTCCACCACGTCCGGGGAGACGAACTGCCCGAAGGTCTGCTTGATGAACTTCTTCTCGGCGCCCTCCGTGAGCACCCGGCGCACGGTCAGGACCAGGAAGGACAGGACCAGGGCCACCGCGGGCGCCACGAACTCGGTGCGCGTGCCGCGGCAGAAGGTCCAGTAGGTGAAGACGAACCAGAAAACCAGGAAGCCGGCCACGGCGCCGTTGCTCGTCACGGGCGGGAAGCGCAGCAGCAGCAGGGGCAGCCAGATCATGGCCAGCAGGACGCAGAGCATGGCGAGCCGAGGCGTGGCGTTCAGGAAGTCTTCGTGGACGACGTTGTCGATACTATTGGCGTGGAACTCCATGCCGGGCGCGGTGGGGTCGAAAGGATTGGGATAATGGTCGTAGTAACCGACCGCAGTGGAACCGATGAGCACCAGGGAACCCCTCAGGGCGGCCCTCTGGGCCGAGGACAGCTGACCGTCCAGGAGGTCCAGGGCCGAGATGGTCCGGTAGGCCGAGGTCACGGTGGCCAGGTTGGCGGTCTTACCTTCCTGCTTCTCTTTCTCGTCCCGCTTCTCATGGCGCAGCCATTCCACCGGCCGGCGGAACTGGAGGAAGCGGGGGCGCGGCCTGGGGTCGGCGTAGCGGGCTTGCAGTTCGGCGAGCGGGATGCCCATGAGCGCGGTCACGGATGCCGCGTCCATATTCGCGCCCATCTGGTTCATGTCGCGGGGGTCCTGGATGCGCAGGTCGAAGAGCTGGGTCTTGCGCAGATGTCCGTCCGGGTCGAGCACGTTCTGCACGCTCGCATAGCCAAGGAGGCGCGCGGCCTTCTTGAGCTGCGGGACGGGCTCATGCATCTCGATGACCTGCATGGCCTCATGCCCCGGCACGTCCACGATCTTCTCGTCGAAACGGTAGATATGCACGACGTTGCCGAACCGCCGCGTCGCGGCATCGAGCTCCGCGTCCCCCTCGCGCTTCTCGAAGAACAGCACGTCGAAGGTCACGGCCTTGACCCCATAGCCTTTCAGCTTGTCCAGCAGCTGCGCATACACGACCCGGGGCAGGGGGAAGCCGTATTTCTTCCCCGTCTCCTCGTCCACGGCGGCCAAGATGATGCGCGGGTCGGCCGCGGGAAGATCGGCGGCACGCCAGCGGAAGAGCAGGTCCACCCACACGTCCTCGGTGTGCGCGAAGACGCCGCGCACCGACATCCCCAGCAGGCCCGGCCAGTAGGCGGACAGGAAGACGAAGGTGAAGATGAGGCAGAAGACGAGCGGGAACAGGTCCTTCTTCTTCTCGGTCTTCATTTCGTTTTCCCCGCCTTGGGTGCAGCCTTTGGCGCCGCTTTTGGTGCAGTTCTCGGGGCCATTTTGACCGCCGGCGCCTTGGGCGCGG
>JACRDS010000049.1 GCA_016212825.1 Elusimicrobiota bacterium | reverse complement strand
ACTTCTCGATGAAGTCGGCCACGGACTTCATGCGCCGGCGCATGCCGGAGAGCTCGGAAGCGGTCTTGCGGCCGCGGGGCATGAGCTCCTTGGGCGTCATCTCCTGGGCCTCGATGAGGGTCTCCCAGGAGCGGATCTCGCGCTGGGTCACCGGGGATTCCAGGACCAGCAGGCGCAGCTCCTTCTCGCGCTCGCGCACGTTGCGGGCCAAGGTGACCTCTTCCTCGCGGTTGAGCAGCGGCACGCGCCCCATCTCGGAGAGGTACATGCGGATGGAATTGGAGATGTCCGAGCCCGCGCTCCACTCCTCGGCGAAGCGCTCCTTCTCCACCACCGGGGTCAGGGCGGATTTCTTGCGGTCCACGATCTCGATGCCGAGGTCCTCGAGCGTACTCATCAGCTCGTCGACCTCCTCGGACCTCACGTTGGACATGGACAGGGTCCGGCTGATCTCCTCCAAGGTGAGATAGCCGTGCTCCTTGCCCAGCTCGATGAGGTTCCTCATCGCCTGACTCGCATGCAGTGCCATAGTCTGTTTTCCCTCTGGTTTATTTCTTCGGCGACCCCTTCAACGCCGCCGTCAATTTCAGGTACTCGTCCAGCTCCGCCTTCCCGAGCCGTCCGTCCCGGGCCATGGCCCCGCGCAGCTCGTCGTAGCGGGCCTGCGCCCGGCGCCGCGCCAGCATCTCCGCCAGGCGCCCCTCCGCGTCGGTGCCGTCGAGTTCGTCGGCCTTGAGCAGCATCCTCTGGGCTAGCGCGTTGTCTTCCGGGGCGAGGGCCTCGCGCAGCCGCGCCGGCCAGTCCGCCGGCCAGGGAGACGGCAGCTGGGACAGCGCCAGCCAGAGCCGCCGCCCGGCCTCCGAGGACAGGTCGCTCTCGCGCAGGGACGCGAAGAGCCGCGGCTGCATGAAGACCTGCAGGAAGAGGTCCTCCTCTCCTCCGGCCAGCGCCCCGGGCCGCGCCGCGGCGGAAGCCGCCGCTGGCCGCTGCGGCCGAGCCTCGGCGTGCTTGCCCAGCTGCCGGCGCAGGGACGCCTCGTCGATGCCGAGCCGCTGGGCCAGGCGGCGGAGCCATTCGTCCTTGAGCACCTCGTCCGGGCAGCGGGACACGGTCTCCAGGACCTCCCGGGCCACCGCGGCCTTCTCCGCCGGCCCCAGCGGGGCGGAACGGCGCTTCAGGGCCAGCTCGGTCTGGAACTGGGCCAGGTCCATGGCCCCGGCCAGGCACTTCTGGAAGTCGGGCAGGCCGTGGGCGTGCAGGAACTCGTCCGGGTCCTTGCCCTGGGGGACCGTGGCGATGCCCACGCCGAGGCCGGAGGCCAGGAGCAGTTCCGCGCTGCGCAGGGCCGCGCTCTCGCCGGCCCGGTCCGCGTCGAACACCACGGTCGCCTCCGAGGCGTAGCGCTTGACCAGGGCGATCTGGTCCAGGGTCAGCGCCGTGCCCAGCGGCGCGCAGGCGGTCTTGAGGCCGTGCTGGTGCGCGGCCATCACGTCCATGTAGCCCTCCATGAGGACCACGCGGCGCCCCTTGCGCACCTCGGGCAGGCCCGGGAACAGGCCGTAGAGCACCCGCCCCTGGGAGAAGACCGGGGACTCCGGGGAGTTGAGGTACTTGGGCATGGCCTCGCCCAAAGCGCGCGCGCCGAAGCCGACGACCGCGCCCTTGGCGTCCTGGATGGGGTAGAGGATGCGGTCGAAGAAGTAGTCGCGCAGGCCGCGTTCGGTCTGGCGCGCCAAGCCGGCTTTGACCACCAGCTCCGGCGCGAAGCCCTTGCGCAGGGCCCGCGCCGCCACGTCGCCGTCCTTGGCGGCGTAGCCCAGGCGGAAGGCGGAAAGGCTCTCGGCCGAGACCTTGCGCTCGTCGAGGTATTTGCGGGCCCCGGCCGCGGCCGCCGACTGGAGCAGGGCCTGGTGATAGAAGGTCGCGGCCAGTTCCAGGAGCTCCCGGATCTTGAGCCGCTCCTGCTCCGCGGGGCCCAGGGCCTCCTCCTTCTTGACGATCTTGACGCCGGCGCGCTCGGCGAGCTTCTCGGCCGCCTCGGTGAAGCTCAGGGACTCCATCTTCATCAGGAACGCGAAGACGTCCCCGCCCGCGCCGCAGCCGAAGCAGTGGAAGGTCCCCCGCTCGGGCGTGACGATGAAGGAGGGCGTGCGCTCCTGGTGGAACGGGCAGCGGGCTTTGAAGCTGCGCCCCGCGCGGCTGAGCTGCGGGACGTAGTCCTTCACCAGCTCCGCGATGTCCACGCGGGAGCGGATGCTCTCCAAGGCATCATCTGGGATCAGGGCCATAAATCTCACCGCATGCCGGCCCGGACATGGGCCGGCATGCGTTCGGTTCCGGGGGATTCCCGTTCGAACCTACTGCAGTCAGGCACATGACCGTCAACGCACGTCCTGATGACGGCCTGTGCCATCGCGCTGCCGCGCTCAGGCGACAGGGCGTCTGCGCCGGGCGCGGCGCATCTTGCGGCGCGCTTCGGCGGCTTTGAGCTTGCGCCGCACGCTGGGGGAGACGTAATGCTCGCGTCTCTTGATCTCCCGGAGGATGCCGTTGCGCTCGCATTCCCGCTTGAAACGACGGAGGGCTTCCTCGACGGCCTCGCCCTCGCGGAGCTTGACAAAAACCATGTTATCGACTCACCACCTGTTCTTTCGGGATGCTCATCCCGGAGGCCACTGCAGGGAACGGCCGCCCAGGAGATGATAATGCAAATGGTCCACGGACTGCCCGGCGCTGCGCCCGTTGTTGGTCACCAGGCGGTAGCCGGAGGCCACCCCGGCCTTCGCCGCCACGGAGGCGGCCACCCTCTGCAGGTGCCCGAGCAGAGCCTGGTCCTCATCGCCGCAGGCGCTCAGGCCCGCCACGTGCTTCCTGGGAACGATGAGGAGGTGCGTCGGGGCCTGGGGGCTGACGTCTTTGAAGGCGACCGCCTGCTCGTCCTCGTAAACAATCTGGGAGGGGATCTGGCGCGCGATTATCTTACAGAAGATGCAGTCTGCCATGAATACCGGAAAGTCCTAAATTATAGCGGTATTTTCAAGGCTTCGCAAGCCCAAAAGCCTGGTCCCGGGGCCGGTCCCCCTCCGCGGCCGCCACCTTGACGCGCCAGAGGCCGGGCCCCAGCCTGCGGTCGAGCCGCACGGTCAGGAAATCCTCGGTCACGGCCTCGGTCCCGGACCTGAGGGGCACCGCGACCCGCTCCTGCCCGGAGGCGGCCCGCGCGTGCTGCCGGCGCAGCGAGGCGTCAAGCTCCAACCAGGCTCCCAGCCGCTCCCGGGCCCGGACGTCGGGGACCTGCCCGGGGAAGGAGGCGGCGGGCGTCCCCTCCCGCGCCGAGTAGCGGAAGACGTGCAGGCCGCGCAGGCCCAGGCTCCGCGCGAAGTCCAGGCTCTCCCGGTGCTCGGCGTCGGTCTCACCCGGGAAGCCGGCGATGATGTCCGTGAACAGGGCCAGGCCCGGGACCCGCCGCAGGAGGGACTCGGCGCGTCGAGCGAAAGCCGCGGCAGAATAGGGCCGGCGCATGCGGCGCAGGACCGCCTCGCTGCCGGACTGCAGGGGCAGGTGCAGGTGCGGGCAGAGCCTGCCGCCCGAGCCGGCGATCAGCCCGGCCAGCTCGTCGCCGGCTTCGCCGACCTCCAGGGAGGAGAGGCGCAAGCGGAAGGCTCCGGGGACTTCCAGCAGCCGGGACAGGAGGCCGCAGAGGCCGGTCTGCCCGTGCCGATAGCGCCCGAGGCGGATGCCGCAGAGCACGATCTCGGGCACGCCGGCCGCCGCGAAGGCGCGCACGCGGGCCTCCGCGTCTTCAGGGGCCAGGCTGCTCAGGCGCGGACGCGTCTGCGGCACGACGCAGTACGCGCAGGAGCCGTCGCAGCCGTCCTGGACCTTGAGCAGGGCCCGGGCGCGGCCGGCGGCCGCCCCGGCGAAGGCAGCCGGAGGCAGGCCCAGAGCCTCCGCTATGTCCAGCGCCGCGATGCGGGCCTGCGGAGCGGCCCTCCGGACCTCCTCGGGAGAACGCTCGGCCAGGCAGCCGCCCACCACAAGCCTGGCCCGGGGATTGTCGCGGCTGACCCGCCGCAGGAATTTCAGGGCCTCGCGGTCCGCGTCCCGGGTCACGGTGCAGGTCCTGACGATGATGAGATCGGCCTCGGCGAGGGCCCGCGTCTGGATGAAGCCGGCGGCTGCGAGACGATCCCCGAGATCGGAGCTTTCGGCCTGATTGACCCGGCAGCCGAAGGTGCGCAGGATATACTTGACTGTAGAATCCTCCCGTCGGACGGCTTATAAAGAGGAAGCGTCCCGGTGATGCGGACGTCTCCGTCGGCCCAAATCTCCACCCGGGAACCGAGGAGCTTGAGGCACTCCTGCCGCTCCGCGGCGTTCATCCCGAGCGCCGTATTATACAGTTTGCGGCAGGTCTCGGTCAGGGCCTCGCGGTCCGCGTCCCGGGT
>JACRDS010000051.1 GCA_016212825.1 Elusimicrobiota bacterium | reverse complement strand
ACCGTGACGTGCCCGCGGCCTTCGGGGTCGGCCGCCCCATCGAGCCCCTTGAGCAGGTAGTAGGTGAAAAGGCCGTGGCGCTGGGCGTCCAAGCTGCCGGCCACCTCGTCGCCGGACGCGGCCGTGAGCACGGTGAGCTTGTCCCCCTTTGGTATGACCGCCTCCTTGACGAGGACGAGCGGCCGCAGTCCCGAAGCAATCACGGAGCGCACGCCCGCACCCGAGAAGCAGGCATCGAGCATGACCACGACCTCGCGCGCCTTGAGGCGGTCCAGCCGCTCATAAAGCCTTCCCAGAGGGTAGGCGCTGGTCTGCAGAAAAGCCGGGTCTCCGTCCCAGGGCATCAGATGGGCCGTGCCTTTGACGGGGTCGGGCGCCCCGTGGCCGGAGTAGAAGAAGTAGACGCGGGAATCGCCGCTCACGTTGCGTGGCAGCCACTCCTCGACATACTTGGCGAGGTCGGTCTTGGCGGCGCGCTCCCCCACCAGCAGGATCGTGTTCTCCTCCGGCACGCCAAGGACGGCCTGCGCGTAACGCGCGAAGACCGTCGCGTCGCGCTCGGCGAAATCGGCCGCGGGCAGGCTCCGGTAATGCTCCACGCCGATGACCAGGGCGAAATCCTCGGGCCGGGGCTCACCCCTGCGTTGCGGGGACTCATCGGGCAGGGGCGCCTGGCGGACGGCCTGCGGCGGGCGGCTGGGCGGAGCCGCGACCACCGGCGGCGGCTGGGGTTGGCGGGCCAGCCGCAGACGATCGCGGCTGGGGTCATAGACCTCAGCGGCGGCCAAGGCCTCGCTGTCGCTGATCCCGCCGATGTCCCCGCCGAAGATATAGAGCTTCCCTCCCGCCACGGCAGCGCGGGAGTCCGAACGGGGCAGGAGCATGGGCGCGGCCTCGTACCAGAGGCCGGCGATCGGATCGAACACCTCATGCGCTCCGACGCGGGTCGATTCCACGCGTCCGCCTACGGCGTGGATCTTCCCCGCCAGAACGGCCGCAGCGAAGCCGGTCCGCGGAGAAGGCATGCGGGACGCCGTGGACCAGGAATCGCTCTTCGGGTCGTAGACCTCCACGATATCGTAAGGGGGGCCGCTCAATGGATGACCGCCCATCACGTATATCCGACCTCCGAACGCGACCACCCCGGGGGAACAGCGCGAAGTGGGCATCGAGGCTTTCTGCGACCATGCGTCTCTGGCCGGGTCATAAGCCGAGAGCGTGCTCCGGCACACGCCCCCCAAAGTGTAGAGGATGCCATCCACGACCACGCCTTGCGAGTCCCCCGCCAGCGGCTGGGAAGCTCTCCGGGCCCAACTCCGGCCCATCGCATCGTACTCGAACAGACCGCGCGCGAAGACGTTGTCGCTCCCATCCGGGACTTCCCCGGCGAGGTGAGCCCCTCCGGCCACATACAACTTCCCCGC
Source organism: Elusimicrobiota bacterium (assembly GCA_016212825.1). Classification (GTDB taxonomy): domain Bacteria; phylum Elusimicrobiota; class Elusimicrobia; order UBA1565; family UBA9628; genus UBA9628. The sequence continues at coordinate 10,742 of JACRDS010000051.1, read as the reverse complement.
GATGACGCCGGAGGCGGTTTGATATCGCGGCCCGGGCATGTCCGGGAGACGGGACCACTTCTGTCGCCTCGGGTCGAACGCCCAAAGCTCGACGTATTCGTGCACCCCGCCCTCGGGCAGAGGCCGGTAGCCCCCTGCCATATAGATGGTGTCACCTATCATCCCCAGAGCCGCGCTCTGCACGCGCAGGGGGATATCGTCAAGCCTGGTCCAGGCAGCCGAGACTGGAGCCGACGACGCGACCGAAGCCGATAGGGCGAGAGCCGGCAGCAGGAATAACAGGACCCGCATATCCGGATTATACCTCAGAAAGCGAGCCCGCCGACAGAATGGCCGTCCGAGTTCTGTATAATCCGTCCATGGAGAGCCTCGAGGTCGCCCTCTTCGCGGCCGCGCAGGAGGCCTGGCTCGCGGTCCGGGCCCTGGGCCGCGCCCTGCTGGGCCGCGAGCGCTTCGACCGCCTCATCGACCGGACCGGCCTGCGCGGACTCAAGAACCGCGCCTGGCTCTCCCGCCGCATGCTCCCGGACGGCAGCGACCTCCTCTACCGCCCGCACGACCAGTGCATCATCGAGGAGGTCTACGGCCGGGACGCTTACGGCCGCGACCGGATCCCGGCCGGCGCCACGGTGGTGGACGCGGGCGCGCACATCGGGGTCTTCACCTTGATGGCCGCGCGCCGCGTCGGCCCTTCCGGCCGCGTGTTCGCCTTCGAGCCTTCTCCGGGCAGCCGCAAGATACTGGAGCGCAACGTGCGCTGCAACGGGCTCTCCTGGGTCAGTGTCATCCCCGCCGCCCTGGCCGACGCCCCGGGAACGGCCTCGTTCTACGCGGCCGACGCCTCGGCCGCCAATCCGGTCGCGGACAGCCTGGACCCTGTGCCCGGCCGGGAGCCGGTCTCCGTCCCTGTGCTCAGGCTCGACGACGCACTGGCGCGGGAAGGCGTGTCCCGCGTGGACCTGCTCAAGGTGGACGTGGAAGGCGCCGAGCTCAAGCTCATCGACGGCGCGCCCCGGACCCTGGCCGGCGTCCGGCGCGTCGTCATGGAGGTCCACCCGCCCCGGGTGGACCCGGAAGAGGTCCGGCAGCGACTAGACGCCCAGGGCTTCTCCTGCCGGATATCCGAAGCAGGCGGCTGCGTGCTCCTGGAAGCCGTCCGTCCATGAACTTCGTGAAAGCCTGACACCGACTCACACCGACTCAGACACCAGCTCAGAGCTGGATGACCAGGGCGCCCCAGGTCAGGCCGCTGCCGAAGGCCACCAGCACGACCTTGTCGCCCTTCTTGACGCGGCCGGACTCCACCGCCTCGGCCAGGGCCACCGCGGTGGACGCGGCGGACATGTTGCCGTACTTCTCGATGTTGAGAAAGACCTTGCCTTCCAGGCTCACGCCCACGCGCTTGGCCACGGCCTGGATGATGCGGATGTTGGCCTGGTGGGGGATGATGAGGTCCACCTCGTCGGCGCTGCGCACCCCCAGCACGTTCATGGCCCCCAGGGCCGCGTCGGCCATGGTCTTGACCGCGATCTTGAAGACCTCGGTCCCGTTCATGGTGATGGCGTGGAGGTGCTTGTCTACCGTTTCGTGCGTGGCGGGCCGGCGGGAGCCGCCCGCCGGCTGGGTGATCAGCTCGGCATGCTTGCCGTCGGTGCCCAGGTAGCTCGAGAGGATGCCTCCGGACTCCACCGCGGAGAGCACCGCGGCCCCGGCCCCGTCGCCGAAGAGCACGCAGGTGTTGCGGTTGGTCCAGTCCGTGATGGCGGAGAGCTTCTCCGCGGCCACCACCAGGGCGCGGCGCGCCTTGCCGGACTTGATGAAGCTCTCCGCGATGGTCAGGGCGTAGAGGAAGCCTGAGCAGGCCGCGGCCACGTCGAAGGCCGGGATGGGCCGGCAGCCCAGCGCGCCCTGCAGCAGGCACGCCGTGGAGGGGAACTCGGTATCCGGGGAGATGGTCCCCACCACGATGAGGTCGAGGTCCTCGCCCGTGATCCCCGCCTGGGCCATGGCCTGGCGCGCCGCGGCCAGGGCCATGTCGCTGGTGGCCTCGTCGGGCCGGGCGATGCGGCGCTCCTTGATGCCGCAGCGCTCGGTGATCCACTCGTCCGAGGTGTCCACCAGCCTCTCCAGGTCCGCGTTGGTGAGCACCTTCTCGGGCAGGTACTTGCCCAAGCCGATGATGCCGACCTTCGTGGCACCGCTCATGCGGCCATTATAGGAATTACCGGCCGGCTTTGGTACACTAGCCGGCATGGACAACGAACTCACGATAGGCTTCTACGGCGCCGCGGGCGAGGTCACCGGCTCGCGCCACCTCGTCAGCGCGGGCGGCTCGCGCGTGCTTCTCGACTGCGGGCTCTTCCAAGGTCACCGCCAGGAGTCCCAGGACAAGAGCCGCAACATCCCCTTCCCGCCCGAGAGCCTGGGAGCCGTGGTCCTCTCCCACGCCCACATCGACCACTCCGGCTCCCTGCCGCTCCTCTATAAGAAGGGGGCCGAGGCGCCGCTGTGGTGCACCCCGGCCAGCCGGGAGCTCATCGCCCTCATGCTCAAGGACTCGGCCCGCCTGCAGGAGGCCGACGCCAGGTTCTACAACAAGATCCACGCGGACGAGGGCCTGACCATCTCCCCCCTCTACGACGAGCAGGACGTGGAGCGCTGCCTGTCCCATCTGCGCACGCACGACTTCGGCTCTCCCTTCGCGGCCGCCCCTGGCGTGTCCGTCTCGTTCCACAACGCCGGGCACGTGCTGGGCTCGGCCATGGTGCAGCTCGACGTCCCGGTCCGCGGCGGCAAGCGCCGCATCCTCTTCACCGGGGACCTGGGCCGGAGAGGCTCCCTGCTCATGCGGCCGCCGGCGCCGCCCCAGGGCGTGGACACCCTGCTCATCGAGAGCACCTACGGCGGCCGCAGCCACTCCCCTCTCGACGGCCTCTCCGAAGGCTTCGCCGCCGTCATCCGGCGCGTCCTCTTGGAGAAAGGCAAGCTCCTCATCCCCTCCTTCGCACTGGAACGCACCCAGGAGATCGTCTATCTGCTCGAGAAGCTGCGCCGCGAACACGGGGTGCCCCCCATCCCTCTCTACGTGGACAGCCCCATGGCCGTGGAGATCACCAACATCTTCGACAAGAGCCTCGACGACCCGGGCTTCACCTCCTCCTTCCGGGCTTACGCGGCCAAGACCGGGGACGACCCCTTCGGCCTGGAGACCATCCACTATGTGCGGACCAAGGAGGAATCCCAGGCCCTCAACGACAAGCCCGGCCCCATGATCATCCTCTCCGCCTCGGGCATGTGCGAGGGCGGCCGCATCCTGCACCACCTGCGCAACAACATCGGCAAGGACACCACCACCATCCTATTCGTGGGCCACCAGGCCTCGGGCACCCTGGGCCGGCGCCTGCAGGAAGGCGCCAAGAAGGCCAAGATCTTCGGCCTGGAGCACGAGGTCTGGGCCAAGGTGGAGACCATGCCCGGACTCTCCTCGCACGCGGACCGGGAGGACATCCTGGCCTTCATCGCGGCCATGGACCCCAAGCCTCGGAGGATATTCCTCGTGCACGGGGATCCGGAAGAGCAGGAGGCCCTGGCCGGCAGCCTGGAGGCGGCCGGCGTGCGCGGGGTGGCCCGGCCGAAGTTCGGCGAGGTGGCGGCCCTGGACTAAGGGGCCGCGGGAGCGGGCGCGGCCCCGGCCGGCTTGCAGCGCACCACGAGCTGGTTCTTCCAGGTGATCTCGCTGCTGCCCGCCTGACCGCCCACGTTCTTGCCGCCGCCGAAGATGGAGCCGGACTTGGTGCCGCCGGGGGTCTGGCTCTCCTCCACGAGGAAATAGCCCTGGGGGCACTGCTTCAGGGCCGCCTCGTAGCAGGAGGCCATGGGCTTCTTGCTGCACTCGATGAAGTACTCGGGCTGGCCGTCCCGTCCGTAGCGCAGCGTGGCGTTGGCCCCGCAGCCGACCGCGCCCAGCAGCGCCGTGACGAAAGCCAGCGTCGTCAGTCCCCGGTGAATGCTCATGCGGATAATCTACAAAGTCCGCGCCGCTTGTTCCACCCCGGCCCGGCTTTGACCTCCCTTTGACCAAGGTTTGGTAGAATGAATCATCTCAGGAGGTACCAAAAAAATGAAGAGACTGACGACCCTGGCCGTCTGCCTGCTCCTGCCCGCCTTCCTGGCCGCGCAGACCCCGATGCCGCCGGCCCAGCCGCAGACCGAGAAGAAAGCCGCCATGCCGGCCAAGACCCGCCATTGCGCGGAGTGCAGCATGGACTTCAAGAACATGAAGGAAGCCAAGGCGCACTTCGCCAAGGCCCACGGCATGAAGTTCTATTGCGCCCACTGCAACATGGCCTTCAAGACCAAGGCCGAGTTCACGGCCCACAAGAAGGAGTGCATGAAGCAGGCGCCGGCCGCGTCGGCGCATCCGGCCAAGTAGACCGGCTCCGGCCGGGGGTTTTGCTATCATAGCCGCGTGATCGGAAGGCTTTTCCACGCCCTGCTGGCGTCCAGCGTCGTAGCTGGCACCGCGGCCGGGGCCAGCTACGGCGTCACCCACTGGATGCCGGAGGGCGCGCCCCGCGACACGGTGGAGCGCTACGTCACCGCCCCGGGCCGGGAGGTCTGCGCCCGCCTCCGGGATGACAAGTCGGCCCGCCGGAAGGTGGACGCGGGCCGGGAGCGGCTGGAGGAGGCCGGGCTGGACCTCAAAAAGCTCCAAGACCCCGCGCTGCGGGCCGAACTGGCCAAGGGCGCGGCCAAAGCCAAGGCCGAGGCGGAGCGCCTCGTGCACCTCTACAACGTGGGCTCCTGGGCCGGCATCGGCTTCGTGGTCTGCCTGGCGCTGACCCTCTTCTTCGGGATCGAATCCATCGGCGCCGCCCTGGCCCTGGGCTTCAAGGTGACCCTGGCCCTGGTCTTCCTGCAGGGCGCCCTGATCCTGGGCGGGGTCCTCGTCCTCCAGAAGCTGGGAAGTTAAGAAAGTCAACCCGTGGCACCGCTTCAGCGGTCCAGCAGGAATTCCTTCATGTCGGGCTGGACCCCGAGGTCCAGCCCGTCCGCATCGGCCTGCCGGGCCGCGTCCTTGAGCTGGCGCACGGTCTTGTCGGAGAGGTTCGGGCCCTCCTTCTGGAGCGCGTCGAGGAGGTCCGTCATCTCCTGGCTCACATAGCCCTGCTGGCGCTCGATGCTCTTGACGATCTTCCGGGCCATGGCCGGGGTCACGCCCCGGCGGCCCTCGTCCGAATCCGACCACAACTCTTTCTGGAGGCCCTGGAGGTCCTCATCCTTGGTCTTCTTCCCGGAAGGGGCGCCCTTCGACTCCGGCCCCTCGCGCACGGACCGGTCGGGGTGGCGCCGGATGTAGCTGCGCACCTCTTCCCGCTGCAGGTCCTGCCAGCGCTCCACCGTCTCGTCGGAAGGCCCGTCGCCGTGTTTGGCTTCGTAGTCCGTGATGAAGAGGTCCAGCTTCTTGCCCTGGCAGTCCAGCAGGGCCTGCAGGCTGGCGGGCTCCCGGACGCCCTTCTTGGACTTCAGCACGCAGGAGGGGAAGGGCTCGGCCGCGGCCCCCGTGGCCGCGGGCAGAGCCGGGAGCAGGAGGAGGACCAGCCAGAGCCGCATGCCGAGAGTTTAGCACAGATTTTGTAGACTAGGGCCATGCGCGCCATCCGATTGGCCGTGGCCGGCCTGGGCACCGTCGGAAGCGAGACCGTGCGTCTGCTGCGCTCCCGGCGCGAGAGCCTGGCCCGGCGCCTGGGCGCCCGGCTGGAGCTCGCCGCGGTCTGCGACCGCCGCGCCGCAGCCGCGGCCCGACGCCTGGGCCTGCCCGCCTCGGTGCGGCGCCTCACGGACCCGGGACGCCTGCCCTCCCTGCCCGGGATCGATGCCGTCGTCGAGCTCCTGGGAGGCCTGGAAGCCCCACGCCGCCTGGTCCTGGCCAGCCTGCGCCGGGGGCTGGGCGTGGTGACCGCCAACAAGCGCCTCCTGGCGCACGGCTGGGACGAGCTGCGCGAGGCCGCCGCCCGCGGCCAGGCCCGCCTGCACTTCGAGGCCAGCGTGGCCGGCGGCATCCCCATCCTCAAGGCGCTGGAGCTGGGCCTGGCCGGCGACCGCGTCGAGGCCATCTACGGGATACTCAACGGCACCACCAACTTCATCCTCACGCGCATGTCGGAGGGCATGCCCGCGGCCGCGGCCCTGCGCCGGGCCCAGGAGCTGGGCCTGGCCGAGAAGGACCCCGCCCTCGACCTGAGCGGCCGCGACGCCGCCGACAAAGTCTCGGTCCTGGCCTCGCTGGTGAGCGGGTCCTGGCTGCGGCCCGACCAGGTCCGCGTGCAGGGACTCGAGGGCGTCTCCCTCGAGGACACGGCTTTCGCCCGCTCCGCGCTCGGCCGCCGGGTCAAGCTCCTGGGCGTGGCGCGCTTCACCGGCGCCGAGCTCCGCGTCGAGGCCTTCGTCTCCCCCGCCCTGGTCCCTCTGGAGCATCCCCTGGCCGCGGTGTCCGACGAGTTCAACGCGGTGCTCGTGCGCGCCGCCTCCGCCGGGGACCTCATGTTCTACGGGAAAGGCGCCGGCGCGGGTCCGGCGGCCAGCGCCGTGCTGGGCGACGTCCTGGCCCTGGGCCGGGAGCTCTTGACGGGGACCGCCCCCGCCGCGCCGCGACCGGGGCCGGCCCTGCGCCTGGCCGACTCGGACTGCGCCTTCTACCTGCGCCTCGCCGCCCTCGACCGGCCCGGAGTTCTCTCCTCCGTCACCGCGGCCCTGGGCCGGCTGGGCATCTCCATAGCCACCATCAACCAGCCCGCGGGCTGGGACCCCAGGGGCGTGCCCATCATCATCACCACGCATCCCACCAGCCCCGGCACGTTCGGCCGCGCCCTGCGCTCCATACTCGCCCTGCCCGCGGTCTCGCGCCGCCACACCGTGATGCGGCTCCTCCCTTGAAGAGCCTCATCGAGCGCTGGCGCGGACGCCTGCCCGTGACGGGACGCACGCCCGTGGTCTCCCTGGGAGAGGGCGGCACGCCGCTGATCCGGGCCGACCGCCTGGCCCGGGCTGCGGGCCTGCCGCCCGGCTCCGTACACCTCAAGTTCGAGGGCACCAATCCCACGGGCTCGTTCAAGGACCGGGGCATGACCCTGGCCGTGTCCAAGGCCCTGGAGGCAGGCTCCCGGGGCGTGCTCTGCGCCTCCACCGGCAACACTGCGGCCTCGGCCGCGGCCTACGCCGCGAAAGCGGGCCTGCGCTGCGTGGTGTTCCTGCCCCGCGGGGCCGTGGCCCGGGGCAAGCTCATGCAGGCGGCGGCGCACGGCGCCGAGATCGTGGACGTGGCGGGGAACTTCGACGCGGCCCTGCGGACCGCCCTGCGGACCGCGGAGCGCAAGGGCCTCACCGTGGTCAACTCCTCCAACCCCTTCCGTATCGAGGGCCAGAAGACCGCGGCCTTCGAGGTGGCCGAGGCCATGGGCCGGGCCCCGGACTTCCAGTTCATGCCCGTGGGCAACGCAGGCAACATCACCGCGTACTGGAAGGGCTACAAGGAGCTCGGCGGCGGCAGGCCCCGCATTATGGGCTTCCAGGCCGCGGGCGCCGCGCCTTTGGTCCTGGGGCATCCGGTCAAGGCGCCCCGGACCGTGGCTACGGCCATCCGCATCGGCGACCCGTACTCGCGGGACGGGGCCCTGGCCGCGCGCGACGAGTCCGGAGGCGCCATCGGCTCGGTGACCGACAGCCAGATCCTGGCCGCCTACCGCTTCCTGGCCCGGGAGGAAGGGGTGTTCTGCGAGCCGGCCAGCGCGGCCGGGGTGGCGGGGCTGCTCAAGCTCTGCCGGTCCGGCCGCAAGCCGCGCGGGACCGTGGTCTGCGTGCTCACGGGGCACGGGCTCAAGGACCCGGACACCGCGGCCCGCTGCATCCCCCTCCGGAGGTCCCGGCTATGAGCGTCCTGCAGAAGGTCAAGGTCACGGTGCCGGCGTCCACCAGCAACATCGGCCCCGGCTTCGACTGCCTGGGCATGGCCCTGGGCCTGCGCAACGAGCTGGTCGTGGAGAAGCATTCCGAGGACGGCCCGTCCGTGGTGGAGGTCCGGGGGGAAGGCGCCGGTTCCCTGCCCGAGGACAAGACCAACCTGATGGTCCGCGCCGCGGCCACGGTCATCGCCGGCCGCTTCTCCAACCGCCTGGTCTTCAAGGCCGTCAACCGCATCCCGCTCGCCCGCGGCCTGGGCTCGAGCTCGGCCGCCATCGTGGCCGGCCTGTTCGCGGCCAGCCGTCTCCTCGAGCCTTCCCCGCTCACGGAAGAGCAGCTCCTCGACTACGCGGCCGTCATGGAGGGCCATCCCGACAACGTGACCCCCGCCGTCGGGGGCGGGGTCACGATCTCCATCCGGGAGCGCAAGTCGGTGCGCAGCCTGACCCTCAAGCCCCACAAGGACCTCACGACCGTGGTCTGCATCCCGGATTTCCAGCTGGAGACGGCCAAGGCCCGGGCGGTCCTGCCGGACACGGTGCTGCGCGAAGCCGCGGTGGAGAACGTGGCGCGCGCCATGCTCCTGGCCTCGGCCATCGAACGGGGACGCTGGGAGGACCTGGCCGCGGCCATGGGCGACCGCCTGCACCAGCCCTACCGGGCGCCCCTCATCCCGGGGCTGCGGGACGTCCTCAAGGCCGCCGAGGCGGCCGGCGTGTGCGGAGCGGCCCTCTCCGGCTCCGGCCCGACCGTCCTGGCCCTGTGCCGCAAGGGGCCGCAGACCAAGGCCATCGGCGAGGCCATGGTCAAAGCCTTCGCGGCGCATCAGATCGCCAGCCGCGCCGAGGTGCTGCCGGTGGAGCGCGCCGGCGTGCGGGTCGAGGGCTGAAGACCGACATGCTCCGCGCCCTCCTTATGGCCGCGCAGCTCGCCGGTCCCGCCGCCGGCCAAGCGGATTGCGGCGCCTGCGATGCCCTCTGCCGGCAGAAGCCGGCCCGCGAGTGCCGCGCCTGCGTCCGGGACTGTCTGCGCGCCGCCCCGGCGGGAGCGCGGGACGCCCGCGGGCCGCAGCCCCTGACGCTGCCGGCGCCGCCTCCGCCGGACGCGATGAGCGCGGCGCTGCGGGGCATGGAGAAGCCGGAGGTCGACGCGCTCCTCGCGAGCTGGCGGAAGGAGGCGGCCGGCAGGGAGGCCCTGTGCGCCGCGCCGGAGCCCGTGAAGTATGCCTCCTGCGGGCTGGGCCAAGAGAGCGATTTCGACTGCCGGACCCGTATCGGCCGACACTGCTCCGGCGAGCTCGACGACCTGCGCCGGGCGGTCGAGCTGCTCCGGGCCCGCGGCGAGGAACTCGAGGCCGCCGTGGACCCAGGCTCCGCGGCGGACGCGGACTACTGCGCCGCCCACGCGCCAGGCTGCATCATAGACGACGAGACCGGGACGCCGCGTCCGGAGCGCCGGGTCCGCGAGGAGCGCCGGAGGAGGGAAGAGGCGGCCGGGGCCAAGCCGCGATGCTACCGCGAAGCCCTGGAGCCGTGCCTGAACGCCTGCCCCAGGTTCGCCGATTTCCGGCCCCGGCTGCGGCCGGCGGGCCGCCGCAGGGGCACCCCCAGCATGCCGGAGCCGCGCTGCCAGGCCGCCTGCGAGGAGAAGGCCGCCGCGGCCTGCCCCGCCGGCGGCGCCCCGTGAGCATGGCACAGATGTGCCGGAGCGACCAGGGCCGGTGCAGGACCCGGAAGGAATCCAGCATGGCCTCGACCGCAGCGGCGTCCTTCTGCCAGCGCGCCGAGGGACCGGCCGCCCCCACCAGATAGGTCCACTCCATGCCGCGCACCGCGTTGAGGGTGAAGCGCAAAGGGATGCTTTCGCTGCTGGTCCGGGCGACCGGGATGAGCGGAGCGCCGGGCTCGGCCTCCTGCATCCAGCCACGGTCGGGATGCCAGACCGAGCGCAGGGACTTGGGGTCAGGCTCGAAGGAAGTCTCCTGGCGGGACACGCTGAGCGAGGACTGCCCTTCGCCGCGCAGGGAAGCCAAGCCGTCCACGAGGGACGGGGAGTTCTCGCGCACGCTGGCTTGGAGCTGTCCAGCGAAAGCCGCCGCCAGCTTGTCGAAGGCGGGGTTGAAGTGCGGCCTGGGCCGGGAGTAGAACTTAGCCGTCCTGGCGGAAGGACTGACCGCGGCCGGAGCCGGGACCGGGGAGCGCGGTCCTGGGCGCGGGCGGCCGCCATTTGGCGAAGACCACGCCGCAAAGGGAGAACTCGACCGCGCCGGCCGGGATGGCCTTGCGGCAGTTGGGGCAGGTCCTCGAGGCAGCGCCCATGACGGCCTCATTATACGACATGCCTCCCATGCTCGACAGTATAGGCCGCCCGGCTCAAGGCGGGCTCACCGGCGGCTCAAAGATTCCTCACAGCGCCCCTGTCAAATCAGTTAAGAATGTTACTGAAGGAATAGGTCGTTAGCCGTTGGCCTCCGATGGTTGATGTTTTTGCCGAACGCGCGCCGGCACGGCGCGCGGAACCGTCCAGACGCGAAGCGTCTGGACGGAAGAACAGCTGAGGCCTGCCGCCTGGGTTCTTCCGTCCCGCTGCGCGGACCGGAGGGCGGGAGAGCGGTCAACTGGCATCCTTCACCACGTCTGCAGAGCCGCCTCGCGGGATTGCAGCTTTTGAAAGCGGTCCAGCACCGGCCACGGCACCGGAGTGTGCGGCTCTCCTTCCCAAGATTTGCGGGAATAGTGCGCGATCCGCCCCGGTTGCGGCCACAGGATAGGGCGTGGCGCCTT
>JACRDS010000050.1 GCA_016212825.1 Elusimicrobiota bacterium | reverse complement strand
CCCAGACCGCGGCGGACGCCCCCGCCGACCGCCTCCAGGTCCCCCGGGAGTTCCTGGACCCCGAGGGCGCGCCCATCCCCCTGGCCAACTCCCTGAACCTGCGCCGCCACCAGAGCGGCCGGCACCAGAGCGCGGCCAGCCCGCTCTTCGTCACCAGCTCGTGGCTCGAGTCCGCCCGCCGCCGCGGCGTCGAGACGGCGGACTGCGAGGCGGCGACCATCGCCGCGCGCCTGGCGCGCCTCAACACCGGCCGCGCGCAGCCGGTCCGGCTCGGCGTGGCCCTGATCGGCTCGGAACTGTCCTGGCTGCACCCGGACGAGGACCGGGCCGTCTACACCGTGGAGTACGAGACGGTGGCGGAGCGGGAACAGGCCAAGGCGGCCTACCGCGACGCGGTGCTCCGGTTCCTCGACAAGCCCGCCGGCAAGCCCTGAGGTCCGCCGGCGCCGCGCTCAGCGGCAGGACTCGGGGGCGATGTAGAAGTCGGTCATCAGCGGGTCCGCCCCATGCGGCTGGAGGCTGCTGGGCTGCGCGACGGCCGAAGCCAGCTCCTTGCAGAGCCTCTGCCGGTCGTCGGCTGATTTCTCGCGCACTCCCTCCGTGCCGGGGTCGAGATAGGAGGATGCGTAGCCGGACTTGGAGATGTCGATGAGGTAGCCGCGGCCCGGGAGCGGCGGGAGGATGGCCCGGTAGCGTCCGCTCGCGTCCGTGGAAGTCTCGAAGTTCGCGTTGGTATCCATGTCGTAGAGCTTGACCTGGCAGCGCGGGACCGGCTGGAGGGTCATCAGGTCGTAGACGAACCCCCGGAGCTTCCATTCCTTGACCGGCTTGACCTTCTTCGCCGGGGGCTCCTTGATGACGGTCACGGCGGGCGGGGGCTCGACAGGCTCCTCGTACTTAGGCGCCGGGGCCGGCTCTTTGCCGGTCTTGATGGCGCCCGAGACGGTCGTCCGCGGCGGCGCGGCGTCCGGGGCGGGAGCGGGCGCCGGGGCCGGAGCGGGCGCCGGAGCCGGCTTGGCCGCGGACTCCGGGACCGTCTCCTCCCGATACACCCTCACCACGAAGAACCAGCCCAGGCCGACGGCCGCGGCGACCAGGGCGGTGAGGACCAGAGGCAGGGGAGACCAGCCTGTCGCGACCGCGGGCGCGGGGAGATTCTCCGCTTCTTCCTCGGGGAATATCCAGGGGCAGTTGGGGCAGACGCGCGCGTCGTCGGCGACCTCGGTGCGGCAGGAAGGACAGCGCTTGGCCATGGACGCTGGATAGGATAGCAGATTTCGCGCGCGCCGGTCAGTCCGCGAGCCGCTTCAGGGCCGCCGCGGCCAGGCCGCGGTAGCCCGGGTCCTTGCTGGTCTCGAAGATCCCGCGGTAGAGCTCGGCGGCGCGCCGCCGCTGGCCGGTGCGCTCGTAGAGGAAGGCCACCATGTGCCGGATCATGACCGGGCAGTCGGCGCTGCCGAGGAACGGCTCGAGCCGCTTGATCACGCCCTGGGCGTCCCCATGCTTGTGGAAGCCGATGGCGGCCACGTAGGCCTGGTACTCGTGGTTTCGGGGGTCGCGGCTGAGCGCGTAGTCGAGCACCCGCAGGGCATCGTCCGGACGGTTGAGGTTGAAGGCCAGCGCGCCGGCGGCGAAGAGCGCCGCGTAGCTGAAGGCCGGATCCGCGTCGAGGATGCGCAGGGCGCGCGGGCCCAGCTCCGCGTAGCGGCCGCCGCCCCATGACTCCTCCGGATGCTCCGGGTCGAAAGGCTCGTGCCCGTGCCCGTGTCCGTCCGGCTCCGCCTCGGACGAGCCGTAGTAGACCAGAAGCCGGACCAGGCCCACGTCCGCGGCCAGGCGCCGCATGCCCAGAGAGACCAGGGCCGCCGTCTCCAGGGCGCCCTCCCCGGAGAGGCCCTGGCGCATGGGGAACAGGGTCGGACGGACCTGCGCGGCGAGCGCATTGAGGATGAGGCACAGGACCAGCGCCGCCCCGGCCCAGCCCATCAGAACTCCTTGCGGCGCAGCAGGACCCAGGCCGAAGACAGCCAGACGGCGCAGTAGAGGGCCGCGTAGCACAGCAGCCAGGCCCAGCCCGCCTCCGGGCCGGAGAGGGACGCGGCGCGGTCGCGCAGGTTGAGCAGCTGCAGGTCGGGGACCACCCAGGAGAGGAGGTGCAGGGGAGCGAGCAGGGGCCGGGAGGCTCCGTGGGTGATGAGGAAGCGGATCTCCGGCAGGAAGTGCCCCAGAGTCCAGATCACGCCGGAGATGACGCCGGCGGTCAGGACCGAGGACGAGAAGATGGCGAGGAACATGGCCAGGGAGGCGGTCACCAGGACCTTCAGGAAGGCGCCGCAGAAGCACGCCAGGTAGGGCTCCGGGCCCTGCCAGCCTTTGGCCTTGAGGATGACGAGGTGGAACGCGGCCATCAGGGCCATGGAGCAGAGCACCGAGAGCATCAGGCCGACGAAGCGCCCGACGAGATACTCGCCGCGGCCCACGGGCCGGGAGAGGACCAGATAGACCGTCTTGGTCTCCATCTCGCGCAGGACCACGGTGGTGGCGCCGTAGAGCGCGCCGGCCAGGCCCATGAGCTCGATGAAGCCCAGGCCGAAGTCGAAGAGGACGCGCGTCTCCTGCTCCACGGCCAGCACCCCCAGGATGAGGCTCATGTAAAGGAAGACCCCGGCGAAGGCCAAAGAGACCAGATAGAAGCGCCGCCGCAGGTTCTCCTGCCAGCCGGTCCAGGCGAGTATGGCGATGTTCCTCATCCGCTCACCGCACCGATTCCACGAAGAGCCCCTCGAGCCCCTCGGGCGCGGCCTCCCATTCCTTCTGCGCGATGACTCGCGCCAGGCGGCCGTCCTTGAGTATGCCCACGCGGTCGCAGAGCTTCTCCAGCTCCGAGATGCTGTGGGAGGAGACCACCAAAGTCTTGCCCCGGCCCCGCAGGACCCCGAGCAGCTCCCGGAACTCGCGGATGGCCAGGGGGTCGAGGCCCGAGACCGGCTCGTCGAGGACGATGAGCCGCGGGTCGTGCAGGACCGCCTGGGCCAGGCCCACGCGCTGGACCATGCCCTTGGAGAACTCGCCCAGGCGCCGGTCCCCGTGCTCCGAGAGCCCCACCGCCGAGAGGGTCCTGGCGATGCGCTCAGGCAACTCGCGCTCGGGCAGTCCGGAGAGCCGGCCGTAGAAGCGCAGGGACTCGCGCGGGGTCAGGAAAGGGTAGAAGTAGGGGAGCTCGGGCAGGAAGCCCACCTCGGCCATGGCCACGGCGTCGGCCGGGGCGCGGCCGAGTATGCGCACCTCCCCGGAGGTCGGGCGCAGCAGCCCCAGGGCCAGCTTGAAGGTGGTGGTCTTGCCGCTGCCGTTGAGGCCGAGCAGGCCGAAGGACTCGCCTTCCGGGACCTCCCACTCCAGGTCCACGATGCCGCGGCTGCTCCGGGTGCGCCCCAGGTGCGAGCTGATGTAGGTCTTGGTGACCTTGCGGAACTCCAGAGACGCGGGCATGGCGCTCAGGCTTCGGCGGCCGCCGCGCCTTGGCCGGCGCGGGGCGGGACGGGTCCGTGGAGGACCCGGCCTTCGGGCGCGGGGCCCAGAGCCAGGTCCAGGACCTCCTGGAAATGCGCCACCGGCACCATCTGCACCTGGGCCCGCACGTCCTCCGGGATGTCCTCGAGGTCCTTGCGGTTGCCCTCGGGGTAGAGCACGGTCTTGATCCCGTCGCGCAGGGCGGCCAAGGTCTTCTCCTTGAGTCCGCCGATGGGCAGGACCCGGCCGCGCAAGGTGATCTCGCCGGTCATGGCCACGCCCGGCAACACCGGCCGGCCGCTGACCAGGCTGGCCAGGGCCGCGGCGATGGCGGTGCCGGCCGAGGGGCCGTCCTTGGGAGTGGCGCCTTCCGGCACGTGCACGTGAAAGTCCACGTCCTTGAAGGCGTCGGGAGGCGCGCCCAGGGACTGGGCCAGGGACTTGACGTAGGAGAAGGCGGCCTGGCCGGACTCGGACATGACCTGGCCCAGCTTTCCGGTGAGTTTGAGCTCGCCCTTGCCCGGGACGGAGACGACCTCCACGGGCATGGTCACGCCGCCCACCTCGGTCCAGGCCAGGCCCGTGGCCACGCCCACCGCGTTGAAGGTGCGCCGGTCGTGGTGGTACTTGGGCACGCCCAGGAACTCGCCGACCTTGTCGGCGTCGAAGCGGATGGGCTCGGACTGGCCGGAGGCGAAGCGCTTGGCCGCCTTGCGCGCCAGGCTGGCGAGCTCGCGGTCCAGGCTGCGCACCCCGGCCTCGTGGGTGTAGTCGTCGATGACCTTCACGATGGCCTCGTCGGACACCTGCGCCTGCTCCGGCCGCAGGCCGTGCGACTGGAGCTGGCGGGGCACCAGGTAGGTGCGGGCGATGTGGAGCTTCTCCTTGTGGGTGTAGCCGGAGAAGCGCAGGATCTCCATGCGGTCCTGCAGGGGGACCGGGATGCCTTCCAGCGTGTTGGCCGTGCAGATGAAGAGCACGCCGGAGAGATCGAACTCCACGTCGAGGTAGTGGTCCAGGAAGGTGAAGTTCTGCTCCGGATCGAGGACCTCCAGCAGCGCGGCGGCCGGGTCGCCGCGCCAGTCCATGCCCATCTTGTCCACCTCGTCGAGCAGGAACAGCGGGTTGCGGCTGCCCGCCTTGCGCAGGCTCTGGATGATGCGGCCGGGCAGGGAGCCGATGTAGGTGCGGCGGTGGCCGCGGATCTCGGCCTCGTCGCGCACCCCGCCCAGGGAGAGCCGGACGAACTTGCGGTTCATGCTGCGGGCGATGGAGCGTCCGATGGAGGTCTTGCCCGTGCCCGGAGGGCCCACGAAGCAGAGGATGGGCCCGCGCAGCCCCTTGGCCAGGCGGCAGACCGCCAGGTGTTCGAGTATGCGGTCCTTGATCTTCTCGAGGTCGTAGTGGTCCTCGTCGAGGATGGCGGCGGCCCGGACGATGTCGAGGCTGTCGCGCGTGCGCTTGGACCAGGGCAGGTTGGTCATCCAGTCCAGATAGGTCCGCGCCACCGTCGACTCCGGGGAATACGGCATCATCTTCTCGAGGCGCGCCGCCTCCTTGAGGGAGGCCTCCAGCGCGGCCTTGGGCATGCCCGCGGCCTGGATGGCCTTGCGCAGCTCCTCGATCTCCACGGCGAAGTCGTCCTTCTGGCGGAGCTCCTTCTGGATGGCCTTCATCTGCTCCGTCAGGTAGTACTCCTTCTGGCTCTTCTCGATCTGGCCCTTGACCCGGGTGTGGATCTTGCGCTCCAGAGTCAGGATCTCGATGTCCGCCTTGAGGAGTTCCAGGAGCTTGAGCAGGCGCTCGGACGGGCGCAGGATCTCCAAGAGGGCCTGGCGGTCCTGGTTCTTTGCGATGGCGTGGGCCGCGACGGTGTCCGCGAGCTGAGAGGGGTCGGTCAGGTTGGCCAGCACGCCCAGGGCGTCGGCCCCGCCCCGGCGGCTGAGCTTGAAGTGGGCTTCCACGGTCTCGAGCACCTGGCGCATCAAGGCCTGGGCCTCCGGGGTGACGGGCTCCGGGGCCTCAGGATACTCCAGGGCGGCCTCCCAGTAGCCCCGCTCCGCGGAATACTCCAGTCCGCCCGCGGCCAGGCGGGCGAGTCCCTGCAGGAAGACCTTGAGGGTGCCGTCGGGCATCTTCAGGTACTGGACCACCTCGCAGAGCACTCCCGTGGTGAAGAGGTCCCCTGCGCCCGGGTCCTCCACGCTCACGTCCTTCTGCGCCGCCACGGCCAGGAGCTTGCCGGCGGCCATGGCCGCTTCCAGGGCCTTGATGGACTTGGACCGCCCCACCGACAGGGGCAGGACCATGTGCGGGAAGACCACCAGGTCGCGCACCGCCAGCAGGGGCAGGCGCGGGGGGCGCTTGGCAGCGGGGGAGTCCGGGCTCATGGCTTGCGCGCGGGCAGGACATGGTCGATGATGCCGTAGGCCTGGGCTTCCTCGGCCGACATGTAGTAGTTGCGCTCCATGTCCGCGGTCAGCTTGTCCTTGGCCTGGCCGGTGTGCTTGTGCAGGATGTCGACGAGCTTGGCCTTGGTCTTGACCATCTCCTCGGCCTCGATGACGATGTCCGCGGCCTGGCCGGAGAGCCCGCCGCGGACGAGGGGCTGGTGGATCATGACCCGGGCCCGGGGCAGCATGAAGCGCTTGCCCTTGGTCCCGGCGGCCAGGAGCACGGCGCCGAAGGACATGGCCATGCCCATGCACATGGTGACGAGGGGGGCCTTGATGTACTGCATGGTGTCGTAGACGGCCAAGCCGGCGGAGACCATGCCGCCCGGCGAGTTGATGTAGAGGCTGATCTCCTTCTCCGGGTCCTCGCCGTTGAGGTAGAGGAGCTGGGAGATGATCATGTTGGCGGAGTCCGTGGTGACCGCCCCCTCGAAGCCGCCCGCGAACACGATGCGGTCCTTGAGCAGGCGCGAGAAGATGTCGTAGCCGACGGCCGCGCCCTGGTTCCAGCGCTCGAGTATGGTCGGGATGATCATGGCGCGGTGACGGAGGCCTTGGCGCGCAGGAAGTCCAGGGTCTTGCGGTCGCGCAGCATGCCCAGGATCTCGTCGCGCCTCTCCGTGAAGG
Organism: Elusimicrobiota bacterium; assembly: GCA_016212825.1. Lineage (GTDB taxonomy): Bacteria > Elusimicrobiota > Elusimicrobia > UBA1565 > UBA9628 > UBA9628. The sequence goes on along the minus strand of JACRDS010000050.1, from coordinate 33,698 downwards.
CCTGGCGCACGCCGGCCTTCTTCTCGTCGGCCTCCACGGCGGCCAGGCTCTTCTCCAGCTCGGCCTGCAGCTCGGACTCCGGCACCTCCAGCTTCTCGCGCGCCGCGATGGCCGGAAGGAGGAAGGAGACGCGGACGCGGTCCTCGGCCTGCGGCTTGAGCTTGACCTTGAGGTCCTCGACCTGCTTGGCGGAGAACTCGCCGCGGCCGCCCAGGAGCTGGCGCTGCAGGCGCTCGATCATATGCTCGAGCTGGGCCTCGACCAAAGAGGGCGGCACCGGGATGCGGTTGGACTTCAGCAGTCCGGCCTCGAGCTGCTCGGCGAGCTCGCGCTCGGTGCGGGCCTTGCCCTCCTCGGCGATGACCTCGCGCAGCTTGGCCTTGAGCTCGTCGAGGGTCTCGAGGCCCATGTCCTTGGCGAAGTCCGCGTCCAGGGCGGGCAGGATCTTGGTCTTGATCTCCTTGACCGTCACGCTGAGCTGCGTGTCCTGCCCGCCGAGCTTGACGGTGATGTCCTTGGCCTCGCCGCGCTTGAGGCCCAGCAGGCCGTCGGTCAGCCCGGCCACGGTCTGCTCGGAGGACATGTCCACCAGCTCGCCCGTCCCCTTGGCGTCGGCCAGGGGCTTGCCGCCTCGGGAGGCGGTGTAGTCGACCACGACGTAGTGCGTCTTGCCCACGGCCGCATCGGAGGCGGCCTCGAGCCGGGCGTGGGCCTCGCGCAGCTCCTCGAGCCGGGCCGCCACGGCTTCGTCGGTGGCGGGGTACTCGGCCTTCTGGAGCTTGATGCCGGAGTAGTCCTTGGGCGCCACGCGCGGCGGGACCTCCACGCGCACCTGGAACTGCATGGGCTTGCCCGCGTCGCGCGAGACCTCGGTGATGACCGGCGGGGCCACGGGGCTGAGCTTGAGCTCGCGCAGGGCCTCGGGGACGTGCTTGCGCGCGAAATGGTCGACGACCTCCTCCTCGAGATGGCCGCTGAAATGCTGGCGCACCATGTCCAGCGGAGCCTTGCCCGGCCGGAAGCCGGGCAGCTTGGCGCGCTGCTGGAAGCGCAGCAAGGTGTTGTGGCTCTCCGCCTCCACCTGGGCGGCGGGCACCTCCACCGAGAAGACCGCGGTGCAGGCCTCCTCCTTGACCAGCTTGAAGCGGACCTTGTCCGATGCCGTGAAGAGTCCCATCGATCCTCCTGAGGGGGTGGGCGGGGGGGGACTTGAACCCCCATGCCTTTCGGCACACGGTCCTAAGCCGTGCGCGTCTGCCGGTTCCGCCACCCGCCCCAAATGGTGTCAGGCTTTCACGAAGTTCACGAACTGGAAGCGGAGTCTGGGATGAACTTTGTGAAAGCCTGACACCGTATCAAATCTGGGCTATATAGGACTCGAACCTATAACCTTGTCCTTAAGAGGGACCTGCTCTACCATTGAGCTAATAGCCCGACCGAGGAATTATAGCAACGCGGGCTCGCGGAATGCAACTTCCCGGGATTTAACAACTTTGTCATTGATTTTTCCGGGAGCGCTGATATACTTTACCGACGCCGAGGATAACCGCGCCAGCGCAACGAGACCAGCTATGAAATATTGGATATTCCAGAACAACGAGGTCTGCGGCCCCTACGACCCCGACGATCTCTGCCAGCTGCCGGGCTACTCGGCCGAGGCCCTGGTCTGCCCCGAGGGGCGCAAGGGCACGCGCATGGGCGACTGGCAGCGCGCCGGCATGGTCCCCGCCCTCTCCATCTCCCTGGTCAAGGCCACCCAGCTCGCGACCGCGGGCAGGAGCAGTTCGCCCGCCAGCGCCATCTACGCGGGCCTGCCGCCCGAGCCCACGCTCAAGGACCTCGCCGCCCTGGGCAGCCTGCAGGAGAAGGTCGCCCTGCTGGAGAGCTCCATCGCCCAGTTCCAGGAGGGGATGCAGAGCAAGGAGACGGAGCTGCTCAGCCTGCACCGCGAGATCGACTTGCGCAAGAGCATCGAGGCCGACCTCAACTCCAAGATCCAGGAGTTCGAAGGGCGCCTGGGCGCCGTGGGCCAACTGCGCGCGACCATCGACAGCGCGGTCGCCGCGGAGAGATCCGTGGAATCCGAGGTCAAGGGAGTGGAGAGCGCCGTGCACGGCGTGGAGTCGACCGTGCAGGACGTCAAGACCTCCATCTCCGGCGTCAGCGGATCGGTCAAGGACATCGAGGCCGCCCTGGAGAAGCAGAGCCAGCGGATCTCGGAGCTCATGGCCGAGATCCAGCGCCTCAAGGCCGAACCCGCCGCGGCGCCGGGCCTGCCTTCGCGCCCCGAACCTCTCCGGCCAGAGCCTCTCAGGCCGGAACCTCTCAAGCAGGAGCCGCTCCTGGGGGGAGCGCCCCCTCCCGTGGCCCCGCTCGAGCCGGCCGCCGCCCCGCCCGCCCCGCTGTTCGGAGCGGCTCCCGAGCCGGCCAAGCTCGAATCCTCGCTGGCGCCGATGCGGCTCGAGCCGCCGCCCCTGCTGGCAGGAGTCCCGGCCCCGCTGCCCCCCCTGGGCGCGCCCGCTCCGGCGCCGGCCCCGCTCTTCCCCGGCCAGGCGGCCGCGCCCTCCTTCTCCCCGCCGTTCGGCGGCGCCCCGGCGAGCGCATCCCCCGAAGGCTCGCCGTTCGGGCCTTCCGCCATGAGCGCCCCTCTGCCCGCCCCGGCCATGCTGCCGGGACTTCCCGCCGCGCCGGCCCCATCGGGCGCCAAGCCGGGCATCACCGACATCGCGACTGGCCCAGCCAAGCCGCCCGCTAAGAAGAAGGGGCTGGTCCTGGCCCTGGTCGCCTTCGGGCTCGTGGCCGGAGGCGCGCTCGCCTTCCAGGCCGGGATGATACCGGGGCTCAGGCCGGCGTCGCGCCCCGCCAACCCGGCCGCCAGCACTCCGCTGCCGCCGCCCGCGGCCGACATCACGCCTCAGGCGTCGTCGCCCGAGGCCCTGGCCGAGGAGCAGAAGCGCCAAGCCATCGAATTCGTGAAGAACTGGCCGAGCAGCGACAAGACGACCCTGCTGGGCCAGCGCCTCGAGGCTTCCGCCGCCCCGGGAGCGAACCCCGACCTCTCCTGGATGTCGGAGAAGCTGGCCGAAGGGACCTTCCAGGTGAACTATTACGGGGGAAAGTCCGAGACCGGCAAGCAGTCCGTCCACATGTTCCAGGTCGACCTGAACCAGAAGACCGTGGCGCCCTACAACAACGACCCCGCGGCCAAGCTCATCCTCTTCGGGGAGCCTCCCGCGGCCAAGGGCAAGAAGGTCAAAGTCAAGCCCAAGGAGCCCGCTCCGTCCCAGGCGCCGACCGCCGCCAAGCCCGCCGGCGAGAGCCTGGACCAGCTGCTGGGCGAAGACGACGCGGGGGCGGGGCTGACCGCCCCGCCGGCGGGACAGCCTCCGGCCGAGCCCGGCGCGGCGGAGCCGGCCCAGAAGCCGGCGCGCAAGACCCCGCGCCGGCAGGCGGGCGAGGACAAGAAGCCGGCCAAGTCGCCGGACGACGCCAAGCTGCTCGACGACCTCCTCGAGTAGCCCGGCCCGGCCGGGATTCACCATACGCCGCCGGAATTTGGTATGGTGCTGTCATGGACCAGAGCAGACTGTTCAAGCAGATCGTGCAGACCGTGGACGAGTTCACCAACAAGATCAAGGCCACCCACGGCCGGTTCGAGGACATCCAGTACCGGGCCCACCGGCTGGAGACCTGGTTCAAGAACCGGACCAGCACCCGGGCCGTGCCGCCGGACCGCATATTCCCGGACGACCTCAAACTCCTGCGCCGCGACGTCAAGCGCATCATCCAGGACTTCGCCTACCTCCCGCTCTGGCTGGCGAAGATCGAGCGCTACACCAGGCCTCAGCCGGAACTCACCGACCTCGCCGTGAAGCTCACGCGCAGCGCCAGCCAGTTCCAACAGGTGGTCCTGACCCTGCTGGCGCCCATCCAGATCGCGCACAACCACCTCAAGGTCGCGGAGTGGAAGATAGACGCCTGGTTCCTGGCCCAGGAGATAGAAGCCTGGGCCAAGGAGACGGTGGCGGTGCCTCTGCGCTGCCACAACATCCTGCTCAAGATCAACCCGATGGACCGGACGCCCCTGCCGCCCGGGACCGAGGGCGTCGAGCTCCCGGAACCGCCCCCGCCGGCGCCCGGGGAGGAAGAGAATCTGCTGATGCCGGAGCGGCCGCCGCTCCCCGGCGCGCCCGGCGAGGAGAAGCCTCCCGAAGCCGCGCCGTAAGGCGCGGAAGCGTAGAATCTCAACGGTGGTCCCCGCATGGAACTGCTCTTCAAGGTGTGCACCTGGCGCAACCTGGTCCTGGCCGTCCTGGCGGCCGGGGCGGTCTCCCTCGCGGCCCGCTTCCAGGAGCATCCCCGGCGCTGGGTCCGAGAGTGGCGCTATCCCCCGCAGGGCCGCGCCCCCGCCTCGGGCGACGAGATCATGAGGCTCCAGGAGCAGCGCGGGTCCGCGGACCTGGCCCGCCGCTATCGGCGGGTCCAGGAGCTGCTGTCCCGGGCCGAAGCCGAAGGGTTCGACGTCTCGGCCCTGCGCCGCAAGGCCGAGTCCGCCCTGCAGCTCGACGAGCCGCGCTCCCGCCGCAAGGGGGTGGCCCTGCTGGCGGAAGTCGCGCTCGCGATCCCGCACAAGAAAGTCCAGTACATGGCCGTGTCCACGGCGGACGACGAGGAGGATATCCCGTCCGACGTCCGCCCCCTGATCACGGGCGGGAAGGGGAAGAGGCGCCGATGAGACCCGTGCGAGGCCTCCTCGCAGCCGCGCTGTGCCTGGGCGCCGGGCTCGCTTACGCGGGCGCGGCGGCGCCGGGAACCGATGCCGCCGGCGCGGCGGCCGCCGCGGAATCGGCCTGGAACGCCTTCCTCGCCGGGGACCTGGAGAGCGTCGCGGCCTCCTACCGGTATCTCTCCACCCTGGGAACGGCGTCCCCGGACCCCGACGCGAACCTGGCGCTCATGGCGCGCGACCGGGGGCTGCACGACGAGGCCGTGGCCGCCTGGGTCAAGACCTCGGTCAAGGACGACGCCCGCGGCTTCGTCTGGAACCAGCGGGGCTGGTCCTACGCGGCCCTGGACCGGCTCTCCGAGGCCCGCTCCTCCTTCCTCAAGGCTTTAGACCGCTCCGCCACCACCGCGGACTCCGCGGAGTCGCAGCTGGGCTTGGCGGTGTCCCTGCGCCTGGCCGCGGAGCCCAAGAAGGCTCTGGCCCCTCTGCGCACCCTGCTCGAGCAGAATCCGTTCGACCAGAACGCCCCGCTTAAGAGCCCCTACATCATGGCCGCGGCCAACTCCGAGGCCGCCCGGACCACTGGCGGCAGCGGCGACCGCTACCCGGCCATGGCCTATCTGCGCCAGTGCCTGAGCCTGGACCCCCGCAACCTGGAATGCCTCAAGGACCTCGCCGAGCTCCAGTCCAAGGTGGGGGAGAACCGGGCGGCCTGGTACTCGTACCAGGGCCTGGAGGCCATGGACCCGGCGGACGCCGAGTTCCCAAAGCAGGTCAAGCGCCTGCGGCAGTTCATCACCGGCGACCCCGAAGCGGCCCTCCCGATCCGCCGGCTGGGACGCCCGCTGCTGCCGCCCCAGGCGGGAGAGGACGCGGCCGGGCCCGCCGGTCCGACCCTGCGCGTCGGGCTCTTCACGGCTCCGGACGGGCGTCCGGCCACGGCCCTGCGGGCCTATTTCGTGACCAACTCGGACTTCAAGATCGTGGCGCAGTCCGGGGACGTGGTCAAGGACGACGGCCGCGCCATGCATCAATGGGAGGTGGCCTACCGCCCGGAGAACAACCTCGTGGAGCTGCGCGACAACGCGCGCAACATCGTCTACACGACGAAGCAGTCCTTCCGCATCATCCCCTCGGCGCCCCAGCCCTCGGTCCTGGTCAAGAACGTGCGCCTCACCGACCCCGTGGGCCTCGACATAGGGGACCGGGAGGTGCGCGGGGGCATCGAGGTCATCCCCAACCCGTACGGATTCAAGCTGGTCAACGAGGTGGGCCTGGAGGAGTACCTCTACGGCGCGGTCTCCGTGGCCCTGCCCCACGGCAGCGACAGCGAGGCCTACAAGGCCCAGGCCGTGGTCTCGCGCACGCGCGCCCTGTGGTTCAAGGCCCACCGCGCCGAGAACCTGGAGCGCACGGACATCTGCGATGCGGAGGCCTGCCAGAAGTATCTGGGCCTCAGCGAGGAGATGCAGGAAGCCGGGGCTGCGGTCCGCGCCACGGCCGGCATCACCCTGACCCAGGACGGCGAGGCGGTGCTGGTCCTGCAGCACGACAACTGCGGCGGCGTGACCGAGAACGGCCGGGACTCCGAGGAGCCGGGGACGGCGCACCTGCTCTCCGTCTCGGACGGCGAACGCCCGGTGGGGATCGGGCACTCGCCCCTGGAACTCGAGCTCTGGATGCACGAGTACCCGGGGCAGGACCGCTACTGCGAGGCCAGCGGCATCACCCCGCCGGCCGAGTCGCGCTGGGTCCGCTTCATCCCGGCCGCGGCGGTCACGGCGCGCGCCCGCCGCGTCAAGGACATCGGACCCGTCCGGCACCTGCGGGTCCTGAGCCGGACGAGCACGAGCCGGGTGAAGTCCCTGGAGGTGGTGGGCTCGCGGGGCTCGGTGAGGCTCGACGGCTTCAAGGCCATCGCCTCCGTGCTCTCGCCGGGCTCCCTGCGCTCGACCCTGTTCACGGTCCAGCCGCTGATGGCGGGCTCCAAGGCGGAGAGCTTCATCCTCTGGGGCGCGGGCACGGGGCACGGGGTGGGCCTGTGCCGCGCGGGCCTGCTGGGCCAGGCGCGCATGGGCCGCAAGTGGCCGGTCATCCTGTCGCACTACTTCCCTAACCTGAAGCTGATGGACCCGTTCCAGAAGCATCTCGCTCCGGAGCCGGCCAAGCTCCCGGTGGGCCATTTCAAGAAGCCCAAGAACCCGCGCTGGAACAAGAAGCAGCAGAAGTGAATTTGGAGCGGATCAAGGTCGTCCACATCGTCACCCGCCTGGACCTGGGCGGGGCCCAGCAGAACACGCTGCACACGGTGCGCACTCTGGATGCGCAGCGCTTCGAAGCGGTCCTGCTCTGCGGACCGGGGGGGGTGCTCGACGCGGAGGCCTCTCCCCGCCGGGTCTTCGTGGAGAGCCTGGTCCGGGAGATCTCGCCCTGGCGCGACCTGCGCGCCTTCCTGGAGCTGCGCCGCCTCCTTCTTAAGGAAAAGCCGGCGGTGGTGCACACGCACAGCTCCAAGGCGGGCATCCTGGGGCGCCTGGCGGCCTGGGCCGCGGGCGTGCCGGTCATCGTCCACACCTTCCACGGCTTCGGCTTCCACGAGGGGCAGGGCCTGGCCGTACGATGGCTCTATGTCCTGGCCGAGCGCCTGGCCGCGGCCGTGTCCACGGCCCTGGTGTTCGTGTCCCGGGAGAACCAGCGCTACGCCAAGGGCTACGGAGTGGGGAAGCCCGAGCGCTACGAGCTCATCCGCTCGGGCGTGACGCTCTCGGATTTCCCGGCGCGCTGCGACGCGGCCGAGAAGAAGAGGAGCCTGGGCCTCGAGGCTTCGGCGCGGCTCGTTCTGAGCGTAGGCAACTTCAAGCCGCAGAAGAACCCGGAGGATTTCCTGGCCGCGGCCCGCCTCGTGGCGCGGGCGCGGCCCGACGCGGCGTTCGTGTTCGTGGGAGACGGGCCCTTGCGCGGCAAGCTGGAAGCCGAGGCGGGGGAGCTCAAGCCGCGCTTCGTGATGCCGGGCTGGCGGCGGGACGTGGCCGAGCTGCTGGCCGCCGCGGACGTGTTCGTGCTGACGTCCCTGTGGGAAGGCTTGCCGCGGGCCCTGGTGGAAGCCATGAAGTCGGGCGTGGTCCCGGTCTGCTACGCCACCGACGGGGTCAAGGACCTCGTCCGCAGCGGGGAGAACGGCATCCTGGTGCCGCAGAGGGACGCCGCGGCCCTGGCCCAGCGCGTCAAGGACCTGCTGGGAGACGAGGCCCTGCGCCGCAGGCTCGGCGCCGCGGCCGCCGCCTCCATCGGGCCGGAGTTCGACATCGACGGCATGGTGCGCCGGCAGGAGGAGCTCTATCTCCGTCTTCTTGGCGCCGCTGGTCGACTTTGATCCCAAAAAAGAAAGGCCCCGGTCTCCCGGGGCCTTGGGGTAGTTCAACTCAGCTGACCGTCGCCCTAAGATTAACAGGTCGCTGCCCTCCTGTCAAGACCACATGGCGCGCCTCACGACAGACCTGCGGGGGTGGGATTCGAACCCACATCTGTCCGATTGACGGTCAGCCGTTTTACCAGTTAAACTACCCCGCAAGTCCTACTCATACATACGAATCAAAGCCGAGAAAGTTCCATGCCACGACATCCGCTATGATTATCCTCGCCGTCTGGGCTTCCCTGGCTCCAGCGGCGCCCGCGGCCCGGCCCGCGCCCCAGCCGGCCATCCACCGCCGCTCCGAGTGGTGTCCCGAGAAGCTGGGGGACATCCCCGTGGACATGCCCAAACAGCGCATCGTGGTCCACCACACGGCCTTCCCGGTCACGGACAAGGTCAAGCGGCTGCGCGGCAAGAAGAGCTGGCAAGCCGCCATCGCGCACGCGCGCCAGGTCCAGCACCTGCACCGGCACATCCGGGGCTGGCAATACGCCGGCTACCACTACATGATCGACTGGGAGGGGCGCATATTCGAGGGCCGGCCCCTGGACCGGCTCGGCGCCCACGTGGAGAACAACAACACCGGCAGCATCGGCGTCGTGCTCATGGGCGATTTCTCCAAGCAGACGCCGACCAAGAAGCAGCTGGCCAGCCTCAAGGGCCTGCTGGCCTGGCTGCGCCGGTTTTTCGACATCCCCGCGGACAAGGTCCACGGGCATTACCGCATGAAGCACACGGTCTGCCCCGGTCTCTATCTGGACAACGTCTGGGACCCGGACGCGCCGGCCTTGAACTCGGTCCAGATATCCCCGCCATCCGGCGAATAGACGGGAGATCCCGAAAAGTCCGATAAGTTGAGGCCTGACACCGGGAAGATTTGGTAAAATCATCGCCTTATGGCCGATGCCAAGCCCTACCTGAGCGTCATCATCCCGGTCTACAACGAGGAAGAGAGCCTCCCCGGACTCGGAGAGGAGCTCTCCGCGGTCATGGAGAGCCTCCAGAAGCCCTACGAGGTCATCCTCGTCGACGACGGCTCCACGGACTCGTCCTTCGCCGGCATCCAGGACCTGACCAAGCGCTACCAGGGCTTCCGGGGCGTGCGCCTGGGCCGCAACGTGGGACAGACCGCCGCGGTCTCGGCCGGCATCGCCCAGGCTCATGGCGAGATCATCGGCATGCTCGACGCCGACCGTCAGAACGACCCCAAGGACATCCCCATGCTCCTGGCCAAGTTCGACGAGGGCTACGACGTGGTCAGCGGCTGGCGCAAGGACCGCCAAGACCCGGGCCTCACGCGCGTGCTGCCCTCGCGCATCGCCAATGGGATCATCTCCTGGGCCACCGGCGTGCACCTGCACGACTACGGCTGCACCCTCAAGCTCTATCGGGCCGTCTATCTGAAATCGGTGCGCCTCTACGGCGAGATGCACCGCTTCATCCCCGCCTTCGCGGGCTTTTTGGGCGCCCGCATCGTCGAGGTCCCGGTCAACCACCGGGCCCGCGCCCTGGGCGTCTCCAAGTACGGCCTCGGCCGGACCTTCAAGGTCATCCTGGACCTCATGACCGTCAAGTTCATGGACTCCTACATGGCCAAGCCCATCTACCTCTTCGGAGGCTCCGGCCTGCTCATGGGCGGACTGGGCGTGCTCATGGCCTGCTACACCCTCTACCACAAGTTCCACGACCACGTCTTCGTCAAGGACCAGCCCCTGTTCCAGGTCTCCATCTTCTTCGCCCTGGCCGGACTCCAGCTCCTGCTTCTAGGACTGGTGGCGGAGATCCTCATCCGGGTCTATTTCGACATCAAGGACAAGCCCCCCTACTTCATCCGGGAAACAGTCGGTTTTAATTGACTTCTCGCCGGAGAAACAGCTATCATGACCCCCTTGCAGTTCGACCTCAGCGGTCTGGCGGAAGAGGCCGTCTTGGCCTTGGAGCGCCGCCTGGAGCCGGCCCAGTTGCAGGACCTCATGGCCGGCTCCGCGGTCCTCACCGGGCCGCTGGAAGTGCAGTTGAGCGTCGCTCGGCACGGGTCCGAGGCCTCGTTCTCGGGCACGGTCGCGGGAGAGTGGGAACTCACCTGCGTCCGGTGCCTGGGCCCGGCCCGGCAGCGTTTCCGCACCGAGGTCCAGGGTGAGGCGCCGTTAGGCGCCGGAACCCTGGACGCGACCGAGGAGGTGCGCCAGGCTCTGGTCCTGGCCCTGCCCGGCAACGCCCGCTGCCGGGAGGACTGCAAGGGCCTGTGCCCCCGGTGCGGGGGCAACCGCAACGAACGGGTCTGCGCCTGCGGGAGCTAGGATAGAGAGAGAGGAGAGTTATGCCAAACCCAAAACGCAAGCACACTCGGTCCCGCCGCGACAGCCGCCGCGCCCAGAACTGGCGCCTGGACCGGACCGCCGCCGGCACCTGCCCCAACTGCAAGAGCCTCAAGCCTTCCCACACCGTCTGCCCCAGCTGCGGCTGGTACAACGGGAAGCTCATCGTCGCGCAGAAGAAGAAGGAGAAGGCCTCCGAAGGCGAGGGCGGTCAGCAGCAGAAGTGACGGCCTGATGCGCATCGCGCTCGACGCCGCCGCGGGAGACCTCGGTCTCGCGCCCAACGTAGAGGGCGCCATCGCGGCGGCCAACGCCTGGGGAGTCGAGCCGGTCCTGGTCGGCCCCGCCGGAGTCATCCGCGGCGAGCTCACCGCTCGCGGCATCCCCCAGAGCGACCGGCGCTTCGAGATCGTGGACGCCGGCGGGGTGGTGCCCGTGGACGCGGACCCGGCCGCGGCCTGCCGGGACATGCCCAACGCCTCCATCCTGGTCTGCGCCCGGCTGATGGCCGAAGGCCGGGCCGCGGCCCTGGTCTCGGCCGGCCACCCCGGCGCGGCCGTGACCGCGGGGCTCTGGCACCTCAAACGCCTGCCCGGCGTCCTGAGGCCCGCCCTGGCCGTGGCCGTGCCCACGGTCCGGGGGCAGACCGTGCTCCTGGACGTGGGGGCCAACGCGGACTGCAAGCCCTGGCACCTCCTGCAGTTCGCGGCCATGGGCGTGCTCTACTGCCGCCATGCCCTGGGGATCGCCCATCCCTCGGTGGGCCTGCTCTCCGTGGCCGAGGCGCAGAGCCGGGGCAACGACCTCGTGCGCGCCACGGCCCCGCTGCTCAAAGCCAGCGGATTGGATTTCCGCGGCATGGTGCAGGGCCACGACATCCCGGCCGGGACCGTGGACGTGGCGGTCTGCGACGGCTTCGTGGGCAACGTCGCCGTCAAGCTCATCGAAGGCATGGCCGCCTCCATCTTCCACGCCCTCAAGGCGGAGATGCGGCGCAGCCGCATCTACAAGGCCGGAGGACTCCTCCTGCGCGCGCCCTTCAACCGGCTCAGGAAGCGCCTCGACCCGGACGAGCACGGAGGGGCGCCCCTGTTGGGCGTGGGGGGGAGCGTCGTGGTCGCGCACGCCGATTCCAACGCCAAGGCCATGGCCAGCGCCCTGCGCGCCGCCCAGCGGCTCTCCGAGAACGGCCTTCCGGCCCACATCCAGAGAGCGCTGGCCCAGATGCAGTCCGGCCTCGAGACCGCCGGGCTCCAGCCCCTATGATGCCGCCGAACCAGGAGGAAGACCATGCCTGAATCCGCCGCCGCCAGCCGCCGCTTGGAGGGGAAGGCCGCCGTCATCACCGGGGCCGCGCAGGGCATCGGCTACGCCATGGCGGAGCTCTTCGGCCGCGAAGGGGCCTCCGTGTTCATCGTCGACGTCGACGAGGCCAAGGCGGCGGAAGCCGTCGGCAAGCTCGCCGCCGCGGGCGTGCCGGCCCTCTCCGCCAAGGCCGACGTCTCCCGGTACGAGGATTGCGAAGCCGTGGTCAAGGCCGCCCTGGAGAAGTTCGGCAAGGTGGACATCCTGGTCAACAACGCCGGCGTGACCCGGGACAACCTGGTCATGCGCCTGGCCGACGCGGACTGGGACCTCGTGCTCGGCATCAACCTCAAGGGCGTCTTCAACTTCACCAAGGCCGTGGCCCGGCCCATGCTCAAGGCCCGCGCGGGGCGCATCATCAACATCGCCTCCATCGTCGGCCAGCAAGGCAACGCGGGGCAGGCCAACTACTCCGCCTCCAAGGGCGGGGTCATCGCGCTGACCAAGACCTGCGCGCGCGAGTTCGCCTCCCGCGGCGTCCTGGTCAACGCCATAGCCCCCGGCTTCATCCGCACGCGCATGACCGACGCCATCCCGGAGGAGGCCAAGAAGAAGCTCCTGGAGGCCATCCTGCTCGGCCGCATGGGCGAACCGGAGGACATCGCGCGCGCGGCCCTGTTCCTGGCCGGCGAGGATTCATCTTACATCACCGGGCAGGTGCTCGGAGTCAACGGCGGGATGTACATGTAGGTGCCGCGGCATTGACTTTTGACAGCCGACCCAAAAATGTTGGAGAATCAAAAGTCAATGCCTGGCACCTGTTCATAGCAGCGTAGGAGGATACCAATGGCGGATACCAGCCTCAGCGTCGCAGACCGCGTCAAGAAGATCATCGTCGAGCAGCTCGGAGTGGACGCCTCGGAGGTCAAGCCGGAAGCCCACTTCGTCAACGACCTGGGCGCCGACTCCCTCGACACCGTGGAGCTGGTCATGGCCCTCGAGGAAGAGTTCGACATGGAGATCCCGGACGAACAGGCCGAGAAGATCCAGACCGTCGGCCAGGCCGTCGACTACATCAACTCTCACGCCAAGAAGTAAGCCCCGGCACCGAGCCGCACCCCCCGCGGACGATCACCTCGTCCGCGGGGGGTGCGTCGTGCTAAAACCCGCGTGAGCCACCCCCAGCCCCTGGAAGACGCCATCGGCTACCGCTTCCGCAACCGGAAGCTGCTCGAAGAGGCGCTCTCCCACAAGTCCTACGCCTCGGAAAGCCGCACCGCGATCCACAACGAGCGGCTGGAGTTCCTCGGAGACAGCATCCTCGCCGCCGTGGTGGCGCACGAGCTCTACGTCCGGCATCCCGAGGAAGCCGAGGGGGCGCTTTCCAAGAAAAAGGCGCTCCTCGTCTCGCGGCCGACCCTGGCGCACTGGGCCAGGGACCTCGGCCTGGGCGACCACCTGCTCCTCGGGGTCGGCGAGGACTCCTCCGGGGGACGCGGCCGGGCCAGCCTCCTGGCCAACGCCTTCGAAGCCCTCGTGGGGGCGGTCTATCTGGACGGCGGCTATGAGCCGGCCGCGGCCTTCATCCGGCGCTGCCTGGACCGCCGGAGGCCCGCGGCCGACGCCGACCACAAGAGCCTCCTGCAGGAGGTCCTGCAGAAGAAGTACAAGGCCCCGCCGAGCTACGAGACCACGAGCACGGAAGGCCCCGATCACGACAAGACCTTCCAGGTCCGGGTGCACTTCGGCAAGCGCATGCTGGGCCTGGGCGCGGGGAAGAGCAAGAAGGAGGCCGAGCAGGCGGCCGCGCGCGACGCCCTGCAGAAGCTGGCCGCGCCGGAATCCCGCATGGGGGAAGGGGAATAAAATGGACTACGGTCTCAACGAGCAGCAGCACGCCATCCTCGAGGTCGCCTACGAGCTGACCCGCGAGAAGATACGCCCGGTGCGGGAGGAGTACGACCGGACCGAACAGTTCCCCTGGCCCGTCATCGAGGACATCCGCAAGGCCGACCTGTTCGGGGTCTACCTGCCCGAGAAGTACGGCGGCATGGGCGGCGGGACGCTGGACCTGTGCCTGGCCGTGGAGCAGCTCTCCCGCGGCTGCGCGGGCATCGCCCTGTGCGTGGCCGGCTCGGGCCTGGGCACCATCCCCATCCTGCTCTTCGGCAGCGAGGCCCAGCGCCAGCGCTGGATTCCCAGCCTGGCCTCGGGGCAGAAGATCGCGGCCTTCGCCATCACCGAGGCCGAGGCCGGCTCCGACGCCACGGCCATGAAGACCACGGCCCGGCGCGACGGGGACCACTACGTGCTCAACGGCTCCAAGGTCTTCATCTCGGGCGGGGAGGTCTCGGAGACCTATGTGATCTTCGCCACGACGAACCCCGCGCGCGGAGCGCGCGGGATCGGAGCGTTCGTCGTGGAGAAGGGCACGCCGGGCTTCACCTTCGGAAAAAAAGAGCACAAGATGGGCATCCGCGCCAACCCGACCTACGAGCTGGTCTTCCAGAACTGCCGCATCCCGAAGGACAACCTGCTCTACAAGGAAGGCTACGGCCTCTTCGTGGCCCAGATGACCTTCGACATGTCCCGGCCGGGCGTGGCCGCGCAGGCCCTGGGCATCGCCCAGGGGGCGCTCGACGAGACCCTGGCCTACACCCGCATACGCAGGCAGTTCGGCCAGGCCGTGGCCAGCCACCAGGCCATCGCGCACATGATCGCGGACTGCGCCACCGCCATCGAGGCGAGCCGGGCCCTGCTCTACTCCACGACCAAGGCGATGGACGCCGCGATGAAGCCGGCCATCGACGCGGCCATGGCCAACGGCACCGTGGTGTTCGACGAGACCAGCCGCCTCAAGATCCGGCGCTACACCAAGGAGTCGGCCATGTGCAAGGTGCTCTGCTCGGACACGGCCATGAAGGTGAGCACGGACTGCGTGCAGATGTGCGGCGGCATCGGCTACATGCGCGACTTCCCCGTGGAGAAGTACATGCGCGACGCCAAGATCACGCAGATCTACGAGGGCACCAACCAGATCCAGCGCAACGAGATCGCCGCCATGGTCATCAAGGAAGCGGCCGCCCACAAGCTGCACGCGGATTAGGCATGGGCATGATTCGACGGCTCACCGGCCCCGCCGCCCTCGCGCTGCTGCTCGCGGCGGGGACGGCCGGAGCCAAGGGCTACGAGCGCCAGCCGCCCCTGTACCTGGACCGGGCCAAGCTCTCGGCCCTGGAGTTCCCGCCGGCCCCGGCCGCGGACTCCGCCGTGGACAAGGCCGACCTGGAGGAGGTCCGCTCCTGGCAGAAGCGGCGCACCGAAGGACAGTGCCGGGACGCCGCGGCCCAGGCCACCGCCACCTTCGAGGAGCTGTTCGGCGACATCAGCCCCTTCGCCCGGCCCCTGCCCCAGGAGGCGGCCGACTTCTTCCTGCAGGTCGGCATCGACGTGGACACGGCGGTATGGGACGTCAAGGAGCGGGAGAAGCGCCCGCGCCCCTTCCGGCGCGATCCCAGCATCGAACCCTGCCCGGGCCTGAAGAAGCCCGGCGGCTACTCCTATCCCAGCGGCCACGCGGCCATCTCCCGGGCCTACGCGCTCGCCCTCACGGACATCGCGCCCGGCCGCCGCAACGAGTACATCACGCGCGCCAACGACGCGGCCCTCAACCGGGTCATCGGCGGGCTGCACCACCCCTCGGACATCGCGGCCGGCAAGCGGCTGGCGGACATGCTCTATCCGTCGCTCAAGCGCGACCCCGCCTTCGCGGCTCAGCTCGAGCGGATGCGCGGGTATCTGGCCGCGCCCATGGAGGCTCCCCGATGAAGAACGCCCTCTTGCTGACGCTGGCCCTGGCCGGCTTCATGGCCTGCGCGAAGAAGCAAGAAGCCCCGCCTCCGCCCCCGGATTGCGCGAGAGGCACGCACCAGGAAGGGGACAAGTGCGTGTCCAACGGGCCGCTGCCGGCCCCGGCCAGCCAGCAGCCCGTCGACGGCTCCTCCCATGACGGCTGACGCACTTCCCTAAGCCTCGGGCCAGCAGCGCCTTGGTCGAGGCCGCGCTCAGCGCTCCACGGCGGGAAGCGGGCGCGGTCCGGCGGTCTCCGGCACGACGAGAGGATATCTCTCGGCGGCCGCCACGCTCTGGATCCAGGCCAGGCCCAGGGCGCCCGCGCGCCAGGTGATCCTCAACGGGAAGCCCGTGCCGGCGCTCTGCAGCAACTCCGGGCTGATGATGGGGGGGCGCAGGTCGTGTCCCCAAGGCGCTTGCGGAAAATGGATGCCCACGCAGCCTTTGACCTTGTACACGACGAAAAAGGTCTCGGTGCGCGGCGGCGAGGGGTCCAGGCTCACGTCGGCCACCGCGGCCAAGACCCCGATGACCGGCAAGAGAAGGACGCACCCGAGAGCCGCCAGCAGCGCCCGAGGGCTTTTCATCCCGCCCCTGCCCATGCGGGAGGCGCTCATGGATACGACGGCCATGCCCACCGCCATGGCGACAAAGCCGATCATGATCAGGACGCCGACCCTATTGCTGTCGATACCCAGGCGCTGTGCCGTCCAGACCACCAGCCAGACGCCGCCGAGGAATTCGACGGGGATGAGAAGCCAGACCAGGCAGCCCAGCAGCGCGGGCCTGGGAGGCATCGTGAGCTTTCCGGCGCGCATCGGCATGCGGTTGATTCTACCTTTTAGCCATCCTGGCGCGTAGGCCCAAAGGCCCACCCGCGGCCAGGGCCCCTGGCCCAGGACATGGGCCCTCCGGCCCGCTACGCTATGGGCATGACGGTCCAGCGCGGTTGGGTCGCGGTCGCTGTGGGGCTGGCGCTGTGCGCGTCCCCCTCGTTCTCGGTGGCCGCAGATTTGGTCAAGATCTCGATCCGCGTCCCGGAAGGGACCGCGGTCGGAGAGAAGCTCGGCAAGACCGAGGAGTTCGCCAAGGTCCTGCTGGGAGCCAGGGTCCAGGCGTCCTTCGTCCCGTCTTCCTCTCCCCTGGACAAGAGCTCGGTCCTGCGCTACCAGGCAGCGGCCTGGAACCCGGCCGCCAACCCGTCCCAGCGCGAGACGGCCCGCGCCGGACTGCTCAAGCTCTGGGGCCCGCTCCTCACCATCGAGAGCCCGGACGTGCAGGTCCGGCCCGACCCTTATCAGGCCATAGCCGCCTACCTGCAGCC
This sequence comes from Elusimicrobiota bacterium, assembly GCA_016212825.1. Taxonomy (GTDB): domain Bacteria; phylum Elusimicrobiota; class Elusimicrobia; order UBA1565; family UBA9628; genus UBA9628. The sequence goes on along the minus strand of JACRDS010000050.1, from coordinate 16,761 downwards.
TAAGAAGGAAGAAGCCTGGAAGCCCGCTTTCAAAGCCCTCGGCCTCGCGAACACCCCGGCCTTCCGCTCCGGCGATTTCACCCAAGCCTATGACAACGGCCGCGCCTCCGCGGGCCAGGCGCCCGCCGTGATGGCCGCCGGCCGACCAATCATCCCCCATTATGCCGCGGCCGTCCTGGGCGCCCCGCCGCCGGCCGTCAAGCCCGTCCCCCGCTTCGTGCAGGCCCCCTTGAAGCAGACCCCGGTCGTGGACATGTCCCCGCTGCCGGAGCAGCAGCCGGGCGGCCTCTATGAAGGAGTGATCGTCCCCATCGCCGACGAGTACGGAGTCTCCCCGGACGTGGTCCGGGCCGTCATCGGCGCCAAGGCCAACTGCGGCACCGGGCAGGAGACCTGCAGCCGCAACCTCATGGGCGTTTCCGCCGGCGTGGCCAAGGCCTACGGCTACAAGTCCAAGGACGTCCTGGACCCCGCGGTCAACATCCGGGTCGGCACGCGCCTCCTGGCCGAGCTCATCAAGCAGTTCGACGGGGACATCCACAGGGCCCTGGCCGCCTATCAGGTCGGCCCGGCCGCGGTCCTCAAGAGCCGCGGCATCCCCAACGACCCCGAGGTCAAGGCTTTCCTCGGCGCCTTCCAGAAAGCGTACCGCGGCACCATGCCCAAGCGCTCGGTCCAGGCGGTGGTGCCCCCCAAGCACAACATGGTCAAGGAGATCGCGGCCGAGGTCCAGGAGCAGGCCGCCGAGCTCGTGGACCTGAGCCGCGGCAACCCCCGGGTGGCGCGCTACCGGCCCCTCATCAAGAAGTCGGCCGAGCTCGTGGGCGTGGACGCGGACCTCATGGAGGCCATGGTCATGCAGGAGAACCCCTGGGGCGACCCCAAGGCGGTCTCGCCCAAGGGCGCGGTCGGCCTGGGCCAGCTCATGCCCGGCACCGCCGCGATGCTGGGGGTCAGGGATTCCCAGGACCCGGCCCAGAACCTCAAGGGCATGGCCAAGCACCTCAAGTACCTGCTCGAGAACTACGACGGCAACAAGGTCCTGGCCGTGGCCGCCTACAACGCCGGGGAGAAGCCGGTGGACCGGGTACGCCGCGTGCCCAATATCAGGGAGACCAAGAACTACGTCACCCGCGTCATGGAGTTCTACCGGGAGCTCACCGGCGAGACCATCGACCCCTCGCCCTATATGCCCCCGAGCAAGCGCGCCGCCCGCGTCCACTCCCACTGACGCGCGCTAGAACTTCCAGCCCACCCCGAGCCTGAAGCTCTGGCCCAGCGCGCCCATGGGCTGGAAGCCCGCGTCGAAGGAGAACCTCCTGACCTGCAGGCCGACGCCGGCCGTCAGGCCCGACAGGGGGCCGAGATCGGGCGCGGTGCGGCCGCAGTAGCCCAGGCGCAGGGCCGCCAGGACCGCCTCGGCCGCCACGTGCTCGACCTCGACGCCGAGCTTGCCGTAGGGGTTGCCGGCATAGGGCACGTCGGCCTCCAGGACGGGCAGGAAGCGCCAGGCGCGCTCCAGGCGGAACTCATAGGCCGCGGCCGCCGCGAACTCCACGGGCAGAGGCGCGGATTCGTTGATGAAGCGCTGCAGGCCGCCCAGGTGGCGCACGGCCCCGGCCAGGGTGAGGTCATGCAGGTCCACGGGCCGGAAGAGGCCGCCTGCGTCCACGGCCACGGCGGCGGCGTGCCGGGGGCCCAGGGACTCGTCGATCATCTTGAACGAGAGGCCGGCCGAGATCTCCCCGGTCCAGGGCTCGTTCTCGTAGCCCAAGGGGCGCGCCATGTTCGGCACGTTCCAGGTCTCGCCGAAGAAGTCGCGCGAGTCCTCCACCGGGTCGCCGCCAGCGAACTGGTGGCCGTAGGCCAGGGCGTAGACCTCGGAGTGGGGGGCGAAGCTGCCGCGGGCGCGGTTGTTCGCGTCGACCATGTCGATGCCGTCCTGGGAGAAGCGGGTCATGGCGAAAGCCAGGGTCCCGCGCAGCAGCCGGACCGGCACGGCCACGGCGCCGTAGTCCTGATGCATCCCGACAGGGAGCTCCGTGCGCGAATAGGCGGCCTCCGGCCGCGCCAGGCGCGCCAGCCCGGCCGGGTTCCAATACACCGCCTCCGGCCCGGCGGCCACGGCGGTGGAGGCCTCGCCCATGCCCAGCGAACGCGCCCCCGCCCCCAGGCGCAGGAATTCCGCCGCCGAGGTCCCGACCTCCTTCTGGAGGGCGGCCGCGTCCTGGGCCAGGAGCAGCATGACGGCGATGGCCGCGGCTCTCATCGGATGAGCACCACCCGGCGCACCATGGTGCCGCCGCCGGCCGAGACGACCACGAGGTAGGTCCCGGAGGCCGCCTTGCGGCCGAACCGGTTGCTGCCGTTCCAGGCGAACACTCCCCCGGCAGCCGCCTCCTCGACCACGAGCTCCCCCGTCACGGTGAAGATCTTGACGGTGGCGTCGGCGGGCATGTTGGTGAACTGCAGGGCGGCGGCCCAGTAGGGGCTGGCCGCGTCGCCGATCTCCCAGGGCTGCGGGAAGGCCTGCACCGCGGAGAGGTCCGTCCCGGCCGTCACGAAGAAGGGCGCGAAGAGCGAGAAGTGGTAGAGCAGGGCCGTCAGCTTGCGCGCCCGGACGTCGACCTGGGAGAGGAGCATGGTCCACTGCCCCCCAGCCGCGTCATAGGTGAACAGGCGCAGGGTCTTGGGGTCCTGGCCCAGCGGCACGCGCGCCGGGTCGTAGTCCAGGCTCAGCAGCACGGGCACGGCCGGCTGCAGCCCCCCGGCCGAGAGCTCGAGCCCCACGTTGGCGCCGAAGGGCGTCATGCCCGCCACCTGGTTGGAGCGCGCCGCGGTCAGGTCGGTCGTCATCTGCGCCACGGCGCTGATGCTGGTGCCCGCCGGGAAGGCGCCGACGGGCACCGTCAGCGTCACCGTGCTCAGCTCCGGGAAGGCGGGCGGCAGCAGCAGGGTCAGCCCGGCGGAGCCGCTCACCGTGCCCGAGGAGAAGGGGGGCGCGGCGGTGGCGGTCGAGGCCAGCGATATGTAGTTCCCCTGCCCCTCGGCGTTGAGCGAGGCCAGGCGCGCGTAGTAGACCGTCGCGTAGCCGAGTCCGGTCAGCGTGGCCGTGGAGACGCCGGGCGCGACCGCGCTGGAGTAGACGGTCCCGGTGAAGCCGGGGGAGGCGGAGAGCTCGAGCCGGTAGCCCTGGCAGGCGGCGCTGGAAGGCGACAGGGGCAGGGCCTGCCAGACCGCGGTGGCGCTGGTGAAGAAGACCGACTGGAAGGCGGCCGCCGGAGGCGGCAGGGGCAGTGTCGCGGCAAAGCCGCCGGCGTCCAGGGTGGGCCCGTCCGGGGCCTGGCTCACGCTGAGCGCGCGCACCCTCCCGTAGTAGGGAGTGTTGGGCTGGAGGCCGGTGAACAGGGCCCTGGTGTTCATGGTGGCGGAGCTCTGCACGGCCCAGGCGAAGGACGCGGAGCTGGAGACCTCGGCCAGGTAGGTGGTCCCGGGCGAGAGGGTCCCCGCGCTCCAGGAGAAGCCCAAGGTCGCGCTGCTGCGGTTGGTCACGGGGGAGGCGAGCGCTGCCGGCGCGACCGCCAGCGTGGCCGTGGCCTGGGCCGCGGTGTAGAGCGTGGGAGTGCCGGCCCCGTTGAGCGCCGCCGCGGACACGTAATAGGTCGCGTTGGAGAGCAGGCCGGAGAACGCGGCCGACTCCGCCAAAGTGCTCGAGGAGGCGGCCACGGAGGAGCAGGAGGGAGAGAGGCAGGCGCGCACCACGTACTGGGTCGGGTAGGGGTTGTTGCCGGTGAAGGAGAAGGCGAAGCCGGAGGAGCCCAGGCCGGAGAAGGAATAGGGCCCCCCGGGGGACTGGACCAGCGTCAGGGTGGAGCCCAGGACGTAGGGCGCGGAGGCTCCGCCCGTGCGGTTGAGGGCAAAGACCCGCGCGGAGTAGGCCGTGTTCGAGTCCAGAGCCGGCGGGAAGGCGGCATAGGTGTTGCGGGTGAGCGAGGAGACCGCGATATGGGAGAAGGCATCCGAGGACAGCTCGGCCTGGTACAGGGTGTCCGGGGCGTTGCCGTTGGCGGCCCACGCCATGGTCAGGGAACTGACGTAGACGGCCAAGAATGGGGCGGCCGCGGCCGCGGGCGCGGCGGCCAGCGTCGCGGTCGGGCCGGCGTAGGTGGTGGCGCCGCCTCCCAGGACGCGGACCTTGAAGTAGTAGCTGGTGTTGGGGAGCAGGCCGGAGAAGAGGGCGGTGAAGAGTTCGCTGCCCGACTGCGACCCGGACAGGGGGATGTAGCCCGGCATGCTCGAGACGTCGGCCTGGTAGGTCACGGGCGAGGGGTTGCCGCTGCTGGTCCAGTTGAAGCGGATGGCCTGCTCCGCGATGTTGGAGAAAGGCGGCGCTCCGAGCCCCGGAGGGACCAGGTCCGTGAGGGTCTGCACGGTCCCAGGGAGCCTGTAGAAGCTCGGGCCGCTGGACCAGTTCAAGGTGGCCAGGCGCAGGTAGTAGTCGGTCAGTTTGGAGAGGCCGAAGACCTGGAGCCGGCCCACGGTGTAGCTGAAGGTGACGCTGGAGAAGAGCGGCGGGGAGAAGTCGGCGTTGGGGGAGGCCTGCAGGACGTAGCCGGCGCACGCGTTGACCAGGCACGGGGTCCAGGTGACGGTGATGCTGGTGATGTGCGCGTCGGCCGAGTTCACGGAGGTCAGGGGGGCGGCCAGGGTGGTGGTGCTCGGCGAGGCGCCCCCGGGCCCTTCGCCGCCCGTGTTGACGGCCTTGACGATGACGTTGGTGAGGGTGTTGGAGGGGAAGTTGAGGGTGAACGCCTGGTTGGTCGCGCTGCCGAACGTGCTGCCGGCCAGTTGGGTGGGGTTGGTCCCGAAGTAGACGTTGTAGTAGAGGGCCCGCGGCACGCTGCCCCAGGTCCAGGTGATGGAGCTGGTGCCCTGGGTGGCCGCGGTGATGTTGGACGGGAGGTCGCTGGGGCGCAGGGCCTCCCGGACCGCGGCCGAGGCGTCGAGCAGCCCGGCCCCGCAGATGCCGGTGTTGCAGGTCGAATCAGGGAAGCTGCGGGCCGTGGAGCGCAGCATGCTCCTGACCTGGGACGGCGTCAGGGAGGTGTTGGTCGAGACCATGAGGGATGCCACCCCGGCCACGTGCGGGGCGGCCATGCTGGTGCCTTGCTTATAGGTATAGACGTTGTCGTTGGACGGCCCCTGCGTGCCGGAATCGCCGGTGGAGAGCACGCCGGAGGTGGGCCGGCTGTCTATGCAGTTGCCGTCGACATCCCAGTCATAGCAGGTCTGCCCGCCTGGCGCGGAAAGCGCCACGGCGCTTCCGAAATTGCTGTACCAGGCCAGGCTGCCGGCCGGCTCCACGGCGGCCACCGAGACGACATTGCTGCAGCTGCCCGGCGTGTAGGGGGTCCCGTCCATGTTGGTCCAGTCGTTGCCCGCGGCCACGACCACGGTCGCCCCCGCGTTGACCGCGTCGTCGATGGCGGACTGCCACGACGCCGGGCAGGCCCCGGCTCCGCCGAGGCTCATGTTGATGACCTTGGCCGGGTTGGGGTTGGTGGGGAGGCCGGAGACCGCCAGGCCCGCGGCCCAGCGTATTCCGTCGATGATATCGTCGTCCGTGCCGCCGCATTTGCCGAGGACCCGGACCGGGAGTATCTTGGAGACCCAGTTGACCCCCGCCACACCCGCGCCGTTGTTGCTCGCGGCGCCGATGGTGCCGGAGACATGGGTCCCGTGCCAGGAACTGTTGCAGGGCTGGTCCCCGTACTGGCCGCAGCCGCAACTATTCCAACCATAGGTGCTCTGAAAATAAGCGATGTCGCCCAGGGTTATGAAATCGCCGGTGTCGGACGGGTCGCTGACGGCCTGTCCCGGGGTGCAGCTCGCATTGTTGGCCATCGTGGAGTCTCTGATGAAGCAGTAGCCGCCGACGCTGCGTCCGGCGAGGTCGGCATGGTTGAGCCAGCCCGTGTCCAGGACGGCCACCACCACGCTGGAGCTGCCGGTGGTGATGTCCCAGGCCGTCGGGAGGTTCGCGCCTCCGGCATTGGAGGCCGGGGCGGTGTAGTGCCACTGGCTGCCGTACTGGGTGTCGTTGGGGTTGAGTTGCGGCACGCGCCGGCGCACAGGGTCCGCGTACTCCACGGAAGGGTCCCGACGGATCTTGTCCAGGACGGCCTCAACCTGCTCCAAAGGCATGCGACTCGGCAGACGGAGGACCTGGGCGTCTCCGGACATGCGCCGATGGTGCGCCAGCGCCACGCCCGCGCGGGCGTTCAATGGCGCCAGGGAGGCGGCGCTCAAGGAGGCGGCCCGCATCCGGCTCTGGTCGCGGAACTTGACGATGATCCGGTCCGTTGGCTCCGTGCCGGCGCGCCTCCTGGGGGGAGCCGCGGCGCCCTGTCCGGGACAGAGCCAGAAGAGGGACGAGAACAACAACGCCGCGCCGCCGCTGAGGCGGTGGTTTTTGGACATAAGTCGAGGGTTTTTCAGGCTATCTGGGAAGTGTAGACCGGCGGGGGGGGAAAGTCAATGTCCTGGATATTAAGAAATAAGCCTATTTCCTAATAGTCCCGGACCCGGCGGACGGAAGGCCTAGTCGTTCTTCTCGGCCGAGATGAGGCCCAGGTCGATGCCCTTGACCACGGCCTCGGTGCGGTTGCTCACGCTGAGCTTCTGGAAGACGCTGTTGAGGTGGTTCTTGACCGTCTTGACGCTGCACTGCAACTGCGCCGCGATCTCCTTGTTGGAGTGGCCGCGGCCGAGCAAAGCCAGGACCTTGATCTCGGTCTTGGTCAGCGCCACCAAGGACGCCTCGGCCGAGGCGCCGCCCATCTGGCGCAGGCCTTCGATGAGCTTGCTCATCACCGGCTGGGGGATCATCACGCCCTGGTTGGCGAAGGCCTTGAGCGCGTTGACCAGCTCCACGGCGGGCAGCATCTTGGAGAGGTAGCCGTTGGCGCCGGCCTGGATGGCTTCCATGACGTGCGCCTCGTCCTCGTAGGAGGAGAGGATGAGCACGTTGGTGGAGGGGCAGTCGCGGTGGATCTGGCGCGCGGCCTCGATGCCGTCCATGTGCGGGAGCTTGATGTCGAGCAGGATGACGTTGGGCTTGAGCTTCTTGACCATGCGCAGGGCTTCCACGCCGTCGGCGGCCTCGCCCACGACCTCGATCATCTTCTCGCCATCGAGGAGGTCCTTGATGCCCTCGCGGAACAGGGTCTGGTCGTCCGCGATCAGGACGCTGATCTTCTTCTTGGCTGCCATGGCTGGTCTCCCGTGCTGTAAAGTGCGCCAGTATGATATCAAATTATCTTGGAATGCAACGCGCGGAACTTTTTGATATAATTCTCGCCCTAGGCGCGGTAGCTCAGAGGTTAGAGCGGTCGTTTCATAAGCGATAGGTCGGTGGTTCGATTCCACCCCGCGCCACGATCTCGCATTCCCTCATGAAAGCGCTGCTCTCGGCCGTGTTGTGCCTCGCCGCGCTCCCGTCCCGGGCCGCGGAAGACAGGAGCCTGGGCGCAGTCCTGCTCCTGCAGGGCCGCTATCAGGAAGCGGCCGCGGCCCTCGACGCGGACCTCAAACGCCGCCCGGACGACGCGGCGGCCCTGGCCAACCGCTGCACCGCCCGCTACAAACTGGGGCAGTATGAGGAAGCCATCTCGGACTTCGAAGCCGCGGTCAAGCTCAAGCCGGACGTCAAGCCGGCCCTGGCCCCATCCATGAGCGACGCCTACTACCAGCGCGGCCTGCGCCTGGTCGAAGCCGGGGCCGAGGACCAGGCGGCCGAAGCCCTCTACGCCTCGGTGCGCCTCGACCGAAAGAACGCCCTGGCCTACAACGAGCTGGGCTACCTGGCCCTGCGCGGCAAGCAGAACGAGACCTCGTTGGACTACTTCGACCGCGCCGTCAAGCTCGACCCCGACCTGGCCCCGGCCTACGCCAACCGGGCCGCGGCCCTGCTGGCCCTGCGCCGGCCGGCCCAGGCCTTCGCGGACCTCGACCGGGCCGTCCTCCTCTCCCCCAAGACCGGCGCCTTCTTCGCCCTGCGCGCGCGCGCCAGCGCGGCCCTGGGCCGGCGCGGCCAGGCGCTCAAGGACGCGGCGAGGGCCGTGGAACTCGACCCCAAGCAGGCCGAGGCGGTCAAGGAGTTTCTGCCTAAGGACAAATAAGGCCGGCGGTTCCGTTAGGTGGCCAACCGTTTTATCCGAGAATTTGACAGCTCCTTCCGTATTTCATTATATATATCGCCTTTCTTTGACAACGCCGAAGTTTTCCAGGAGGAATTCATGTCCGAGGTTATGGTCGTGGTGAGCAAGGTCAAGAAGATGGTCAAGGATGCCGGCTTCCGCACCGGCGGCGACTACGTGGAAGCCCTCTCCGGCAAGATCAACGCCATGGTCAGCGCCTCCATCGAGCGCGTCAAGGCCGACGGCAAGAAGAAGACCCTCGGCGCCGAGGACCTGCAGTAGTCATCCCCTAAAAGACTCCACGGCCCCGCTCGCGCGGGACCGCAGTCGTGGGCATGAGGGTCCAGGAACGCGACCGGTCCGTCCGGAGCGGCCGCCAGCAGACTCACGGCGGCCGCCTGCGCACCTTCCGGGAATTCTGCGAGACCGCGCTCTACCATCCAGAGCGCGGCTTCTACGCCCGGCGCCGGCCGACCGAGCACTTCTACACCGCGCCCGAGCTGCACCCCGCCTTCGGCATGTCTTTGGCCCGGGCCCTGGCCAAGTGGCTCGACGAGCTGCGCTCCCGCAGCGTGCCGCCGCCCTACACCATCGTGGAGATGGGCTCCGGCTCGGGCCTCTTGGCGCGCCAGCTGCGCGAGGGCCTCAACCGCGAGCGGCCCGAGCTGGCCGCGGACCTCTGCTGGGTCCTGGTGGAGCGCAGCCGGGAGCGCCTCCTGGAGAGCCTCGCCGGCTTCGAGGACGTTCCCGGCCGGGTGCTGGCCTGCGAACGGCTGGCCGAGGTCCCCGCGTTCCGCGGCGTGTTCCTCTCCAACGAGTTGGTCGACGCCCTGCCCTTCCATGTCCTGGAGAAGCGCGGCGGACGGGTCCTGGAGCTCTACACCGACGGAGCCGGCGACGCGGTCCTGGGAGAGCTCTCCACCCGCGGACTCGAGCCGCACGCGCGGGCCGTGGCCGACACTCTGCAGGAAGGCCGGCGCCATGCCGTCTGCCTGGAGGCCCGCTCCTGGCTGCGCGAGGCGGCCGGGCGCCTGGAATGCGGGGTCCTGGCCACCATCGACTACGGCAAGCGCTTCGCCCCCGGAGACGTCAACACCCCGCGCAGCTACCATCTCCACACCGTGGGCTCCCGGCTCCTCGCCGACCCCGGGGACCGCGACCTCACCTGCCCGGTGGACTTCTCCGCCCTCATAGAGGAAGGGGAGGGCCTCGGCCTGCGCTGCGCCTCCTTCACCTCCATGGCCCGCTTCCTCCTCGACTGCGGCATCCTGGACTGGCTCCCGGCCGGCTCGGACGCGGGCACGGTCACCGACCGGGCCAAGCTCAAGACCCTGGTCCACCCCGAAGGCATGGGCGAAGCCTTCAAAGTCCTCGTGCAGACGAAGCGGGTCAGCCGATGCTGAGCCCGTTCGTCGTCGTCTTCCTGTTCGTCTGCGTCGGGGTCGCGTTCGGCGCCGGGGCCCTCGTCGCGGCCAAGCTCCTGCGCCCCAGCCTGCCCTACGCCCGCAAGCTCAGCACCTACGAGTGCGGCATCAAGCCCACCGGCTCCAGCGAGGTGAAGCTCAACATCCGCTTCTATGTCTTCGCCCTGCTCTTCGTGATCTTCGACGTCGAGATCCTCTACGTCTATCCCTGGGCGGTCACGGTCCGGGAGGTCGGGACCCTGGCCCTGGCCGAGATGGCGGTCTTCCTGGCCGTCCTCTTCCTGGGGCTGCTCTTCGCCTGGCGCAAGGGAGCCCTGGTTTGGGAATAGTCCTCGACAAGTTCCCGGTGGTGGCCAAGGCCGTGCCGGGCGGCCAGGTCCTGCTGACCAGCACCGACTACATCGTCGACTTGGGCCGCAAGTACTCGGTCTGGCCGCTCACCTTCGGCCTGGCCTGCTGCGCCATCGAGATGATGGTGGCCTACGCCGGCCGCTTCGACTTCGACCGCTTCGGCGTCATCCCGCGCCCCAGCCCGCGGCAGGCCGACCTCCTGCTCATCGCCGGGACGGTCACCAAGAAGATGGCCGCCCCCATCGTGGAGATCTACCACCAGATGCCGGAGCCCCGCTTCGTCATCGCCATGGGCAGCTGCGCCAGCTGCGGCGGCCCCTATTACGACTCCTATTCCGTGGTCAAGGGCGTGGACCGCATCGTGCCCGTGGACGTCTACGTGCCGGGCTGCCCGCCCCGGCCCGAGGCCCTCATCTACGGCTTCATGGAGCTGCAGAAGAAGATCATGGGCATGAAGCTCGAACGCGGCGGCGGCGCGACCGCTCAGGCCGAGAAGGGCAGCCGCGACCTGACCGGGGAGGCGGCTTGAAGCCCGACCCCGTGGCCAGGCTCCTGGCCGCCTTGCCCAGGGCCGAGTCCGCGGCCTCGCCGGTCAAGGACTATCCCACGCTCCGGCTGGCCGCGCCGGCGGACATCCTGGCCGCGGCGCGCATCCTCAAGGACGAGCTGGGCTTCGCCTATCTGGAGATGGTCACGGCCGTGGACTGGCTGGGCCCGGTGAGCCTGGCGGGATTCGTCTCCAGCGCCAACCCCAGCCCCTTCACCAAGAAGGCCCCGCCCCCGCCCGTGGCCCCGGCCGCGGGCGCCGGCATCGCCTACCGCCCGGTCCTGGACATGCTCTGGTCCTTCGGGAACCTCCAGACCGGGCAGAAGGTCTTCCTGCGCCTGGAGGTCCCGCGCGACAACGCCGAGGTGCCCAGCCTCACGAGCCTGTTCGCGGCCGCGGACTGGCAGGAACGCGAGGCCTTCGACCTGCTGGGCGTGCGCTTCTCCGGCCATCCCAACCTGACCAAGATCCTGACCCCCGATTTCCTCAAAGGCCACCCCCTGCGCAAGGACTACGCCCACGAGAAGGACGCCTACGATGAAGACTGAAGAGCCTCTGGTGAGCGGCCCGGGCCTCGAGATGGACACCATGTTCGTCAACCTGGGGCCCCAGCACCCCTCCACGCACGGGGTGCTGCGCCTGGGCCTGACCTTGGCCGGGGAGGTCATCACCAAGGCCTTCCCGGACATCGGCTACCTGCACCGGGGCACCGAGAAGCTCATGGAGACCCGCAGCTATCACCAGTGCGTGGTCCTCACCGACCGCTGGGACTACTGCTCCGCGATGCCCAACAACCTGGCCTTCTGCCTGGCGGCCGAGAAGCTCATGGCCGTGCAGGCGCCGCCGCGGGCCCAGGCCCTGCGCGTCATCACGTGCGAACTCAACCGCATCGCCAGCCACCTGATCTTCCTGGGCACCTACGGCATCGACATCGGCGCCTTCACCCCGTTCCTCTACGCCTTCCGCGAGCGCGAGATGATCCTCGACCTCTACGAGGCCCTCTGCGGCGCGCGCCTGACCTACAACTACATCCGCCTCGGCGGCGTGGCCTCGGACGTGGACGCGGACTGGACCGCCAAGTGCCGGGAGTTCCTGGAGTTCTTCAAGCCGCGCCTCGACGAGTACGACACCTTGCTCTCCTTCAACCCCATCTTCCTGGCCCGCACCAAAGGCATCGGCGTCATCCCGAAGGAGACGGCCGCGGCCTGGGGCCTCTCCGGGCCGAACCTGCGCGGCTCGGGCGCGGCCTACGACGTGCGCAAGTCCGAGCCCTACTGCGGCTACGAGACGTACGATTTCGACGTGCCCCTGGGCGAGACCGGCTCCTGCTGGGACCGCTACTTCTGCCGGGTCCAGGAGATGCGCCAGTCCGTGCGCATCGTGGAGGCCGCCCTGGCGGCGCTTCCCGGCGGAGACCTCATGGCCAAGGGCATCGCCAAGCTCCCCAAGCCGCCGGCCGGAGAGGCCTACGCCCATGTGGAGGCCTCGCGCGGCGACCTGGGCATCTTCCTGGTCTCCGACGGCGGGACCGCCCCCTACCGGCTGCACGTGCGCGCCCCCTGCTTCATCAACCTGGCCATCCTGCAGGACATCCTGGTGGGCAAGAAAGTCGCGGATGTCATCGCGGTGCTGGGCTCCTTCGACATCGTGCTGGGCGAGGTGGACCGGTGAGCGCGGCGGAGAAGCCGGCCTATCCGCAGCCCGTCCTCAACCGCAAGGCGGGGGGGCGCCTGCTGACCGACACGCGCTACTGGCCCACCGAGCTCTGGAAGAGCCCCTGGTCTTTGCCCCGCTATCGGGCCGGCGCGCTGTGGCTGGCCGGCATCATCATCGGCCTCTTAGCCATAGGCGCCGGCGTCGGCGAGCTGGCGCGATGGGGGGAGAAGCTCCTGGCCCTGCTCAACCGCTCGGGCCTGCCCCCGGCCGCGGTCGCCTGGGCCTGGGTGCTCATCAAGCTCGGCTGCGTCATCGGCGTCATCGTGGCCAACGGCCTCTGGGCCGTGTGGTGGGAGCGCAAGATCTCGGCCCACATCCAGTCCCGCGTGGGGCCCATGTACGCGGGCGGCTTCCACGGCTGGGCCCAGACCTTGCTCGACACCGTCAAGCTGCTCCTCAAAGAGGACGTGACCCCGGCCGCGGCCGACCAGGTCATGCACACGCTGGCCCCCGTCGTGGCCATCGCGCCCTGCGTCATGGCCTTCGCCCCGGTGCTCTTCGGCACGGAGCTGGCCGCGGCCAAGCTCGACGTGGGGGTCCTCTACATCTTCGCCTTCGCCGGGATCTCGGTCATCGGCGTGGTCATGGCGGGCTGGGCCTCGGGCAACAAGTACTCTTTGCTCGGCGGCCTGCGCGCCGCGGCCCAGATCGTGAGCTACGAGCTGCCCCGGGGCTTCTCCGTGGTCCCGGTGCTCATGTTCGCGGGCTCCTTGGACCTGGCGGTCATCGACGCGGCCCAGGCCGGCTACTGGTTCGGCTTCCTTCCGCGCTGGTTCGTGTTCTACCCGGTGGTGGGCCAGCTGGCCTTCCTGTTCTTCCTCATCGCCTCGGTGGCCGAGACCAACCGCACCCCCTTCGACATCCCGGAGGCCGAGTCCGAGCTGGTGGCCGGCTTCCACACCGAGTTCTCGGGCATGAAGTGGTCCCTGTTCTTCCTCATGGAATACGGCTACGTCCTGCTCTCCTCCTTCCTTCTGGCGGTCTTCTTCCTCGGGGGCGGGGCCGCGCCCCTGCCCTGGCTGGTCGGCATCCCGAGCTGGATCTGGATGACCGGCAAGGCCATGCTCATGATGTTCGTCTTCCTCTGGTTCCGCTGGACCTTCCCCCGCCTGCGCGTGGACCAGCTCATGGACTTCAACTGGAAGTTCCTGCTGCCCTGGTCCTTCGCCAACATCGCCTTCGCCGGGATCCTGCTCTTCCTCATGCAGCGCGGCTGGGGGCTGCGCTGATGGGCTACTTCAAGGAAGTCTCCTCAGCCTCCTGGGCCTTCTGCGAAGGGCTCTGGATCACCCTGCGCTACCTCTTCAAGCCCTCGGTCACGGTGCAGTACCCCACGGAGAAGCTCGTGCCCTACGAGCGATTCCGGGGCCTCCTGCTCTTCGACGCCGCCACCTGCATCGCCTGCGGTCTCTGCGCCAAGGCCTGCCCCTCCGCCTGCATCGCCCTGGAGGCCCAGACCCATCCCGAGACCAAGAAGCGGGTCCCCAAGGCGGAATGGTACTCCTTGGACCTGGGCAAGTGCAATTTCTGCGGCCTCTGCCAGGAGGCCTGCCCCACCAAGCCCAAGTCGGTCTGGCACTCCCTGGACTACGAGCTCGCCTTCTCCACGCGCGACGACATGGTGCGCTGCTGGAAGCCGGGCTTCCCCCTGGCCGGCCGGGTCTGGGACCCCGTCCAGAAGGCCTTCCGGGACCCGGAGAGCCATATCTCCGTCCGGGAGGTCCAGGCCCGAATATGAACGGTGTCAGGCCTTCACGAACTTCACGAACCCATGCTTGAAACGATAGCGTTCTACTCGATGGCCGCGGTGGCCGTGGCCGGAGCCCTGCTGGTGGTGACCCTGCGCAACACCGTGCACTCGGCCCTGGCCCTGGGCCTGAGCCTCGCCGGGGTGGCGGGCGTGTTCGCCTGCCTCAGCGCCGACTTCCTCTTCGCGGCCCAGCTGCTCATCTACGTGGGCGGCATCGCCATCCTCATCGTCTTCGTGGTCATGCTCCTGGGCCGCACCACGGACCTGCACAACCGCCAGGTCAACGAGCTGTGGGGCGCCGCCCTGCTGGTCTGCGCCATCACCGGCGCCGGCCTCTGGCGCCTGACCTCGTTCTTCGGCGCCGGGACCGGGGACACGCCCCACGCGGCCCAGACGCGCGCCATCGGCCTGCTCATGCTGGGCGAATACGCCGTGCCCTTCGAGCTGATCTCCCTGGTCCTGCTCGCCGCGCTGCTCGGCGCGGTCTTCTTCTCCAGGAAAGAGATATGACGACCATCGGCCTGAGCCACTACCTCGTCCTGGGCGCGGTCCTCTTCCTCATCGGGCTCTTCGGGGCCCTGACGCGCCGCAACATCATCGGCATCCTGATGTCCATCGAGCTCATGTTCAACGCCGCCAACATCAACCTGGCCGCGTTCAACCACCACCTGCACCCGGGCGGCGTCGCGGGGATGACCACGGCGCTCTTCGTCATCACGGTGGCCGCGGCCGAGGTGGTGGTGGGCCTGGCCCTGGTCCTGGCCATCTACCGCAACTCGGCCACGGCCTACGTCGAGGACTTCCACCTCCTGAAGGGATAGCATGCTCGAGAACGTCCACCTCATCCCGCTCATCCCGCTGGTCGCCTCCGTGATCATCCTCCTGCTGGCGCCGGAGGACCCGCACTCGCCCATGCCCTTCGTCAGCATCTTCGCCATCGGCTGGTGCCTGGTCCAGTCCGTCGCCATCTTCTGGGGCGCAGCCGCAGGCTCCCTCCACCTCCCCTACCAGATGGACTGGAGCTGGTTCTCCTTCGGGGCCACGGTCGCGGGCAGGCCGTTCCTCTACGACATGCCCATCGGCGTGCTCATCGACGGACCGGCCGCGGTCATGCTGGTCGTGGTCTGCCTGGTGAGCTTCCTGGTCCAGGTCTACTCCCTGGGCTACATGCACGGCGACGCCCGCTTCAAACGCTACTACGCCTACCTCTCCTTCTTCACCGCCTCCATGCTCGGCCTGGTGGTCTCCAGCAACCTCCTGGTGACCTTCTGCTGCTGGGAACTGGTGGGCTTCTCCTCCTACATCCTCATCGGCTTCTGGTTCGAGAAGAAGGACCCGCCCTACGCGGCCAAGAAGGCCTTCGTCACCACCAAGCTCGGCGACCTGGGCCTCTACCTGGCGCTGCTGCTCGTCTTCGCGCAGGTGGGCAGCTTCCAGATCCCGCAGATCAAGATGTTCGTGGAGGACGGAGACATGCCGATGTGGGCCGCCACGGCCATCGGCCTGGGCCTGCTCTGCGGCGCGGCGGGCAAGTCCGCCCAGTTCCCGCTCTTCATCTGGCTGCCCGACGCCATGGAGGGCCCGACCCCGGTCTCGGCCCTCATCCACGCCGCGACCATGGTCGCGGCCGGCATCTACCTGGTCGCCAAGTGCTACTTCATCTACGCTTTCAGCCCCGTCGCGATGTCGGCCGTGGCCTGGGCCGGGGCGATCACCGCGTTCATGGCCGCCACCATGGCCCTGGCCTGCTACGACATCAAGCGGGTCCTGGCCTTCTCCACGGTCTCCCAGCTGGGCTTCATGATGTGCGCCCTGGGCTGCTGGGGCTACACCGCCGGGCTCTTCCACCTGACCACGCACGCGGCCTTCAAGGCCCTGCTCTTCCTGTGCGCCGGCTCGGTCATCCACGCGGTGCACACCAACGACATGCGCCAGATGGGCAACCTCTCCAAGAAGATGCCCTACACCTTCGCCGCCACCTTCATCGGCGCCTTGGCCATCGCCGGCTTCCCCGGTCTGGCGGGCTGGTACTCCAAGGACATGATCCTCGAACGGGTCTATGAAGCCGACCCCCGGCTCTTCCTGATCCTCGCCTTCACCGCCGCCTTGACCTGCTTCTACATGTTCCGCCTGATCTTCCTGACGTTCACCGGCACGGAGCGGGACCTGGAGCGCTACCAGCACGCTCATGAATCGCCGGCGGTCATGACCCTGCCCTTGGCCGTCCTGGCGGCCCTCTCCATCGTCGCCGGCTTCGGCCTGGAGCACGACCACCTCTTCGAGCATCTGGCGGGCTTCGAGCGGCCGGCCGGCGTCCTCATCCACGAGGCTCCCCACGGCCTGGGCTGGGGCGTCTTCGCGGCGTCCGTCTGCGCCTTCCTGCTCTCCTACTGGCTCTACGCCGGGCACGACTTCCGGGCCGCCGAGGAGCTCAAGCGGCGCCTGGCGCCGGCCTTCAGCCTCCTGGAGCGCCGCTACTACCTCGACGACATCTTCCTGTGGCTGGTGGACCTGGGCGACCGCCTGGCGCGCCTGGCCTTCTGGTTCGACTCGCAGGTCCTCGACCGCATCTTCGTGGACGGCTGGGGCCTGGTGACGGTGCTGGCCGCCCAACTGGGGAACATATTCGACGCGCTCTTCGTGGACCGCCTGGTGGACGAGACCGGCGGCCTGAGCGTGTCCGTGGGGGGAGCCCTGCGCTGGCTGGTGCGGCGGGGTCTGGTCCAGGAATACCTGCTCTGGGCCACCGCGGTGCTGAGCACCATCGCTTTCTGG
>JACRDS010000048.1 GCA_016212825.1 Elusimicrobiota bacterium | reverse complement strand
GATGGCGTTGGAGACCTGGGCCAGGCGGTAGACGTTGGCCTCGCGGGCGCGGTAGTCGCCGCCCTTGACCGTGTCGTAGAAGAGCCGCCAGACCGAGTCGCCGTCGTTGGGGTAGTTCTTGGCCGCGTTGATGCCGCCCTGCGCGGCGATGGAGTGGGCGCGCCGGGGGCTGTCCTGGATGCAGAACACGCTGACGTTGTAGCCCAGCTCGGCCAAAGAGGCCGCGGCCGAGGCCCCGGCCAGGCCGGTGCCGACCACGATGACGTCGAACTTGCGCTTGTTGGCCGGGTTGACCAGCTTGAGGTCGAAGCGGTGCTTGTCCCACTTCTGCGCGACCGGACCGTCCGGGATGCGGGCGTCGAGTTTGAGGCTCATTGGGCACCTCCCAGGAAGCAGGCCCAGATCGGGATGGCGGCGAAGGCCCCCGAGACCGCGACTGCGAAGAGGATCCCGACGGCCTTGATGAGGGGGGTGTATTTGGGGTGGTCGACGCCCAAGGTCTGGAAGGCGCTCCAGAAGCCGTGGCTCAGGTGAAGGCCGAGCCCGGCCAGGGCCAGGACGTAGAAGACGGCGACCCAGGGGTTGACGAAGAACTCCATGACGCGCTGGAAGAGCTCCTCGTCGCTGAACCGGCTGGTCCAGCCGTACTTGAAGGTCGCCACGTGGAGCACGATGAAGATGCCCACCATGACGGCCGTGTAGAGCATGGTGATGGAGCCGATGGTCCGGCCTCCCTTGGACACCGTCGTCTCGTAGGCCACGGGACGCGCCTGCCAGTTCTGCCAGCGCGCGTAGAGGGTCACGATGGCGTGCAGCAGGAACAGTCCGAGCAACCCCAGTTCGGCCAGCGGCGTGAGCGGGTTGGTCTGCAGGAAGTGGGCGTAGGCGTTGAACTTATCCATGCCCATGAAGAGGATGAGGTTGCCGCCCAGATGGGGCACCAGGAAGCCGCAGAGGCAAAGCCCCGCCAGTCCGACCGTGACCTTCTTGCCTATCGACGAGTTGAGGAAGTCGAAGAGCCAGCGCATGAGGCGTTATCTCCTTGGCCGCAAGTGCGACTTGAGCCGATTCTATATCATCAGAGAAACTTATACAATGACGCGGCCCTGGGCCCATGCGGCATGGGCCGTTTGTCTTGCGGGAAAAGGCCTTTTGGGCCTGGGTTTTTTTCGGGGGCAGAGTTAGACTAGAGGCGATGATCCTTCATCTGCTCGTTTGGTTCAGCGCTTGTCCGGCCCCGGCCGCGCAGGTGGAGGCACGCATCGCTCCGCGCGCGGGCGGTTACGGGGTCTATGCCCTGCCCCGTCTGGCCCCCAGCCTGGGAACCCCTTCCCTGAGCCTGGCCGCGCCGTCCCTGACCGGACTTTCATCCCCATCCCCCGCTGCGGTCCCCATCCCGACCCTGACGCCCGCCGTCGTCCCCATGGCTCCTGCCGGGATGCCTGCGGTGGCACCGGTTTCGGTCCAGGAGGCCCTTCAGCAGGGGCTCGAACGCTACGGTCAGGCGCAGTCCGCAGACCCGTCCGGCGGCTCCGGCGCCGCGGCCATCCAGGGACTCTACGAGGGGGAGAGCCGCTCCCCGGGCCTGCAGGCGCTCGACGACGGCGTCCTGGTCAACGACGAGGGCGTGGGCGTCTTCGGCAAAGCCGCGGCCTACTATAAAGAGATCCGGCGCACGGTGGAACGGCTCAAGGGCCGCGCGGACCTGTCCGAGAGCCTCGACGTCATGGACGACGCCTACGGCGACGTCTGGGCCAAGCTCAAGGCCGTGGAGGCCATCGCCCAGAGCCGCCAGATCGAGCAGCACAACACCCACCTCGAGGAGAGTCTGACCTGGGTGGACGGGGTGATGCGGGACCATGGCCGCAGCGTGGCCATCCACACCCATCGGGTCTTCTTCCACCGCAGCCCCAACCCGCAGTCCGAGATCGCGGAGGGCATCCGGCGGACCGACAAGTACCTCTACGACGTCCTCAAGCAGTTCGTCCGCAACGGGCACGCGGAGAAGGCCATGGGGCAGTTCCAGGAGGTGGTCCTGGCCTTCGACACCCGCGGCTACCAGGAGATCAAGGCGCACCTGCGGGGCCGCGAGGCTGAGATAACCAAGGCCTTCAAGGGCCGCTACCGCTTCGTCTATCTCGACGACCTCGTGACGCCGCCCGCCTCCCCCGAGGCCATGCGCGCCGAGCTCAACGCTCTCACGGAGAAGTACCGCGGCAAGGGCCTCGATAAGATCATCGAGGGCGTCATCTACAGCCGCTACGTGGGCCTGCTCCTGGAGCTCAAGACCGTGGAGCACCTGCTCGACTCCGGCTACCGCATCCTGCAGAGCGGCCGGGAACTCTTCGACGCGGAGAAGAAATACATCACCGAGCTCGACACCGTGGTGCTCTCTCCCGAGGGCAAGGTCATCGTGGTGGAGGCCAAGTCCGCCCGGGTGCAGCTGCCTCCCGAAGAGGTCCTGAAGGACAAGGTCATCGCCAAGCTGGACTGCTACCTCAAGAACCGGGCCTTGCTCGAGAAGTTCATCGGGAAGAGTTTCGACGAGGTGCTCTTCTCCTTCGATGTGGGGCGCCAGCCCGAGTTGGCCGAGTTCCTCAAGGGCCGCGAGGCCGAGCTGTCCCGGAGGTACGGCGTCCCGGTACGGTTCCTGTTCCTGGAGACGGGGCCGGCGCAGGGCCGCCAGGGCAAGCATAAGAAGAAGTGAAAATTGCTAACATCCCCTTCGCCGTGAACCACGCGAAGGGGGTCTGATGGCAGAACCGCAGGGCGCGTCCTCATCCTTCCTCGGGAAATTCCTGGTGCTCAAGGGCGCGGTCCGCGAGCTCTGGATCATCTTCGGCTGCAAAATCCTGGCCATCGTGGCCTACGGCCTGGTCAACTCCACCTTGGTGCTCTGGCTCTCCTCGGACCTGGGCTACAGCGACGTGCGCGCCGGCTTCGTCATCGCCACCTGGTCCACGTTCATGACCCTGTTCACGGTCATGATCGGCTCCTTGGTCGACGCCATCGGGGTGCGCAAGGCCTTCCTCATCGGCTTCGGGGCCTGCGTGGCGGCGCGCGCGGTCATGGCCTTCTGCCTCTCGCACTGGGTCGCCCTGGCCGGCGGCCTGCTGCCTCTGGCCCTGGGCGAGGCGCTCATGACCCCGGTGATGGTGGCCGCGGTCAAGCGCTACGCCACCACGGCCCAGCGCTCCATGTCCTTCTCCATCTTCTACGCCATGATGAACGTGGGCTTCGCCATCTCCGGCTACACCTTCGACAAGGTGCGCACGGCTTTGGGCGAGTATGGGCACTACACCCTGCCGGTCCTGGGCGCGACCCTGAGC
Organism: Elusimicrobiota bacterium; assembly: GCA_016212825.1. GTDB lineage: Bacteria > Elusimicrobiota > Elusimicrobia > UBA1565 > UBA9628 > UBA9628. Next base: position 28,646 of record JACRDS010000048.1, on the reverse strand, counting down.
ACCTATCAGACCCTGATCTTCCTGGGCTTCCTCTTCACCATCCCCAACCTGCTCATCATCTACTTCTTCCTGCGCGGCGGCATCGAGGTGACCGACGAGGGCGTGCGCGACAACCCCGAGAAGACGAAGTACCCCGACGAATCGGTGGCCAAGGCGCTGGTGCTCTCCTCGCGCGACGCGCTCAAGGACTGGGCGCGCATATTCGCCAACCTCTGGACCCAGCCGGCCTTCTACCGATTCCTGGTCTTCCTCACCTTGGTGGTGTGCGTGCGGCTGATCTTCTACCACATGCATTACACCTTCCCCAAGTACGGCATCCGGGAGCTGGGCGAGGGCGCTCCCATCGGCCGCATCTTCGGGGTGCTCAACCCGGTGCTCATCGTGATCCTGGTGCCCATCGTGGGCGCCCTGACCCAGAAGATGTCCGCCTACCGGGTGGTCATCATCGGCAGCTTCATCGCGGCCTGCTCCGTGTTCTTCATGGCCATGCCTCCGGCCTGGTTCCAGCCTCTGGCCGACGGCTGGTTCGGAGAACTCATCGCGCACCGCTGGCTCGGGGTCAAGGACCCGGTGGTCAACCCGCTCTACGTCTCCATCGTGCTGAGCATGGTCCTGCTCTCCGTGGGCGAGGCCTTCTACTCCCCGCGCCTCTACGAGTATCCGGCCGCCATCGCGCCCAAGGGCCAGGAGGGCTCCTACATGGCCCTCTCCTTGCTGCCCTACTTCGTGGCCAAGTTCTTCGTGGGCAGCATTTCGGGCTTCCTCCTGCAGACCTACTGCCCGGCCGCGGGACCGCGCAGCTCGGGGACCATGTGGCTCATCATCGGGATCATGGCCATGACCACTCCCGTCGGCCTGCTGGTGTTCCGGCGCTACATCCAGGTCCACGAGTCAGGCCGCAGCGAGTGATGCAGCGCAAGGCCCAGGCCGCCGCGGTGGTGAAGGGGCTGCGCAGGCTCTACCCGGACGCGCACTGCGAGCTCGACCATAAGACTCCGCTGGAGCTCCTGGTGGCGACCATCCTCTCGGCCCAGTGCACGGACAAGCGGGTCAACGTCGTTACCAGGACGCTCTTCACGAAGTACCGCAGCGCGGCGGACTACGCCCGGGCCGACACGGCTGAATTGGAGGCCCTGGTCCGGTCCACGGGATTCTTCCGCTCCAAGGCCAAGTCCATCCAGGAGACGGCGAAGGTCCTGGCTGCCAAGCACGGCGGCAAGGTGCCGGACTCAATGGAGGACCTGCTCCAGCTGCGCGGCGTGGCGCGCAAGACGGCCAACGTGATCCTGGGCACCGCTTACGGGATAGCCGGCGGCATCGTGGTGGACACGCACATGAAGCGCGTGGCCTTCCGCCTGGGGCTGACGGACCAGGCCGATCCTGAGAAGGTGGAGCGGGATCTCATGAAGCTCGTGCCCAAGAAGGACTGGATATTCTTCAGCCAGGGCATGGTCTGGCACGGCCGCCGGGTCTGTTTCGCGCGCAATCCCGACTGCGCGGGCTGCGCCCTGAACAGGATCTGCCCGAAACGGGGCGTCTGACATGCGGCTCCTCGCCCTGGCGCTGTTGGCGGCGGCCGTGTTCGTGATCCATGCCCATGCCAGGCCGGGACGGCCGCGTACCGTGGCGGAGGCGCTGGCGCGCTACGGTCCGGCCGCCAAGGCCAGGTTCCAGCCGCTCCTGAGGTCCTGGCCGCCCAAGAGACTGGTGTTCCTGGCCTTCAAGTCCGAGGCTTCTTTGGAGGCCTGGGCCGCGGGAGACTCCGGGCCTTTCCAGAAGCTGGCCGCCTATCCCATCCTGCGCCAGAGCGGCGGCCTGGGCCCCAAGCTCAAGGAGGGAGACCTGCAGGTGCCGGAGGGGTTCTATGGCCTGCCGGTCCTCAATCCTTTGAGCCAGTTCCATCTGTCCATCCGCGTGGGCTATCCCAACGAAGAGGACATCCGCCATTCCCAGGTCCCCAGGGGCGAGATGGGCGGGGACATCTACATCCACGGCTCCGACGTCTCCATCGGCTGCCTGGCTATGGGCGATCCGGCCATCGAAGAGCTCTTCGCGCTGGCCGCGGCCGTGCCCAAGGAGCAGCGCCGGGTGATCATCTCTCCGGTGGATTTCCGCCGGGGAGCGCGGACGCCGGAGGCGAGGCAGCCCTGGCTGAAGGACCTCTACCGCCGTCTGGGCGACGAGCTCAAGAAGTTCCCCGCGTCCTGAGGAGGAGCGACATGCATGACAGCCCGCTGCTGATGCCCGAGGACAAGATCCCGCTGGCCCGGCTGGTGCCCATGGGCCTGCAGCACGTGGTGGCCATGTTCGGGGCCACGGTGCTGGCGCCCATCATCATGGGCTTCAACCCGCAGGTGGCCCTGTTCTTCTCCGGGGTGGGGACCCTGATCTTCGTCTTCATCACGCGCTTCCATGTGCCGAGCTACCTGGGCTCCTCCTTCGCCTTCATCGGCCCGGTGCTGGCCGTGACCGGAGGCAGGCCGGAGAACATCCCTTTCGCCCTCTGCGGCATCGCCGCGGCGGCCCTGCTCTACGGGCTGGCCGCGGCCGCGACCATGAAGTGGGGCTCGGGCTGGGTGGACCGGCTCATGCCGCCCGTGGTGACGGGGACGGTGGTGGCGGTCATCGGCCTGAACCTGGCGGGCTCGGCCGTGGCCAACTCCCTCAACGGGGATTCCGCCATCCGCACCGCGGACGACGTGGCGCATCTGGCCATCGCGGCCGTGACCTTCCTCACGGCCGCCCTGGTCTCGGTCTACCTCAGGGGGTTCATCCGGCTCCTTCCCATATTGACCGGCGTGGTGGCGGGCTATGCTTTGACGGCCTGCATGGGCAGGCTGGACCCTAACGCCCTGGCCGCGGTCCGCGGCGCGGCCTGGCTGGGCCTGCCGCCGTTCCAGACCCCGGCCTGGAGCTGGAACGCGGTCCTGGTGATCGCGCCGATCTTCGTGGTCCTGGTGGCGGAGAACAAGGGGCATATCGCGGCCATCTCGACCTGCATCGACCGGGACCTGAGCCCGCACCTGGGGCGGGCGTACCTGGGCGACGCGGTAGCCTCCTTCGTCTCGGCCCTGGGCGGGGGGACTCCGCAGACCACCTACGCTGAGAACATGGGCGTGATGGCCATCACGCGGGTCTTCAGCGTGTACAATTTCGTCATGGCGGCCGGCATCGCGATTCTGCTGGGCGTCTGCCCCAAGTTCGGGGCGGTCATCCAGTCCATCCCCACGCCGGTGCTGGGCGGGGTGACCTTGGTGCTCTACGGGCTCATCACCATCATGGGCGCCAAGATCTGGGTGGACGCGAAGGTGGATTTCTGCAGGCAGAAGAACCTCATCGTGGCGGGCTCATCCATCGTCGTGGCCACGGGACTGGGCATCAAGGGCTTCTCCGTGGGCGGCCTCAACATCGCGGGCATCGCCTTCGGCACGGTGTTGGCCCTGGTCCTCAACCTCCTGATGTCCTTCGGCGAGCTGTCAGCGGATCACTGCAGCCCCTGCGAGCACGCGGCGGGCGTCGAAGATCAGACTTCGTGAAATCCGTGAAAGCCTGACACAGGCTACAGGCTAGACACAGGCTATGGGGCCGGGGGCAGGGACTTGAGCACGGTCAGGGCCGCGCCCACCACCGCCAGGTAGGCCTCGTCGTATTGGTTGAGGTCCACGCTGCCCGTCACCCAGAGGTTCTGGCCCGTGCCCATCACGTTGAGGTTCAAGCCCATCTGGCCCCAGAGGTTGAAGCCTCCGCCGGGCTCCGGGGTCGCCTGCAGCCACACGTTCTTGTGGTTCACCCAGCCGTTGATGGAGTAGCTGCCGCCTGAGCGGTTGATGGAGAGGTTCACCCAGGCGCCGCTGAGGCTGTAGCCCTGGCGCAGGTCCTGGTCGTTGAACGGGTAGGCGTTGAGGTTCAGGTACTGGCTGCCGGCGCTGCCGTTGAAGTAGAAGGCGCCGCCGCCGCTCTTGCTGCCGCGCAGATTGACGCGCAGGGAGAAATCCTGGACGTCGTAGAACGGGTCGCGGGCATAGACGTTCATGCTCACGGAGGCCCAGCGCGGGGCGGCCTGCTTGACCGCGGCCAGGCCCTCGGCCAGCGCGGGAGTCACGAAATCGAGGCGGGCCGTCTCTAGCCCGGCGGCGTGGGCCGGGGCGGCGGAGACGGCGATCAGCGCGGCGCACAGGATGGCTCTCATGGTCCTCCCTCCAGCATCCGCCGGATTGTAGTACTTTGGGCCCAGCGCCGTCTAGGAAGAAAGACCCGGCGCCTGGCGCGGGCTGGGCATGTATTAATTTTGTTAATGCATGTCCATTTGGCCTGGTGGGCTGCGCCCGCATGGGGCTGGAGCTTTCCCCGCTGCTGGCGCAGCGGCTCGAAGAGTACGCCGCCGCCCTACAGCGCCTGGCCTGCTAGCGTCGGCCTGGGCCGTTTGACGGACCGTTCGTGCCCCTAAGGGCCCATGCCTGCGGCGGCTTCCCAAGCTACCATGGAGGCATCTTGATGCGGCTGGTCTCCTGCCTGCTTGGAGCGGTCCTGCTGTCCAGGACCGGCTGGACGCAGGACCTCGGCGCGCCCGGCGAGGCGCGGTTCGCCCGCGAGGTCCAAGACGCCGTGTCCGCGGCCATCGGCTTCTACCCGCCCGGAAAGACGCCTCAGCCCATCCCGTTCCCCGCAGGGCGCCAGGACGCGGTGCTGATGCTGTATCGCGGCACCATGCGCTGCAGCGGGGCCTATATCTCCCGGACCGGACACATCCTGACCGCCGCGCACTGCCTGGGCGAAGGCCTGTCGACCAAGGACCGCGAGGTCTCGGTCGTGGCTTTCGGCCACCGGCCCGGCTCCTGGGGGAACTACCAGGGATTCTCCCGCCGGTTCCAGGCGGCGAAGGAGACCCCTCTCGATAAAGCCCGGCCCTTGGTCTTGGGCGATTGGGCTATCGTCAAGGCCGAGCGGACCGCCGATGTCCCTTGCGTGCCCGCGGATCCCGCGGTCCCTGCGGACCGCGATCCGGTCTGGGCCATGGGCTACCCGGGCACCACGGGCCGCCGGGGCGCGCCCTCGTCGTCCTTCGGCGGGAAGTACGCCGTCTACGGCAGGAAGACGGGCGATATCCGGCTCAGCGCCTGGTTCCAGGCCTCGACTCCGGAGGAGCGGGCCTTTCTGCTGACCCTGTATCAGCCCGCGCTCGATTCCGGGGACGTCATCCTCTCCGACATGGACGCCTACAGCGGCATGAGCGGCGGCCCGATCTTCGACCGGCGGGGGCGCCTGGCCGGACTGGTCACCGCCTCAGGCTGCACCTCCGGGGAGTTCCTGGACAACTCGACCTTCGGGATCAGCCTGCAGCGCGTCTTCGCGGACCTCAGGAAAGCCGGCCTCGAGCCGGGCCTCTTCTTCGCCTGCCCGGACGCTGCCCCGGCGCCGTAGCAGCGCCTGGCCTGCTAGAGCATCAGCCGGGCGGCGCGCGCGAAGGCGTAGCCGGCCAGGACAACCAGCGCCGCGGCCGCCTCGTTGCAGCCTTGCAGGCCGCTGCAGGCGCCGGCGCCCAAGCTCATGAGGAGATGCAGTCCCATGCCTACAGGGTAGCAGCCCTGCGGCGAGAAATCCGCCCCCTTTCCGTCAGAGTCCGTCAGACCGAGTCAGCGGCCGCGGAAAGTCCCATTTCGCCCTGGGTCCCAAGCCGCACCGCGCCGGGGCCGTAAGGCCCGGGACCGGCGGCGGCGGGCATGGCATAATTAGGATCGTGTCCAAGCCTCGCCGCCGGTTGACGGCCGCCGCTTTGGCCGCGTTGCTGTTCGCCGAGTCCGCGGCCCTGGAGCCGAGCCCGGTTCTCGCCCGCACCGTCGCCGCGCGTCCTGCCGCCGGCCCCGGGGCCCAGGCGCTGCCCTGGACAGGCCCCCTGCGCCTGGCGCCCGACGGCCTAGCCTCGCACCTGGACGTTCCCCGACTGGGCGCCGCGCCGCTCTGGAGTCCGGTCCCTTCCCCGCAGGCCCTGGGACCGGCGTCCGTGGTGCCGCAAGCCCTGCCGGCGCCGGCCGCGCCGCCTGGGGCGGCGCCCGTCATGGCCCAGGCCTTCGCCGCTCTGCCCGCGCCCGAAGTCCGGCCGGCCTCCTCGGAGGAATCGGTCCGCCAGGCCTCCCTGGCTTTCGACGGCGAGCCGGGAGAGCGGGGCGCGGTGCAGGCCTCCGAAGGGATGGAGGCCGCGGCGCCGCAGGCCCTGGGACCGTCCGCCCCCAGGCGGGGCGGGCTGCGCCTGCTGCGCGAGATGGCCTTCGGCCAGAAGGAGTTCGAGTTCTTCCTCAAGCCCCACCAGCGCCAGATGAACACGGCCCGCGGCCTGCTCATCGCCAAGGCGGTCCTCAACACGGCCCTCTCCTACTCGGTGGGGGCGCTGGTGGACGCGGCTCTCGCCCATGCCCTGCCCGCGGCCGGCCTCTGGCTGGGCGTGCTCACGGGCGTCCTGGCGCTCAAGGCCGTGCAGCAGAAGTTCTACAACCTGAGCGTCGGCACCCTGCGCACGCGGCTGCGCCGCGAATTCCGCCTGCGCCTGTTCCGGGCCATCCTGGACCTCCCGCCGGGAGAGCGCGGGCAGGAGGACCCCCACGAACTGGCCGCGCGCTTGACCCGCGACGCCGGCAACGTCACGGTCAAGAACGTCACCATCCCGGTGCAGTTCCCGCACCTGGTCATACAACTGGGCCTGGCCGCCGGCTTCGTGGTGGCCACGAGCTGGAAGCTGGCGCTGGCCGCCCTGGCCGCCATCCCCGTCCTGGCCTACCTGTCCTGGCGCTACGGCCAGAAGATATCGCAGCTCCAGGAGCAGTCCGCCACCCGGCAGGCCCGCATGACGCGCGCCGCCGCGGAGCTGTTGAGCCGGTCCGAAGAGCTCCGATCTCCCGGGGAGCGGGAGCAGGCGGCCGACGAGTACCGGCGGTCGGTCAAGAAGAACGAGCTGACCATCCTCGACATCGTGCGCCTCAACTCCACGTTCGAATCGATCTTCGATTTCCTGCAGGCCTGCTTCGCCGAGGTCCTCGTGCTGGGCCTCGGCCTGGGCAGCTTCATCCTCACCGGGACCCCCAGCGTCGGGCAGGTGATGTCATTGCGCGGCTACGCCAAGGACCTGCGCGGGGCGGTCGACGGGGTCCTGGGCCTCTACACCGACGGCAAGGACGCGGAGGGCGCCACCCGGCGGGTCCTGGACCTGCTCCGCCGCGGCCGCCCGGCCGCGGACTAGCGGCAGATCCCGACGATCTGGGGCAGGGTGTCGATGAGGCGCTGGGAGACCACCCCCAGGAACCGGCGGTAGACCTCGTAGCCGAAGTCGTGGTCTTTCTCGGCCTTGGCCCGCAGGCACTTGCCGTCGAAGCGCAGGGCCAGGACCGGCTCCATGGCGCGGGCGGCGAAATGCCATTGGTAGGGCGGGACCAGCCAGGACCAGCCCAGGACGTTCCCCGGGTCCACGGTCTGCACCACGACCGTCAGGCCCGGAAGAACTCCGCCGCGAACCGGTCCCACTGGGTGTCGCCCAGCTGCTCCAGCTCTCCGACGTGCAGCGTCCCGTCCTGATAACGGTCCGCGTCGGCCTTGGGCGCCAGCTCGCCCATGAGCCTGCGGAAGCGCTCCAGGTCGTCCTGATAGAGGGCGACCGCCGACTTCCCGATGCGGAGCTTGGGGACCTCCACGTCGAGGTTGTCGGCGTCGATGACGCAGACCCAGTTCTTCTGGTAGGGGGTCAGGTCCAGGGCCTCGCAGTCCTCGCCCAGGGCCGGGTTGACCTTCACGACCCGGCCGCTCACCGGCGCGTAGAACTGGACCCGGCGGTTCTTCTGGCGGATGCTGAACAGGGGCTGGCCGGCCTTGACCGCCATGCCCACGGTCGGGAAGTCGATGGCGTCCACCGGGCCGATGAGCTTCTTGGCGAAGTCGTCGAGGCCCACCTTCACGGAGCCGTCCTGGGCCATGCTGGCCCAGCAGTGGCCCGCGGAGATGAGCACTCCGCCCGGGATGGCGAACTCGCCGGCGCGCACGCGCTGGGATTCCGGCAGGTGCGTGATGTGGACCTTGGGCTGGAGCTGCTTGGCCAGGCGGTCCTGCCGGCGGATCAGGGCTTTCTTCACGAAGGCGCGCAGCTCGTCCTCGGTGAAGGGCTTCTGCACGTAGTCCATGGCGCCGTGCTTCATGCAGTCCACCGCGGATTCCACGGTGGCGTAGCCCGTGATGATGATGACGTCGATGTCCGGGCGCATGTGCTTGACCGACTTGACCACCTCCACCCCGTCCATGACCGGCATGCGCAGGTCGGTGAACACGAAATCGTAGTGGTGGGTCTGGATGAGCCCCAGGGCTTCCTGGCCGGTCTCCACGGTGTCCACGCAGTAGCCGTCGAGCACCAGGATCTTGCGGAAGCTGTCCAGTATGACGGGCTCGTCGTCCACGCAGAGGATCCTCGCCGCGGGGTCGGCGACCTCGGCGCGCCGCAGGGTCTTGGCTTCGCGCTGGAAGTCGAGCTGCAAGCTCACCGCCAGAGCGGCCTCGCGCTCCCGGCGGATGCGCTTCTCGCGCAGCCTTTGGGAGACCGTCCGCACGCCCAGATCGGCGAGCACGAACAGGATGACGGAAACGAACAAAAACACGATCACCATGGGCGGTCTCCTAGCAATCCGAGGATACAATATTTCATGGCTTGACCGGTATGCGCAGGGTGAAGACCGTCCCTGAGCCCGGGGCGCTCTCCACAGAGATGGTCCCGTTGTGGTTGTCCATGATGCCCCAGACCATGGCCAGGCCCAGTCCGGTCCCCTTCTGGCCCTTGGTCGAGTAGAAGGGCTCGAAGATCCTCGACAGCACCTCTTGGGGCATGCCGCAGCCGTCGTCGCGGACCTTCAGCTCCACGAACTCCTTGCGGTCCATGCCGTCGACCTCGTCCCAGCGCTGCCAGCCGCAGCCGGGCTTCGTGCAGCCTTCCACGAGGCCCCGGGTCGGGACCTCGAAGGCGTAGACCGGGCTGCCGCAGTCCGGGCAAACCTTCTTGTCCGCGAGCAGGGAGGTCGAGCACTCCGGACAGACGAACCGGGCGCCCGGGCCCGCCTCCGGGGCCACGGCGTGGTGGTGGCCGCCCATCCCGTACATGGGGTTGAGGTAGAGGAAGCCTTCGGCCTTCTCGGAGCGCACCCGGATGCGCACCGCGGGCCTGCCGTCGATGCGGACGCCCTCGTCGATGAGGCTGTGCCGCTTCGGGCAGGCGGCTTTCTTGATCTGGGTGATGCCGATGGGGGAGAGGCTGATGACCGTCGAGGAGACGGAGATGGCGCCGCCCTTCGGTCCGATGGCGTCGGCGGCGTTGACGAAGAGGTTGATGAACACCTGCTGCAGCTGGTTGGCGTCCACGGTCACCTTGGGCAGCCCGGGAGCCAGGTCCTTGACGAGCCGGACCTGGTTGAGCGCGAGCTGGTTGGCGACGACGGCGGCCGAGCGCTCCAGGATCTCGTTGATGTCGGCCTCCGCCCGCTTGGGGACCGACTGCCGGGCGAAGTCGAGGAGGCTCTTGACGATCTCCCGGCTGCGGATGGTCTCCCGCACGATGACCTCGAGGTCCTGCCGCAGCTCCGGCTGGTCCTGGGCGCGCTTGAGCAGGAAGCTGCTGTAGGTGAGCACCCCGGTCAGGGGGTTGTTGATCTCGTGCGCGATGCCCGCGGCCAGGCGCCCCAGGGAGGCCAGCTTGTCGGACTGGAAGAGCTGGAGGCGGGCCTCGGAAAGCCTGCGGGTCATGTTGTTGAAGGACTGGGCGAGCATGCCCAGCTCGTCGTCGCCTCCCTCCGGGATGGCGCCTTCGAGGTCTCCGCTGGCGACGCGGCGGGTCCCCTCCAGGAGCGCCCGCACCGGGGCGTCGACCCAGCGTTTGACCAGGAGCCCGAGGATGGCGCTCAGCGCGAGGATGGCGCCCAGGGCGAAGACCAGGATGCCGAGCTCTCCCCGCCGGATGTCCCGGTCCACCTCGGCCAGGGACATGTTGACGTCGAGCACCCCCAGGACGACCTGCTCCCGGGGGTGGGCGTGGCAGGCCGCGTTCCAGCAGGCCGGGGCGTTGTAGATGGGGTTGATGATGCCGAGGGTGCGCGGGCTGCCCGGGCGCGGGCGGAAGACGCGGGTGCGCTCCTTGGTCTCCAGGCGCTCCAGCGGCCGGTCCGCGGAGTGGCAGAGGGTGCAGCTTTCCGCCTTCTTGTCCACCATGCGGCCGATCTCGGAGCGGTCCGAGGAGTAGATGACCGCGCCGGTCTTGTTCATCACGCGGATGCGCTGGATGTTCTCCCGGGTTCCCAGCCGGCGGATGGTGTCGTAGATGCGGTCGCGCTGGTTGAGCAGCATGTCGTACTCGGTGCTGGCCTTGACCGCCTCGCTGAGCTGGTCGGCGTGGCGCTCCACCTCCGCCAGCAGGCTGCGGCTCTGCGCGCGGCTGTTGAAGGCGGCGAAGATGCCGATGGTCACCAGGGCCGTGAGGCAGACGGCCACGGTCAGCTTGAGCCCGATCTTCTCCCGCAGGATCATCTCTTCGCCGAGGCGCCTTGATGGCAGGCCGCGCAGGCGGCGTCCGCGTGACAGGAGAAGCAGGGTTTGTGCAGGGTCTCCATGGACCGGCCGGGCTGGCGCGGCGCCGCGGCCTGGGCGCGTCGGGCCAGGAGCCGGGGCTCATGGCAGCCGGCGCAGGTCTGGCCCTGGTGGCAGGAGGCGCACTGCAGGCCGTACTGCTTGACGTGAGACTCGTGCGCGAAGGTCACGAAGCGTCCCTCCTTGGAAGAGGTCTCGTAGACGATGGGCCCGGGGAGCTTCGCCTTCGGGAAGCCCTTGGGGGCGCCGGAGCCGCCCTTTGGGGAATGGCACGCTCCGCACTGGGAGTCATGACTCCATTGCAGGTGGCAGTCCAGGCACTGACGGTGGCGGGCTCCCTTGAGGTCGGGCTTGCTCAGGTCGGTCCGTCGCCGCCCCCCCTCATGGCACTCGCCGCACTTGAAGATGGGCCGCGCCTGGTTGTAGTGGTGGCAGCCGTAGCAGCCTTTGCCCATCTCGGCCATCTCCGCGTGGGCGCGGTGGGAGAATCGGACCGGGCCGTAGGTCTGGGAGAGTTCGCCCCAGGTGAGCGCCTTCGGGCCGTCGGCTGGGGAATGGGGGGCCCGGAGCTTCATGCGGGGGCAGCTCATCAGGGCGGGCTTCTCCCGCGTGGGCTTGTCGCTGGTGTGGCAGGTCCGGCAGTCCAGCGCAGCCGCCGCGGAGGCGGCCAGCAGCGTCGCGAGGGCCAGGGCCGGTCCCCTCATCCTTTCACCGTGTACTTGGCGCGGGCGAGCGTCCGGTCCGGAAGGCTGATGACCGGGAAGACGATGACCGAGGCCCGGTAGAGCAGGACGAGCAGGCTGATGAGCCCGACGGTCACCGAGACCTCTCCGAAGGAGGGATGGTAGCTCTTGAGGGCATAGGGCGGGGTGTAGGCGATGATGAAGTTGTTCACGCGGTTGATCGCCACGCCGGCCACGACCAGGGCCGAAGCCGTGAAGAGCAGAGGCGGGGACTTGAGCACATCCCGGGAGAGGAACATGCGCAGGGGGATCACGATGCCGACCAGGACCTCGGTCATGAACATGATGCCGGCGGTGTCGCAGGCCCCCAGATGCACGAAGGTCTCCCGGATGAACATGTCGCCCATCTTGAAGGCCAGAGTGATGCCCAGCAGGGGAGCCGTCATCCGTCCCAGGCCGGAGAGGACGTGCATCTCGGGCTTGAGCCCGAAGGAGCGCGCCGCCAGCAGGGACTCCAGGATGACCATGGGGAAGCCCACCGAGACCGCGGAGAGCAGGAACAGAAGGGGCAGGATGGGCGTCTGCCAGAGGGGGTGCATCTTGGGACCGGCGATGACCATGAGGGTGCCCAGGGAGGACTGGTGCAAGGTGGAGAGCACGACGCCCGCGATGATGAACACGGACATGGTGCGCGCCAGGCCCCGGTCCAGGAAGCGCAGGAGGCGCTCGACGAGGGGGTCGAGCCGGGCCAGGGGACCGGGGAGGCTGACCCGCCCGAGGAACCTCTCCGTCACCACGGGCAGGAACTCGATGTAGAGCACGTGGATGTAGATCACGACGCAGATGCCGACCTCGAAGAGCGCCGAGGTGCCGTTCCAGTAGACCAGGGGGTGCCAGATGTAATAGGAGCGGCCGATGTCGATGCACACGCCCAGGGCCACGAAAGTGTAGCCCAGCATGGCCGTCAGCAGCGCGGGCCGGACCACGGCGTGGTACTGCTCGCGGTGCATGACGTGGCCCAGGGCGGCCGTGGTGAAGCCTCCGGCGGCCAGGGCCACGCCGGCCGCCACGTCTATGCCGATCCAGATTCCCCAGGGATACTGGTTGGTCAGGTTGGTGACGGCGCCGATGCCGAAGAGGAACCGGCCCGCCAGGAAGACGAGGCCGTTGAGGGCGAGGAGCATGAGCACGCCCACGCCGGGCGTCAGGAAGGGGCGGGGCAGGGAGGCGGGCCTCATGAAGCCGTCCATGGTCAGGCCTCCTCCCCGGACTCCGGGCTGTTCTTGGAGATCCACATGACCGCTCCCAGCAGGGCGTAGAGGGAGACCGGCGGCACGAAATAGGCGAAGATGCCGTGCTGGATGCTCTCGGAGACCCCGGGCGCCGGGCTGCGCCCCAGTTGGGGGAACTGGAGTGCGGAGAAATCCACGCCGGAGATGTAGAGCCAGTCCGTGCCTCCCACCTCCGCCTCCCCGAAGACGTGGCTCACGTAGCGGTCCGGGAATCGCTTGACCCGGTCGCGCGCGATGCGCAGCAGGTCCTCGCGGGGGCCGAAGGTCAGGGCCTCCACGGGGCAGATCTCCACGCAGGCCGGGATCTTCCCTTCACCGCGCCGGGCGCTGCAGAAGTCGCACTTCATGATGCGCGGCTGGAGGGCCTTGTGGTACTCGAAGGCGGGGACCTGGAAGGGACAGGCGATCATGCAGTAGCGGCAGCCGATGCACTTGCCGGTGTCCCAGACCACCGCTCCGTCGGGCCGCTTGGTGAAGGCGCCGACGATGCAGGCCGAGACGCAGGCGGGATAGGCGCAGTGCATGCACTGCGCCTTGACCGCGACCGGGAGCTCAGGGTCGCGGAGGTTGTCGTAACGGTTGACCACGGTCAGGGCCGTGTGGTCGGGCCGGCGCCGCTCGGCGAAGACCGAGCGGTCCTCGTAGGATTCCAGGGGCGGCGTCTCTAGGCCGTGGGCCTTCTTGCAGGCGAACTCGCAGCTGCGGCAGCCGATGCAGACGGAGGTGTCCACGAGCACGCCCGTCCGGTCGGGGGAGGGCTCGCGGCGCGTCGCGGCCCGGGCGGCGGGGGCCAAGCCGGCGAGCTCGGCGCCGAACATGGCTGTCCCGGTCAGGAACTGCCTTCGGCTGAGCCTCGCCATGAATGACCCTCGCGTATTGTATCATAGCTTGCTCCGCCATTATGAAGTGCCCCGAATGCGGCCACATCGTACAGCACGTGGACAAGGCCTGCCTGCGCTGCGGGGCGGACCTCCTGTCCGCCTACGAGCGCCGGGCCTGGCGGGGCCTGAAGCGCGGGCGCCGCGCCCCGGGCGACCGGCGGCCGCGGACCGCGGCGGTCGGGGGCTGGCTCTCGCTCGGGGCCGTGCTGCTCATGGCGGCCTGGGTCGCCGCGGGGCGTGCCCGCACGGCCGTCGTCCCCGAGGGGGCGTTCCGCGACGAGGCGGGCGAGCTGGCCTTCCTCGTTCCTCCCGGCTGGAAGCTGACCGCGGGACCCGCGGCCGGCTGGCGTTTCCAGCGCGTGGCCGAGCTCGACGGTCCCGGGGGCCGCATCGTGGTGGAGGCCGCGGGCGGGGGACTGCCGCTGGCGCCGCACCTCGGCGCTTTGGTCCGCGAGGAATTCAACGGCCGCCGGATCCGTCTGGAGGGGCCGGCGGGCCTCCTCCTCGACGGGGTCGAGGGCCGCAGGCTGGGCTTCCGCGCCGGGCCGGACGCTGTCGGCGAGGTCGTCCTGGTGCAGGGCCGCGGCCGCAGCTACCTGCTGCGCCTCTACTCGAGTGATGCCGAGGTCGCCCGGGTGAGGCCGGGCTGGAACGCCCTGCTCGCTTCGGTCCGCCTCACGCGGGGCGGGAGATGAACTCCGCCAGGGCCCTCTCGTAGACCGGCCCGGAGTCCATGAAGCCGTCGTTGTGCCCGCCGCGCAGCTCCATGAAGGTCTTGGGCCCGGGCGCGGCTTCGTAGAGGCGGCGGCCCATGGCGAACGGCACGATCTCGTCCTCCGGGCTGTGCATGACCAGCAGCGGAGCCGCGAGCCGGCCGATCTTCGACAGGGTGTCGTAGCGGAAGCGCACGATGAGCCGGGCGGGCAGGAAGGGGAAGACGCGCCGGCACATCTCCACCACGGATGTGAAGGTGCTCTCCAGGATCAGCCCTCCCGCGCGGCGGCGCAGGGCCAGCTCCATGGCCACGGCTCCGCCCAGGGATTCTCCGAGGATGAAGAGGCGCTCCGGCGGAACCCGCTTGACCTCGCTGAGCCAGAGATAGGCGGCCTCGGCGTCTAGATAGGTGCCCTGCTCGTCCGGACGTCCCGAGCTGCGGCCGTAGCCGCGGTAGTCGAAGAAGAGCGCCGCGGCGCCGGCCCGGCGCAGGGCCAGGAGCTTGTCGAGCCGGTGGCTGATGTTGCCCGCGTTGCCGTGGCAGAAGAGCACGACCGGGCTGCGCTCCTCCAGAGGTACGAACCAGGCGTGGACCGAGGTCCCGTCGGCCGCGGCGAGGCGCAGGTCCTCGAAGGCCAAGCCGAGCATCCCGGGATCGGCCTCCAGGGTCCGGCTGGGGAAGTAGAGGTTGGCGCGCTCGAACCAGCGCAGGAAGAGCCAGGCTCCTGGGATGGCCAGGAGCCACCAGAGCGTCATCCGCCGATGACCTTGACTACGACGCGCTTGCGCCGGCGCCCGTCGAACTCCGCGTAGAAGACCTGCTCCCAGGGGCCCAGGTCGAGGCGGCCCCCCGTCACGGGCAGGACGACCTGGTGGCCGGTCAGGGTGCGCTTGAGGTGGGCGTCCCCGTTGTCCTCCCCGGTCTCGTGGTGGCGGTAGTCCCCGGCCGGGGCCAGGCGCTCCAGGAAATCCATGAGGTCTTCCTTGAGGCCGGGCTCCTCGTCGTTGACCCAGATGCCGGCCGTGATGTGCATGGCGCTGACCAGGCAGAAGCCTTCCCGGACCTTGCTCGCGGCCACGATGTCCGCGACGCGCCGGGTGATGTTGACGAGCTCCCGGCGCTTGGGCGTCTCGAAGAAGAGGTATTCGGTCTTGGAGAGCATGGGCGGGCTCAGGACTGCTTCGGGGTGATGTCCTGGAAGGTGACCCCCGCGCCCGAGAGGTTGCCCTGGGGGTCCTGGATGAGCAGGGTGCTGTAGCCCAGGGTCTTGGTCTCGCCCTGGAACTTCCACTGGAACTCCTGGCGCTTGACCACCTGCCGGCTGGAGAGGGTCCCGGTGAGTATCTCCACGAGGCGCGGGACGTGGGAGAGGACCTGCTCCGCCGGGGCGCCCGGGGGCACGGCCTCGCCCAGAGACAGGATGCGCCGCGCGGCCGGGTTGCAGAGCATGAGGCGCCCGCGCATGTCCATGGCCACGAAGCCGCCGGAGAGGTTCTCCAGGATGCTGGCGTTGTTGGAGGTGACGCGGTTGACCGCGCTTTCCATGCGCAGGCAGCGCAGGGCCAGGGAGGTCGACCGGCAGGCTGCGGCCGCGAAGCGCAGGTCCTCGTCCGTGAAGGGGCCGGAGCGCTTGTTGATGAACTCGAGGACGCCGGTGAGGTCGAGGCGGTCCAGGAGCGGGACCGCCATGACGGTGCGGGTCTCGATCCGGGTCACGGAGTCCACGTCCTTGAAGAAGCGCTCGTCCTGGTAGGCGTCGGCCACCAGGGCGGGCTCCCGGTGCCGGGCCGTCCAGCCGCAGATGCCGGTGCGTACGTCGATGGCCGAACTCAGCACGACGTCCGCGGCGCCGCCTAGGGCGTAGCGCGGCAGGAGGTGGTTCTTGGCCGGCAGGAAGGAGAAGTAGGTCGCCGCCTCGGCGTCCAGGACCGCGGCCAGCTTCTCGAGCACCCGGGACCAGACCTTGTCGTCGTCGGCGTCCTTGAGCTGGGCGTGCAGGTCGAGCAGGTCGTAGAGGGCGGCGAGGACGCGCCCCGGCGCAGGGTCGCTCATTGCTTCTGCTCCGGGGCGTCCGAAAGGACCTCGTCGAGCTCCGAGGGCCCGGGCGCCTTGACCGCGGCTTTCCGGGAGGCTTTGCCCGGCTTGGCGGCCTTGGCCGCCTTGGCCGGCGTCCCCTTCGGAGAGGGGAGCACGGCCGGCTCCTTCGGGGACGGCGGCCCCTTGGCCGCCGCGCCCTTGCGCGCCGGCTGCTTGGCGCGCTCCGCCGCGAGGAAGGACTCCAGACCGTCTGCGATGGCGTCGGCCAGCTTGCCGCGGAAGGCCGGGTCGTTGAGGCCCTCCTCCTGGGAGGGGATGATCATGTAGGCGTTCTCGATGAGGACGGCGGGCATGGCGGTCAGGCGCGCCACGAGGAGGTTCCCGTAGCGCATCCCCTCGCCGGGCAGGGGCACGCGCTTCTCATAGGCCCGGTACATCCGCTCGGCCAGGGAGAGGCTCTGGGGATGATGGTAGAACACGGAGAAGCCCCGGGGCCGGGCGAAGGGGTTCTCCCCGTCTCCGATGGCGTTGTTGTGGATGCTCACGAACACGTCGCCCCGGCGCTCCACCGCTAGGCGGGGCCGCTCGGAGAGGCCCACCTCCTGGTCGTTGGAGGACCGGGTCAGGACAGGCACGGCCCCGCGCTTGGCGAGGACGGCGGCCGCGGCCTGGGCGATGGCGAAGTTGGCGTCCATCTCCCGCGTGCCCAGCGGCCCCGTGGCTCCCATGGCGGAGGGCATGTGGCCGGGGTCGAGGACCACGGTCACGCCCTTGAGCGGGGAGGCGGGCGCCGGCGCCAGGGCCGGAGCCCGGCGCAGGTCCAGCCTCAGGGCGGAGCCCTCGAAGGCGGCCTGCCAGCCCCACAGGGTCTCGGCCGGGTCGAGACGGATGAGCACCGCCACGACGCCCGTGCCCTCCTGCCGCCAGCGCAGCTCGCGCACGAAGGTGTCCGCCGGGTCGTAGACCATCCAGTTCGTGTAGCCGACGGCGCTGTAGAGGCGCACGGCCAGGCCGCCCTCTTCGAGCGTCACGGTGAAGGGGACCCGGTCGCTGAGCCCGATGCGCACGGAGGCGCCCCGGTCCGTGGCCGAGGTGTGGATGGCTTCGGCGGTGGCGCGGGGCAGCGCGGTCCCGGCCGGCTGCAGGTCCACGTCCTTGGCGTCGATCCACCCTTCCAGGGCCGGGCTCAGGCTCACCCGCAGTTCCGGGCCCTGGCGGCCGGTCACGGCCAGGCGGGTGCCCGGGGGCGGGTAAGCCATATAGCCGGCGCCCGCAGCCGTGCGCAGCACGGCCGGGGTCTTGACCATGCCCACCAGGGGCGGCCCCGAGGTCAGGGAGGCCTGCCCGCGGCTCAGGGCGCGCGCCGAGGACCAGCCGTTCTTGAGCTGGCATTCGACCGAGGCCGGGGATGATTCGTCGCCGGGAAGGACCGCTTTCAGGCCTTCGTAGATCCCGGGGGAGGTCTCGCGCAGGTCCGCCCATTGCCCCTTGCCCAGGCGGCAGCGCCCCTGTCCTCCGGTGCTGGCCCGCATCCGGAACGGGATCCAGTCTCCCGGCCGCAGGCCCATGTCGAGCCTCGGCCAGACGGAGTCGGCGTCGACGGCCAAGGGCTTGGCGGGAAGGGGCTGGAGGGGGGCGGCGACGGAAATCGTGCGGGCGAAGGTCGTGGCCCCGCTCTCCAGGCCGAGGCTGCTGAGGAAGGTGAACGACCCGGGATGCACCGGCAGCCAGGCCAGGAACGCGCCGTTGGGATGGACGGTCACCGTGGCCTCGTTGATGAGGAAGGGGGCCTTCGGGTCCGACACGTACCCGAGGATGAATTCCCCTTCGGCCGGGCCCATGCCGAGGCCCTCGGATGGGTAGGTCACGACGATGGGCGCCGTGGAGCGCTGCGGATAGAGGTCCCCGGCCGCCGCCGCGGGCCGCAGCGGCGCGCCGAGCAGGAGCGCACCGAGCCAGAGGAGGGTGGTCATGCGGCTATTCTACTAAAGAAAGGAACCGAAGAAGGCCCGCCGCCGGCGCGGCCGCGGGAAGGTCCGGTCGTCCACCAGGGCTCCGGGTTCGAGCTCGGCCAGCGGCCGCCCGAAGCGTTCGGCGAACGTGCAGCGCAGCGTGCGCCCAGCCGCCCAGCGGCTCTCGATGAGCCCGTCCCCTCCCGTATAGAGCATGACGTGCGTGATGCGGCGCGCGCCCGCGCCTGCGGTATCGGAAGTTCCGCAGGTGCCGGCCGGACGGATTTCCTTACGGCCGGCGCCCGCGCTCAGGAAGACCAGGTCCCCGGGCGCGAGCCGCGCTGGGGAGACCGGCCGGCTGCGCAGCATCTGCTCCTGGGCGTTGTGCGGCAGATCCAGTCCGCAGACCCGGTAGGCCAGGCACACCAGGCCGGAGCAGTCCACGCCCGTGGACGGCTTCGCCTGCACGCCCGAGCGTCCGCCCCAATAGTAGCGGGTGCCCAGGAAGAGCTCCGCGGTCTTCAGGACCAGCGCCCGGCAGACGGCCGGGTCGGGCGTGCGCAGGGGGGCCAGGGCGTCCGCCGGGGCCTCGGCCGCGCGCCCGTCGAGCAGGCGCACCCGGGGGCCGCCGCCGCGATCGGTCAGGCGCGCCAGCCGCGTGCCCACGGAGAGCGCGAGGAGCCCGCCGGAGGTCTTGAGGATGGCTTGGCGCGTGCGCACCACGCAGTCCGGCGCGGGCGGGACCGCCGCGGTGAGATCGGCGGCCCGCAACCACCCCGTGCAGCCCCGCCAACGGCCTTCCCGGTCGACATGTCCGGGCTCGTCCGTGAGGACCTTGAGCCAGGCGCCGTCCGCCGCGAGCGCCGTGACCCTCTCCCCGTAGATGAGCTGGGAATGGTGGTCCAGGGCGAGGAGGCCGGAACGCCGACGGGTCAGCGGCTTGTCCCAGAGGTCGGCGGCCGGCACGCCGACGGTCAGGCTCCGGCCCCGCACCCGGGGGCTGATCAGATAGCTCAGACCTCGCTTGTGGACGCGCCAGGCGCGGTGGAACTCGGCGCGTCCGTAGACCCGGCGGGTGTCCCGGTCGGAGGCCCCGGCCGGGTCCATGACGATGACGTCGCCCTGGCGCGTGAAACCGGTCACGACCATGAGGTGGCCCTTGGTCTGCGGGATGGGAGAGCCGGCCAGCTCTCCGGGACCGAAGGTCAGGCTCACCACCACCGGCCGGCCGGCGGCGACCTCGGCGGCCAGGTCGTCGAGGGAGTCCAGGCGCGCGACCCAGCAGTCCAGGCCCAGGGCCCCGGCCGCGGCCGTGTTGAAGGTCCAGTTCCCGAAGCCCCCGCAGCCGAGGTCGCGCACCCGCCGGGCCATGTCCATGGTGCTTCGGCGCTTCCCCCAGTACTCCAGCACCGCGGCCACCGAGGTCGGGCTGCAGATGTCCCCGCGGCAGTCCTCCGGCTCCACGAACTGCGAGCGGCCGCGGACTCCGAGCCGGCGCACCCAGGGGCCGGGCCGGAAGGGAGGAGGAACGGGCGGGGCCAGCGGGTCGCAGACCGTGACCGCGGCCTGGCGCAGGACGAGCGGACCCCGGCCCGCGCTCAGGCGCAGGCGCCAGCGCAGGGCCGAGGCCTGGGACTTGAGGAGCAGCGTGTCCGAGGCCACCTGGCCGTGTGCGTCCTCCTGGGACCCCGGCGAGCGCAGCTCCAGGCGGCGGCCCGGCCGGCCTTCGGCCGCGCCCAGGGAGTACCAAGCGGACCAGCCTCCCTCCAGGCGCGCCCGCACCTCCAGTTCGAGCCGGGAGCCGGGGGGCAGGTCCGCGTTCCAGGACCCGACCGCGTTGTCGAACGGGCCGGGCGCTTCCAGGACCGGCGACCGCACCATGGCGCTGCCGCGCCTGAGCCGGAGCAGTCCTTCGCAGAAGGGAAGGCGCTCGCAGCCTGGGCACTCCAGGCCGTCCGCGTCCGACGGCGTGCGCAGCAGCCAAGTGTGGTTCATCGGAAGATAGAGGGTACTTTCTTTCCGGCGGAGGCGTCAACTTCAGGATTCTCTCGATAAAAATTCAATAAAAACAGGGAAAACCTCTTGACAGCCGGGCTTCGGGGCTCTAAACTACTACTACATGCAAGGTCCTCGGGAGATTCCTATGAAGAGAATTACGGCAGCGGCATTCTTCGTCATCCTGCTGGGAGCGCTGAGCTGCTCCAGCGATCCGTGTTCCTCATCCTCCGGCTGCAGCATGGGCGGTTCCTCCAACAGCAACGCTAACTGCAACAACAGCAACTCCGGCACCTGCACGGCGGGTACCAACCAGTGCAATTCCTCCTGCTGCAACTGCAAGTCCGGGTATCATCAGGTGGGCAGCGGCTCCAGCGCTTACTGCGCCGTCAACCAGTAGCTCAGGGATCCGGAAAGAGGTCGACGGGACCCTTCCCCGTGAGGGGAGGGGTCCTGGCCTGTCTCAGCGGAGCTTGTTGGGGTCGACGCCCTTCTCCTGCATGGCCTTCTGGACGTTTGGGTCCTGCATCGCGCCCTGCAGCCCCGAGCCCTGCAGGACCTGGCCCATGACCTGCTGTTCGTCGACCTTGCCTCCGCCCAGCACCCCCGCGGTCAGGGCCGGAGGCAGGCCCAGGGCGTCGGCCACGTTGATGACCGCCTTCTTGATGACGGCGTCCTCCTTGAGCAAAGACATGGCCGAGGAGGTCACATCGCCGGGCGCCTTGGCCACGGCCTCCTTGACGAAGGACTGAAGGGCCGGGTCCCGCGCGTATTTCACCATGAGCTTGGCGAAGTTCTTGGACCCCGCCACCCCGCGCAGGAAGGCGATCGGGTCGCGGTCGCGGGCGTAATCGTCGTTGAGCTTCTTGAGGTCGGGGTAGCTCATCCAGTCCCGGCCGTACTGCGCGATGCTGGGGTAGCGCTTGGTGTAGGCGACGGCCATGGCCTGCACCTTGCCCTCGGACTTGCGGCAGGCTTCGGTGAAGCTGTCCGCGCCCTTCCGGGCGGCCTGCTGGGGGGCGCTGGAGCCGCCTTCCCCGAAGCGCATGGCGCCCATATCCTCGGTCTGGAGCATGGTGCGGTCAGGCGCCGGGCCGCCGCGCTGCGGGAGCGTTCCGTCCGCGGCCGCCCGGTTCTCCTGGGTCTTGGCTATGTCGAAGCCCGTGGCGCTCACCGTGGGCTTCTCTTTCTGGGAAAGCTGGTAGATCGTGACGCCCACGGCCGAGCCGGCGACCGCCAGGACCGCCAAGATCGCCGCGCCTTTGCTGCTGCGGGGAGCCCCTTCTTCGCTCATATCATGAATTATCGCAGGTGGCCGGAGGAGTGTCAAGGGGGGGCGGGAAAACGATTATTCATAATTCTATAATGGCTTTTAGCTATAATCTCGACCGTGCTCCAACGGTCCCTGACCGTCGTCCTGGCCTTGCTCTTCCCTTCCGGAGCCTTGGCCGCGGGCTTCAGCGACTTCATGCCCGGGGCCAAGGCCATGGGCATGGGCATGGCCTTCAGCGCCGTGGCCGACGACCCGTACGCGATGTTCTTCAACCCGTCGGGGACCGCCAACACGCCCTATACCCAGGCCGGCATGAGCCTGGGCCGCATGCTCTCCCCCAAGGGGACCCTCTCCTTCGCGGCCCTGACCTATATACGGCCGTACGAGCCCATCAACACGGCGACCGTTGGAGCCGCCTATTACGGAGGCCGGCAGACCCACGGGGGGGACAAGGACGTCTTCGCCTTCAACTACGCGCAGGAGCTGCGCGTGCCGGGCGTGCCCCTGGCCAAGCCCCTGCGCGTGGGCGGCAACTTCAAGTTCATCAACGTGGACGAGGGCAAGGGGCACTTCGGCATGGGCTTCGACGGCGGCGTCCTGGCCCGCTCCAACATGGGCTTGAGCGGCTCCTTCACCCTCATGGACCTGACCACCAACGTGGGGACCCCGCGCCCCACCGTGGGCCTGGGCACCGCCTATACCTGGAGGCGCTGGCTCACGGTGGCCGGGGACCTGCGCTACCGCAAGGGCCTGGCCGAGTTCTACCCCGGCGTGGAGGCATCCTTCCTGCAGGGTCTCCTGAAGGCGCGCGCGGGGCGGGGCTTCCAACTCGACGGGGTGAGCCAGGTCGCTTTCGGCCTGGGCGTCAACTTCTCGCCCATCATGCTCGACTTGGCCATGACCGTGCCGACCAACGGCATCCACCGCCAGGGCGGCGCCTACCAGGCCAGCTTCAACTACCGCTTCGGCGCGCCCTCCTTCACCGGCAACTTCGTGGGGCAGGCCGCGGCCCAGGCCGACACGCTGCGCGCGGACATCATCCGGCTGGAGGAGCGCAAGAAGACCATGGACTCCGAGACGCAGACCGCGGAGACCAACCGCGGCATCGTGACGGACCAGATGTCGGTGCTGCAGAAGCGCTACTCCCAGACCGAGGACGACCTGCGCCTCCTGCAGAAGAAGAAGGACGAGCTGGAGTACGAACTCCGGGCCCTGGAGTTCGAGAAGCGCCGGCTCGCCCCGCCGCCCCCGCCGCCGCCCAAGCCCAAGGCCAGGCCGGCCAAGCCGGCCGTGGTCTGGCCGCGCCGGCACCAGGTCAAGCCCGGCGACACCCTGCGCTCCATCTCCGACTACTACTACGGCGACGCGGGGCTCTGGGAGCGCATCTACGAGGCCAACCGCGACAAGATCGAACGGGGGCTGCCCAGGGAAGGCGCGGTCCTGAGCATCCCGGAGCCTCTGCGCTAGAATGGCGACCCTGGGCCTGCTGGCGGACGACGAGCTCGACAGGCAGCGCCTGTCCCTCCTGGCCGGCGAGGCCGGCCACGCGGTGATGCCCGCGGACCGCATCGCGGCGGCGGTGGAGGTCCTGCGCGAGAACCGGCCCAGGGCCATGCTGGTGGTGGACGGGCCGCGCGGGGACGCGGCCGTCGCGGTGCGCGAGATCCTGCGCGTGGCGCCGCTGATGCCCGTGGTGGTGGCCCTGCGCCGGCGCGACGCCAACCGCGCCGTTCACCTCATGCGCCTGGGCGCGGCCGAGGTGGTGAGCTCTCCCTGGAGCCGCGAGGCCCTGGAGCCCTGCCTCTCCAAGGCCCTGCGCTTCCAGGGCACGGCCTTCTCCGTGGTCTACGCGCCGCCGCGGCCGGCCCTGCCCTACTACCTGCTCGCCGTGCTGGTCTTCTTCGCGGCGGCCTTCGGCTATCTCGCGCTGCAGCGCCAGGAGAGGCAGGGCCGGGAGGCTCTGGCGAAGAGGTCCTATTGGGACCTGCCCTACAAGCACCCGGCGGGCCTGGCCTACGACGACCAGGCCCGCAGCCTGTGGTCCGCGGACTGGTTCACGCAGTCGCTCTACGAGCATGCCCCGGCCGACCTGTCCATCAAGCGCATCATCCACTTCACGGCCCAGATGCCCTCCTCGGTCGCCTTCGCCATGGAGGCGGTCTGGTCCGTCACGGCCAAGGGCGCCATCGTGCGCCACATGCGCGACGCGGCGCTGACGCCGGTGCAGACCTACAAGGACGCGGCCCCGCACACCGCGGGCATCGCCTACGACGGGCTCTACCTGTGGACCTGCGACCCGGCGCGCCGGGCCATCTACAAGCGCCTGACCGACGCGGAGCTCACGGTGGTGGCCACCTACCGCTATCCGGGCGCGGAGCCCGCGGCCCTGGTCTTCGACGGCAAGTCCCTGTGGTCTCTGGACGCCGGCAACCGGGAGCTCATCCGCCACAACCTGGAGCGTCCCGACGAGCCCACGGGCCGGGTGTCCTTGCCGGAGTACGCGGACGGGGCCTACAAGCCGCGCGGCCTGGCCTGGGACGGGACGCGCTTCTGGACCTCGGCCGAGAAGCTGCCCAAGGACTCGGGCCCGGCGCGCATCTTCCAGCACGCGGACCTCGACGCGATGATCCTGAGGCGCTGATGGCTAGGTCCTCGGTCCATACGCCGGTCCTGCTGCGCTTCCCCGGGGAGGTCGCCCGGGAGGATGGCTGGGGCCGGCTCCTGGAGCTGTGCGCGTCGAGCGCCAAGCTTTCCACCCAGACTCCGCTGGACCGGGGCGAGCAGGTGCGCCTGGCCTTCGAGGTCAACGGCGAGCGTTTCGCGGACCTGCGCGCCCGGGTGGAGTCTGTGGACCGCGACGAGGACGGCTTCCTGGCTGCGGACCTGTCCTTCCAGGATGAGGTGGAAAAGCGCCGCCTGGCCCGGTCTTTGGCGGACCTGCTCTCCCGCCAAGTGCTTTAAGGGGTCAGATCTTGAAACTTGAAAATTCAAATTTCAAGATCTGACCCCTTAGACTCCGACGGTCAGCGGGCCAGAAGCTCGGCGAAGGAGACCGCGGCCTCCACCTGCCGGCCGAGGTCCATGGTATCCGGGTCGGCCGCCAGCCGCGGCAGCCAGGTCCGGGGATCGCGCCAGGAGAAGCGCGCCTTCCAGAGCAGTTCGCGGGCCTCGTGCAGGTAGAACATGCTCCTGCGGCCGTTGGCCGCCTGCACCAGGACCAGGGGGTTGCGGGGGTTGTAGTGCGACTCGAAGCGGAGCTGGACCTTGCCGGCCAGCGGCAGGAGACGGTCCTTCATGGATGTGAGCGCCTCCTTGATGGCCGTCTTGGCGGGCTCCGCCATCTTCTCCTCCACCAAAGCCGGGGAGGGCTTCTCGGGCTCAAGGCCCAGGTATTTCAGGAAGGCCTCCTCGTTGGGCTCCCGGCCCAGGAAGGCCTTGAGGGATTCGGCCTCGTCGCGCGAGGAGCCGGTCTGCAGGATCTCCTTCCGGTACGACCTGCCCACCGCGGGGTTGTCTATGCCTTCAGCCTCGAAGCGCGAGAAGATGTCCTGGGCGTAGACGCGCGACCAGAGGTAGCCGTAGTAGCCGGCCGCGTAGCCCATGAGGTGGCCGAAGTTGGCGGGGAAGGCGGTGCCGGGCACGGGCGCGGGCAGGCCGAGGTCCTGCCAGATCCTGGCCATCACGGTCATGGGGTCCACGGGTCCGGTCATGACGTTGTAGACGAGGTCCAAGGTGGCCAGGGCCACCTGGCCGAGCTCGGCCTTGGCGCGGTTGAAGTTCTTGGCCGCCAGCATCTTGTCGAGCAGGGCCTTGGGCAGCTTCTGCGACGTGTCCTTCCAATGCCCTGAGAGCCGGGCCAGCACCGCGGGCTGCCAGACGAAGTTCTCCAGCATCTGGGAGGGGGCTTCCACGAAGTCGCGCGCCACGCGCGAGCCGGAGAACTCAGTGTAGCGGGCCTGGGTGAGGGTCTGGTGCATGAGGTGGCCGAACTCGTGGAAGAAGGTCTCCACCTCGCTGTGCAGCAGCAAAGAGGGCTGGCCGGGCGTGGCCTTGGTGAAGTTGCCGACCATGGCGGAGACGGGCTGCCGATAAGAGCCGTCCGGCAGTTCCCTGCCCTGCAGGAGCGAGAAGGCGGCCATGTGGTTGTACTTGCCGGGCCGGGGGTAGAGGTCGAGGAAGAAGTGGCCGATCTGCCGGCCCGTGGCCGCGTCCTCGATGCGGAAGAGCCGGACGTCGGGGGACCAGCCCTGGGCCGGGACCTCGTTGAAGCGCAGGCCGAGCAGGTTCTGGTAGACCTGGAGGGTGCCTTCGACCACGGTGTCTGCGGGGAAGTACTGGCGCACCTCCTCGTCGTCGAGGTCGTAGAGGCGCTTCTGCAGGCGGGTGGCGTAGAAGGCGCGGTCCCAGGCCGGGACGCTGGCCGCGGCGGGGTCGTCGCGGCGCTTCTCCTCGACCATGCGCGCTTCCTCGGCCTTGGCCCCGCCCTGGAGGAGGTCCTTGAGGCGGGTGAGGAAGGACTGGACGCGGTCGGGGGTCTTGGCCATGCGGTCTTCGATGGCGTAGTGGGCGTAGGACTGGTAGCCCAGCACCTTGGCGAGCTCCTGGCGCAGCTTGAGGACCTCGGTGAGGATGGGGAGGTTCTGGCCGGCGGCGCGGCTGCCGTACTTCATGTAGAGCTGGCGGCGCAGCTCGGAGTCCTTGGCCAGGTCCATGAACGGGCCGTAGGAGGGGTAGTCGAGTCCGACCTTGACCTTGCCGTCGGGGGTCTTCTCCAGGCCGTCGATGTAGGACTGGGGCAGGCCGGCGAGCTGGGAGGGGTCGACTTCGAGCTTGTCGTTGACCTCGCGCAGGTTCTTGGAGAAGGCCTGGGAGAGGTCGGAGAGCTTCTGGCGGATGGCGTTGAGCCGGTCGCGCTGGGCCTGGGGCAGGCCCATGCCGGAGCGCTCGTAGCCGCGGATGGTCTCCTCGAGGAGCTTCTTGTCCTCGCCGAAGAGCTGCTCGCCTTTGGCAGCCACGTCCTTGTAGGCCTGGAAGATGTCCTGGCGGGCGGCCAGGCCGATGCCCAGGCGGCTGGTGCGGCGGTCTATCGCGTCGCCCATGCGGCGGACCTTGGGGTCGGGGGAGACGTCGGTCATGAAAGAAGCGCCGACGATGTCTTCCTGGAAGCGGGCATCGGCTTCGGAGAGGGGTTTGACGGTGTTGGCGAAGGTGCGCTGGTCGGCCGGGATGGCCATGACCTTTTCGATGGCGGTGAGGTAGTTCTTCTCAGCGACCTTGTAGGTCGCGGACATGCCGCGGAAGGTGGTGGGATAGGAGAGGACGGGGCCTTGGGTGAGCTGGGCCGCGCCGGAGAGGCCGGAGGCGGGAGCGGCGGCGCTGATCCCGGCGCCGATGGCGCCCAGACCGGTGTTGATCGAGGTGGTTCGGACCGGGGCGACGACGACCGCGGCGAAGAGAGATTGGGGGACGAAGAGGATAAGAGAAAGAAGGATTCTCAAGAGGTTCATGTAGAGATTCTAGCCTGTGCCGGCGGAACGCGCATGAAGCGAGAGGCCTAGAGGGGGGACGGCAATATCCCTAATTGTGGTGGGTCTTTTGGGCTAGAAGGCGGGGCAAACTATCTGAGCCCGAGCGACGCCCTTTCCTTGAGGTCGGGCGGGATAAGCTGGGGAGTCTGATCGCGGTTGCTCCGCCGGGCCGCGTCCTGGACTTTCGGAAGGAGGTACTCATACAGATTCTTGACGGTTACGCTCCCATTGTTGGCATTGAGACCCTTGAGGAAGTTGTAGGTGAATAGTCCATGTCCTTCCTCTTGGGCGGTTCCTGTGATCTCATCGGCGGCGGCGGCCGTGAAGACGACGAGCTTGCCAGCCGCGTCGGAGCCGGTGTCGATCTTGGTCACAAGGGGGCGGGCTCCCTGCGCGAGGACGGAGCGGCCTCCGGCCCCTGAAAAACAGGAATCCAGAGCCACGATGATTTTCCGAGCCTTGAGGGCGTTGAGTTTTTCGTACAAGCGCTTGATGGGATAGGCCGTGAACTCCAAGGATTGAGCATCAGCGTCCCAGGGCAATAGATAGGCCTCGCCCGTTTTTGCGTCCGGCGCCCCGTGGCCGGAGTAGTAGAAGAACACGGTCCCGTTTTCGTCGACGTTGCGCGGCAGCCACGACTCGAGGTTCTTCGCGAGGGCGGCTCGACTGGCCTGCGGGCCCGTCAGATAAAGGATGTTCCTCTCCGGATAACCGAGCGCGAGCAGATGGCGCTTGACCGCAGCCGTGTCGCGTTCTGCGAACTGGGCTTCGGGCAGCGCCGAGTATTTCTCGATGCCGACGACGAGCGCGAAGTGGTCGGGACGCTCCTGCCCGCCGTAGGTCGGGGTGTCGACATCCGAACGGGCCACGCTTACGGGCGTAGGCGTCGGACCTCCGGCGGCGACGCCGGAGGGGGGGGCGGCCTTGGTCTTGGCGAATTCCGCCAGCGCCGTCGAAGCGAGGAAGGCCGTCTTGAGCTGCGCCGCCGCTTTGCGGGCGGCGCCGGCCATCGTCTCCGTCATATGCGGGAGGAGGGTGAAGGCGATGCGCTGCTCTCCGTGCCCGTTGAACTCATCGAGCTGCCGGCCGTCCGGGGTCAACAAGATGACCTTGGCGTCCATCTGCGCCGCGAACTCCCCTTTCTGAGGGTAGATGTCCACGACCGCCGCCAGGTCGGACTGCGAGCCGGGGACATCCTGGAGGCTTGCGACCTTGACGACGCGGCCGAACGTGGCCTGGATGGCGTCGGTGATCTCCTGGTAGATCGGGCCTGAATCCATGTTGCCCATGCCGCCGATCCGGCTCCGCAGGTAGGCTATGGCCTTCTCGGTGTTTTTCGACGGCATGATCGCCACGGAAAGATTGTTGTACCGCGAACTGCCTGCGGCTTGGATGCCCTCGAAGGGGTCCGTGCGAGGGGGCGGGGTGTTGCAGCCCGGGAACGCCGCCAGCCCAGCGAGTAAAGGCAGAAGTATCTTTTTCATCGTGTCTCCGTGAGAGCGCCCCCATAAATTATACAAAATGGCTCGAGGGCGCAGAGTTTGAGGATATTGACTCCTGCATAAGTAATGGCCTATACTATGGGCTGGAGGTGTGGAATAATGCGCCCACACGGCAGCCCGGTTCAGTTGGAGCAACGACGTTTGCAAGCAGTCATCTTGTTTGAAAAGGGAATCCCCCCGGTGGAT
>JACRDS010000047.1 GCA_016212825.1 Elusimicrobiota bacterium | reverse complement strand
GGGCGGCCTGGGAGCGGGCGCACTGGGGGCCGCCGAAGAGCACGACGCGCGAGGCGTCCCGCGCCTTGATGCGCCGCGCCACCTCCAGGCTGACCAGGTAAGAAGTGGTGTGGGTGGAGAAGCCGATGACGCGCGCGCCCGTGGCCAGGACCTTGTCCACGAACCCTTCGACCAGGCCGCCGCCTCGGCGCAGGAGTTCCTCCAGCCGGCTGGGGTTCTCCCAGAAGGAGTACTGGTCCTTGTCGTCCCACATGGCCCGCAGTTCCGGGGCGCGTTCGCGCAGGGAGTTGTTGAGGTCGAAGCAGGCCGTGCCGAAGCCTTCCCGGCGCGCGTAGGCGCTCAGGCAGGCCAGGGCGTAGGGCGGGCACTCCCGCCCCCAGCCGGGGCACTGCACCAAGGCCAGGCTCACGCCGTCAGGCATGCCTCTTCCTCTCCAGGAGCAGCGGCCGGGGGGCAGTGGCACCTGCTGTAGCAGCAGGCGTCCCCGTATACATTCGCATGGAATTCATTATGCGCGAGATTCACATGGGCGTCAAGGTGATGGTGTATGGCCACTCGGTTGCTGGTGAAGACGCTCTCCATGATGTTCCCGGCGGCCCCGGCGCCCAGCCAGGCTCCATCCGTGGCGCAGAGGCGCAGGCGGCAGGCCCGGAGCGTCAGTTGGGAGCCGCCGTCGGCCTTGGCGCCGGTGGGGTTGCGGCGGAAGGCGCAGGTCCCCGCCGCGGCCCGGGCTTCGTCCTCCAGGAGCAGCGCCATCTGGTTGGCCAGGAAGCGCACGCCCAGGGCCGAAAGGGAGGCCCGCTGGCCGGCCCGCAGGGCCTGCTCCTTGTGGCGCCGCAGGGCGCCGCCCTGGATGCTGCAGATGGAGTCTTCCTGCGCCCAGAGGCCGACCCCGTTCTCCCGCCAGATGCAGGCGTGGAACCGGGACAGCGTCCTGCCGCTCAAGACCACGGCGTTCCCGTTGCGCACCAGGCGCAGGGAGCGCGCCTCGACATGGGCGCCGCCCTGCACGGACAGGCCCAGAGCGCAGTCCGACACCTCGCAGCCCGCGAGACGATGCTCGCCGCCGCTCAGACAGATGTTGACCTCGGCGCTGCGCGCGAACGACGATCCCTCCGCGGCCGCCGCGGTCTCGTCGGCGCAGGCCAGAGCGCAGCGGTTGCCTGCGAGCCCGCTCCCCGCGAGCGCGAGCCGGGCCTTCCCCGTCAGGTAGATGCCGTTGTCCTGGTTCCGGGAGAAGTCGCCGCCGGAGAGGTCCGCGGCGGCCTCGTCCTTGAGCCAGAGTCCGTGCCCGGAGTTCCCGCTCACCCGCGCGGACCGCGCGCTCAAGCGCGACCGGCCGGAGAGCTCCATGCCCGTCGCGTTGCCTTCGCAGGCGACGCCCTCGGCCGCCGCCTGCGCCTCATCCGCCAGGGCCAAGCCCTTGCCGCGGCTGTCCCGGATGGCGCACCCCGCCAGCTCCACGCGCGCCCGGCCCACGGCGCTGAGGCCAGCGGCCGAGCCCCGCAGAGAGCAGTCCGAGAACCGGTGCGCGCCGCCGGTCAGGCTGACGTTGGTCTCGCTGTTGTCCGCGAACGTGGTCTGGGCGGCGCTCGCGGCGCTCTCGTCCGCTCCGGACAGGCCGCAGCGGTTGCCCTTGAGCTCTCCGTCCGCGAGCTCGAGCCGGGCCGCGCCGGTCAGGTAGACGCCGTTGTCCCCATTGCCGCAGGACCCGCCGCCGGCGAGGACCGCCGAAGCCGAATCCTTGAGCCACAGGCCGTGCCCGAGGCTTCCCTCCACGCGGACGGACTCGGCGGTCAGCCGCGCCTTGCCGCACAGGGCGATCCCGGTCCCGTTCCCCGAGAAGGCGCTGGACGCGGCCCGGACCTCGGCCTCGTCCGCCAGGGCCAGGCCCGCGCCGCTGCTCCCGGCGACGGAGCCGCCCGCCAGTTCCAGCCGCGCCTTGCCCACGAGGCTCAGGCCGGTCGCCGCGCCTGCGAGCGCGCATCCCGCGAGCCGATGCGCGCCGCCGGTCAGGCTGACGTTCGTCTCGCTGTTCCCGGCGAACGAGGTCTCCGTCGCCCGGACCGCGCTCTCGTCCGCTCCGGACAGGCCGCAGCGGTTGTCCTTGAGCTCGCCGCCGGAGAGTTCGAGCCGCGACGCGTCCGTCAGATAGATGCCGTTGTCCCGGTTGCCCTGGAACCCGCCGCCGGCGCAGGCCGCGGCGGCGGCATCCTTGAGCCACAGACCATGCCCGAGGCTCCCCTCCACGCGCGTGGCCTCGGCGGTCAGCCGCGCCTTGCCGCACAGGGCGATCCCCGTCCCGTTGCCCGCGAAGACCGTCGCCTTGGAGCGCGTCTCCGCCTCGTCCGCCAGGGACGCGCCCGCTCCCGCGCTCTGCGCCACCCGGCAGGACTCGAGCGCCAGGCGCGCCCGGCCCACGACGCTGAGCCCCGCGGCGCCGCCCTGGAGCGAGCATTCCAGGAAGCGGTGCTCTCCCCCGGTCAGGCTGATGTTCATCTCGGCGTTGCCCGCGAACGACGTCTTGACGGCGTTCGCGGCGCTCCCGTCCGCGCAGGCCAGGCCGCAGCGGTTCTCCTCGAGCCTGCCGCCGCCGAGCTCCAGCCTGGCTTTGCCGGTCAGATAGATGCCGTTGTCCCGGTTCCGCGCGGACTCGCATCCCGAAAGGGCGGCCGCCGCCGCATCCCTGAGCCAGACCCCGTGCCCGAGGCTCCCCTCCACGCGGGCGGACTCGGCGCGCAGCCGCGCCTTGCCGCACAGGAAGACGCCGGTCCTGTTCCCGACGAAGGCGGCGTCCCTGGCCCCGGCCTCGGCTTCGTCGGCCAGGGCCAGCCCCTCCCCGCTGCTGCCGGAGATGGAGCCTCCCGCCAGCTCCACGCGCGCCCGGCCCGCCGCGCTCAGTCCCGCGGCCGAGCCCCGCAGCGAGCAGTCCGAGAACCGATGCGCGCCGCCGGTCAGGCTGACGTTGGCATCTTTGTTCCCGGCGAAAGACGCCTGGTCCGCGCGGGCCGCGCTCGCGTCGGAGCAGGCCAGGCCGCAGCGGTTGACGGCAAGCTCGCCGCCGGAGAGCTCGAGCCGAGACTTCCCGGTCAGGTAGATCCCGTTGTCCCCGTTGCCGCGGAGCCCGCAGCCGTCGAGGGCCGCCCAGGACGCGTCCTGGAGCCAGAGCCCGTGCCCCGAGCTTCCCTCCACCCGCGCGCCCCCGGCTTCGAGCCGCGCCCCGCCGCACAGGGTGATGCCTATCCGGTTCCCCGAGAAAGAGCCCGCCTGAGACTTCACCTGGGCCTCGTCCGCCAGAGCCAAGCCGGCTTCGCGGCTCTCCGCGACCGAGCACCCCGACATCTCCAGACGCGACCCGCCCGCCGCGCTCACGCCCACCGGCGCGCCGCGCAGGGCGCAGCCCACGAGCCGATGCTCCCCGCCGGTCAGGCTGATGTTCGTCTCCCTGTTCTCCGCGAACGCCGTCTGGACGACGTTCGCGGCGCTCGCGTCCGCGCAGGCCAGGCCGCAGCGGTTGCCCGCGAGCTCGCCCCGGGAGATGTCCAGCCGCGCCGCTCCGGTCAGATAGATGCCGTTGTCCCCGTTGCGGGAGAAGACGCCGCCGCGCAGCTCGGCCGCGGCCGAGTCCTTGAGCCAGAGTCCGTGTCCGGCGCCGTCCTCCACCCGCGCCCCCTCGGCGCTCAGCCGCGTCCGGCCGCCCAAGGAGACCGCTGTCTTGTTCTTCACGAAAGCGGTGCCGTTGACCTTCGCCTGCGCCTCATCCGCCAAGGATAATCCGTCCGCGCCGGCCTCCGAGATGACGCCGCCCTCCAGTTCCACGCGCGCCCGGCCCGCGGCGCCCAGGCCTATCGCGGACCCGCGCAGCACGCAGTCCGAAAGGCGATGCTCCCCTCCGGCCAGGCTCACATTGGCATCGGCATTATCCGCGAAAGTGGACTTCACGGCGGAGGCCGCGCATCCCTCCGCGCAGGACAGGCCGGTCTTGTTCTTGAGGAAACGGCTCTCCCGGAGCGAAAGCCTCGCGCGGCCCCGGAGGGACTGTCCGACGTCGCAGCCGACCGTCTCGCAGTCCACGACCTCGCCCTGGACCCCGTCCTCGAAGAGGAAGCCCCGGCTCCCGGCCGCGCCCAGGCCGTCCACCCGGCAGGACTCCAGGCACACTCCGGCCGCGCCCCGGGCCAGGACCGCGAGCTCCACGCCCCGGAACGAGGCCCCGGCCAGGGCCGCCCGGGCGCCCTCCTCCGCGGCCAGCCCCTCCCGGCCGCCTTCGAAGCGGCAGCGCTCCAGACGGGCCTGCGCCAGGCCCGCACAGCGCACCGCGCAGTCTTTGGTCCCGATGAAGCGCAGATCCCCGGCTTCGAGCCGGACCTCGTCCGCGCAGAGGAGCCCGCGGCGCGAGACCGCCAGCTCGGCGTGGCGCAGTTCGTGGGCCTCGCCGCCCAGGAGCAGGATGCCGCCCCAGGGACCGGAGGACGATTCGAAGAAGACCGGGGCGGCGGCCTCCCCGAGGACCCGGAGCCTCCCATAGACCACGAGATGGGAGCCGCGGCCGTCCGTGAGCGCGCAGGACCGCCCGTCCCGGCGCCGCCGCACGCCGTGGTGGAAGCGCTTCCCGGGCAGGAACAGGACCCGCGTCCCGGGCCGCAGGGTCAGCGCCGCGCCCGGCAGGACCACGACGTCGCCGAGCACCCGGACCTCGCCGGACCACTCCGTGTCCCGGGAGATCTCGCCCGCGGCCCAGACCGCGGCTCCGTCCTTCCCCTCCTCGAGGCGCCCACGCAGGGCCGTCTCGACCTCCCCGACGTGGCGCAGCCGCGTGTGGCGCGCCAGGGCGCGGAAGAGCGCCTCGGCCGGCCGGCGCAGGAGGGAGCGCGCGACGGTGAGATGGGCGGTCTCCAGGCGGCGCTGCAGGCGGGCCCAGCCCAGGCTCAGCGCCAGGCCTCCGGCCAGCCACAGGAGCAGCTGGGCCGCGCGATACAGGAGCACGCCCGCCAGGGAATAGGCGGCCGCGGCGAGCCCGGCCGCGCGAGCCCGGCCGCAGTCGAGCCAGACCCGATCTGCTCCGCGCTCGACCATGAGGACGCGGCCGACCAGGGCGGAAGCGGCCGCCGGGCCGTCCGGGAAGAGGTGGAAGTCCCCCTTCGTCAGAAGGGTTCCCCCGGCGGAGAGAAGGACGCGGTGCGCCAGCACGGGCGCGTCCTTGCCCATGGTCAGGACCAGGTCCCCGGGGCGCGCCGGCGCGGCGCCTCGGGCGACGGAGAGGACGTCCCCCGTGCGCAGGAGGAATTCCATGGACTCGCCCGCCACGGTGAATCGCCGGGCCGGGGCGGCCGTCTTCAGATGAAGTTCCGGTGCTCCCATCCCTTGTCCGCGGGCGCCTCGTCCAGGCCGCGTCCGCCGTCCTTGAGGTCCCAGAGGATCTGGTTGAAGGCGTCGCAGCGGCACAGCGGCGGGCAGTCGCGGAAATCCACGGCTTCGGCCACCCGGAGCCGCTCGGCGCTGTCGCAGACCTCGGCGATGCTCTGCCGCTTCAGGTCGCCGACCGCGTATTTGGCCACGCCGCGCATATGGCAGCAGACGTACATCCTCTGGTCCGCCGCCGCCACCATGGCGAAGTGCTGGCCGTAGCAGCGGCGGTAATCGCGCGCGATACGGCCTTCGGCGATGCGCTGGTACTTGTGCTCGGAGCAGACCACCCGGTAGACCTCGCCGGAGAAGTCCCGCGCCGCGCGCCGCATCTCGGCGAGCATCATCCCGTCGGAATAGTCGATCTCGGCCTCGCCCCGGCGGCGCAGCAGCGGCCGGTACTGGGCGTAGTCCACGCCGAGGTCCTTCCCCAGGGCCGCGAAGCCGTAGATGTCCGCCGCCGTGCCGGGAGCGGTCAGGAACCCGATGCCCAGCGTAGTGCGGCTGCCCAGCTCGGCCTTGCGCCGCACGAGCCGGCGGATGTTGTCCAGGACCTGCGCAAACTGCGCCGGGCCGCCTCCGTGGGTCTTGCGGAAAACCTCCGGGGTCGCGGCGTCGAGACTCACGCGCAGCCAGACGCAGCAGCGCAGCAGGACGTCGGCGGCCGCGGGCGTCAGGGACTGGGCGTTGGTGATGAAGCCCACGTCGATCCCGGACTCCGCGGCATAGGCCGCGGCCCGGGGCGTGTCCGGGTTGACCAGGGGCTCGCCTCCGCCCGTGAAGGTCAGGCCGCGCACGCCGGCCTCCCGGGCCGAGTCGATGATGCGCCGGGCCTCCTCCCAGGAGAGCCGCGCCCCGTCGCGCTCCGGGTCGAAGCCGAAGCAGTGCGGACAGTTCTGGTTGCAGACGTTGGTCATGTCCAGCTCGAGGCTGATGGGCCGGGAGCGCCCGGTCCCGAGCCACTGCGCGAGGCGGTCCTTATGCGCGAAGATCTTGTCCGGCGCGAACGGCCGCCGGCGGGAGTCGCTCGCGGACCCACCCGGCCCACTTGTCCCAATAGACCCGTCGGTTGCGGATCCGGAGCTCCTCGTACCGTAGGTTGACATACCCGCGTCCTCCGAAATGATGGATGTAGACGTCCTCCGCGATGGCCAGTTCGTAGCCCGCCAGGCGCACGCGCAGGCAGTAATCGTAGTCCTCGAACCCCCCGGGGCCGAAGCGCTCGTCGAGCACGCCGACCTTCTCGACGACCGCGCGGGGGATGAGCCAGCAGAAGCCCACCAGCCAGGGGACCCGGCGCGCGCGGCCGCGCCGGCCCCGGGACCAGGCCCGGGACCAGGCGTCCAGGCCCCCGGGGCAGCGGTAGGCGGCCGGCCAGACCACCTGCTGGCCCGCGGCCTGGTTGGTGTAGGGGCCGACCAGCCCGATGCGGGGGTCGCGCCGGGAGCAGTCCGCCAGCCCGCGCAGCCAGCCCGGCGTCACCAAGGTGTCGGCGTTGAGCAGGACGATGTTCTCCCCGCGCGCCGCCGCGATGCCCTGGTTGTTGCCCGCGGCGAAGAAGCGGTTCTCCCGGTTGCGGATGATGCGCACAGGGCGGGCCGAGGAGCCGCGGATGCGGCGCAGTTCGCGGCAGGCCCCGTCCCGGGAGCCGTTGTCCACGAAGATCAGCTCGTAAGGCTGCGGTGTGTGGCGGCGGATGCTGGCCGCGCAGTCGCGCAGGTACTTCCGGTCGTTGTGGCAGAGGATGATGATGCTGGCCAGGGGCCGGCTCGAGGCTCTCACAGCCCGGCCGCCAGGACCCGGTCCAGGACCGGGACCGCGATGCAGTTGAGCCAGCAGGCGCAGCGGCCGGAGGCGATGTGCCGCCGCTCGGCCCGGGCCCGGGGAGAGGCCCACAGTTCGTCGAGCGGACTCTCCCGGACGCCGCCGATCTGTCGGTGCTTGTTGACCGGGCAGAAGAACAGGCGTCCCTCGGGGTCGAGCATGACGAAGCGCTCCCCGGCCAGGCAGTCCCTGAAGAAGCGCTCGGGCCTGAGCGCGAAGCGCTTCAGGCGGGCCCAGTAGAGCAGGCGGGTCCAGAGCCAGAGCGACTCCCGCTCCCGCCCCTCCAGGAGCCTCTGGGCCGCGCCCTCGCCGCGGCAGAGGTCGAGCAGGATCCCGTCGATCTGCTCCGCCACGCGCGCCAGTTCAGCCGCCTTCCACGCCGCGATCTCCGGGGCGCGCAGGCCCTCGTGGTTGACCGTCATCTGGGCCCCGAACCAGAGCCCCAGCCCCTTGGCGTGCTGATAGGCGGCCCAGAGCTGGCGATGGTTGCGCGGGGTGATGGTGAAGTTGAGGCTGAGTTCGGTCCCCGGGGACTCGGCGCGCACCATGGCGATGGCCGCCATGAGCCGGCGGAAGGCCCCGGCCCGGCCGCGCACCTCGTCGTGGACCGGACCCAGGCCGTCCAGGGAGGAGCCGATCCAGAGCCGGGCCAGCCCTTTCCCGCGCGCCTCGGCCAGGCGCCGGCGCACCAAGTCCGCGTCCCAGAGGTTGCTCAGGATGCCGACGCGCGCCTGCGGGAAGCGCCGCGCGAGGACGTCCAGGATGTCCACGCTGTCGGCGCGCAGCCAGGGCTCGCCGCCGGTGAGCACCACGCTCTCCACCCCGTCGAGCAGGGAGGAACCCTCCACCAGCCGGCGGATCTCGTCGAGGCCCAGCTCGCGGCGCATGCCGCCGCGGTCCTGCCGCGGCATGAGCCAGTGGTGGCACATCACGCAGCGCTGGTTGCAGCGGTGGGTCAGCTCGATGTGCAGCTCGCGCACGGGTCCGGGCCGCCGGCGGACGGCCCGCCGCGCCAGCCCGCGCTCGACCCAGGAGTCGAGCCGGCGCAGGATGAAGTCGACCTCGTTCTCGGTGCGGATCATGCGGAAGGCGCCAGGGACGGCGCCGGCTCCGGCCGCGCGGCGCGCGGCTCGAGCAGGGAACGGTAGAGCTCGTCGAGCTTGGCGCAGGACGCGCCCCAGGCATAGTGCCTCTCGGCCAGGGCCCGCCCCGCCGCAGCCAGGCGCCGGCGCAGGGCTGCGTCTTCCAGGAGCCGGCGGCACTGCCGCGCCCAGGACCGCGGGCTGTCCGCCACCAGGAGATGCTCCTCGGGCCGGGCTTCGGGGATCCCGCCCTGCACGATGGAGGTCGCGACCACGGGCAGGCCGCGGGCGAAGGCCTCCAGGACCTTGCCCTTGACCCCGAAGCCCAGGCGCACCGGCGCGATGAAGACCTTGGCGCGGTCCAGGCACGGCCGCACGTCCGGCACGGTCCCGGTCACCTCGACCCCGCCGCCGGCCAGGGCCCGCACGGCGTCGGTGGGCGAGGAGCCGATCAAGGACAGCGTGACGCCCGGCCGCTCCCGCCTCAGGAGCGGCAGGACCCGGCGGCAGAACCACACGGCCGCGTCCTCGTTGGGGTAGTGCGGGTAGTGCCCCACGTAGGCCAGGTCCACGGGCGCGCCGGGCTCCGGCTCCGGCCGGAAAGAGAAGCGCTCCAGGTCCACGCAGGTGGGGATCAAGGAGACCTTCCCCTCCGGCACGCCGCGGCGGAGCAGGTCGCGGTCCGCGGGGGTCAGGGCCACCAGGCCGTCGAAGCGCGAGCAGACCTCGCGGTGGTAGCGCCGGGTGGCCAGCCACTCGCCCACCTGCGCGAAGCGCCGCAGCCCGGTCCATTCCCGGAAGTAGGAGCGGAACAGGGAGAGGTGGCTGAGGTCGTGTTCGGTCAGGACCGCGGGCACGCCCTTGACGTACCAGGAGTAGAAGGCCATCTGCAGGAACTCGACGTGCACGAGGTCCACGCGCCCCTCGCCGGTGAGCCGGGCCAGCGCCGCCGCCATCTCGGGAGAGAACCACTCCCGCGCGGTCCGCGGCAGGTCGGGGACCGCGGCGCTCGGGAGCTCCGTGCTCTCCTTGGGCACGGCGTGGACCTGGGAGAAGAGGCGCCCCAGGGCCATGGCCGCGGCGTTCTGCTGGAAGCGCCGCTCGCCGGTGCGCCGCACGAAGGTGAGCAGGGAGAAGTCGTACCGGTCGGCCAGGCGCGTGACCAAGGAGAAGATGCGCAGGAGGCCGCCGTTGTCCGGCGGATAGGGCGGCACCGGGGTGACCAGCAGGACGCGCGGCTTGCCCGTCATGTCGACAGGCCCTTGAAGCCCGCGCGGACCTCGGGATCGACGCGGTAGCCCTGGGGCTCCAGAGCCGTGGAGAGGGCCTCCATGAGCCGGAGGCTCCCCTTGCTCCATTTCTCCACCAGCAGTTCCCTCTGTTCCTCGTCCACGGGGTCCGCCGCGCCGGCGCCGCGGCGCCGGGCCGGCGTCGGGCTCTGCCCGCAGAATACCAGGGCGTCGCGCGCCTGGTAGACCGGGAAGCCCGCCTGCTGCAGGCGCAGGCAGTAGTCGATGAGCGCGTATTGAGGATCGAGGAAGCGTTCGTCCAGGAGCCCCGCGGCCTCCACGGCCCGTCGGCGCAGGAGCAGGCAGCAGAAATGCGAGAGGTGGTCCACCTCGTGCCAGTCGCCCTTGCGCCCCAGGGCCCAGGCGGCCGCGAAGAGGTCCTCGCGGAGCTTGGGGCGGGCGCCCGGCTTGCGCGCGCAGTCCACCGGCGCGGCACCGCCCGCGAAAGGCAGGACCTGCATGCCCTCCCAGAGCGTGCGGAAGAGGTTCTCCGAGGGTCGGAAGGGATGGGCGCAGACCCAGAGGAAGTCGGCCTTCAGGCCGCGCAGGACCCGGTTGATGCCCGCCACTCCCCCGGAGGCGGGCGCGGCCTCGTCCGCCCAGGACACCCGCCCGGCGACCTGCCGCGCGCCGCGGCGCAGGGCGCCCGCCAGCGTCCGGTCCAGGCCCAAGGTGGCCGCCGCCACCGAACGCGCGGGCGTCCGCCGGCCCCGCCCGAGCACGTCGAGGGCCTGCGCGAGCTCGCGGCCGTTCCAGCGCCGCGTCGCGCAGACGGCGCGGGGCCCGCCGCCGAGGATGAGGCCGGCGCGGTGCAGGCGCAGGGCGTCGGCGGGCTCCTCGACCCAGACCGCGTCCGCGAAGCTCAGCAGCCTCTTCCAGCGCGTCCTGCCGTCGTGTTCCGACCCCTCGGGCGGCCGCGCCGCGTCGGCGAGCGGGGCGCCGGCGTCCGGGAGGAAGCAGACGATGGGCCGGCCGGGGACCAGCATGCGCAGAGGCTGCAGCCAGCGCTGGGCCGGGCCCGCCCCGGCGACCAGGAGCGCGGAGAACTCCCGTCCCCTCACGGCCGCGCGCACGCGCGCGAAGAAGTCGCCCTGGGCTGCGGCCCAGTCCGCCTGCAGGTCCACCCCGCCCACGGCCAGGGCGGCCTTGAGCGTCCCCCAGGACAGCGGCGGAGCCTCCGCGAGACACTGGACGCGGCCGCAGCGGCCCAAGCGGGTCAGCAGGGAATAGAGGGAGCGCTGCGCGGCCGCGCCATCGGGCTCAGGGGGGCGCGCGACGACGGCCAGAATTGGTCGGGGACGGGGCATCGGACAGATCCGGAGGGGCTCTGACAGTATACCAAGAGCCGGAGAGACCGGTCAATCGGGTTTCTCGTCGGGCGGAGCCGCCCCGCGGGGCTAGGCTTTCGGGGACGCGCCGGGGACCGGGTTGTCCCGGAGCAGCCGCTCGACCACCTCGCCAGCGGAGCCGCAGAACGCCGGCCGGCCGCCCTTCAGATAGAGGGCGCGGCCGCATTGGCTGCGGATCAGCTCCAGGTCGTGCGAGACCACGACCAAGGTCTTGCCCTGGCTCACGAAGGACTTGAACGCCTCCCGGCAGCGGGCCTGGAAGGCCAGGTCCCCGACCAATAGCATCTCGTCGATGAGGATGATGTCGAGGTTCGCGTGGAGGGCGGCGGCGAAAGGCAGTCGCGCCATCAGGCCCGAGCTGAGCTCCCCCAGACGGGCGTAGAGGTAGTCCTGCAGGCCGGAGAACTCCAGCATGCGGGGCAGGCGTTCCAGGAACTCCCGCCGGGGGATGCCCAGCAGGGCCGCGCTCAGGGCGAAGTTGTCCCGCACGCTCAAACGCGGCTTGAGGCCGGCCCCCAGTTGGAAGAAGGGGTCGGTCTTGCCGCTGATGCGGATGCTGCCGGCGGTGGGCTGGAAGATCCCGGCCATGAGCAGGAGCAAAGTGCTCTTGCCCGCCCCGTTGGGGCCGATGACGCCGAACATCTCGCCGCGGCGCACCTCGAAGTCGAGGTCGCGCAGGGCCCAGAGTTCGCGCCGGGCCCCGCGCCCGGTCACGGCCTGGTGCACGGCGCGCCAGAGCGTGCGCCGCTCGTCCGCGGCCCCGATCATGAAGCGCTTGCCCAGCCCGGAAGCGACGATGGCCGCGTCGGATCCCATCAGACCGCCAGTTTGTCCGCCAGCCGGTATTCCAGGCGGCGCAGCAGGGCCCGGCCCGCCGCGACGCCGGCCAGGCCGATGGCCAGCAGCGCCAGGACGACGCCCGCGGCCGGAGGCTTGCCCGCGATGACGCAGTCCCGGAACATCCGGAGGATCTGCATCAGGGGATTGAGCCGCATCAGCTCCTGGTAGCGGGGGGAGAGGATGCTCAGCGGGTAGAAGACGGGGGTGAGGTAGAACATGGCCGAGGTCAGCACGTCCCAGATGCGCTCCAGGTCCTCGAACTCCACGGCGCAGATGGCCAGGAAGAGGCTCAGCGCGGTCGCCAGGAGCAGTTCCAGGGCGAAGACGCCGGGCAGGAGCAGCCAGGTCCAGTGCGGGGCTTGGCCCAGGGCCAGCAGGACGGGGACCAGGACGCAGAACTCCATGGCCGAGGACCACAAGACCGCGCCCACGGCGGAGAAGACCACGATCTCCCGGGGGAAGCGATAGTTGAGCACCGTGCCGCGCATGCGCCGGAAGCTGCCCAGGGCGTAGCTGGTCGACTTCTGGAAGAAGTTCCAAAGCACGATGCCCACGAGCAGGTAGACCGCGTAGGTGTCCACGAACTTCCCCATCCACTTCACGAACAGGGCGTAGAGCACCGCGAACATCAGGGCCGGGTGCAGCAGGGTCCAGAGGAAGCCCAGCACCGTGCCCTGGTCCCGCATCAGGACCTCCGTGCGGGTCAGCTCGTAGAGCAGGTGCCCGTACGGGAAGGGCTTCGCCGGCTCCGGCACGTCCGCCATGGGAAGACTATACATCTTTGGCTTTGGCCGGCGCCCCGGCGGCGCGTCGGCGGACGA
The DNA here is from genome assembly GCA_016212825.1 of Elusimicrobiota bacterium. Classification (GTDB taxonomy): domain Bacteria; phylum Elusimicrobiota; class Elusimicrobia; order UBA1565; family UBA9628; genus UBA9628. Next base: position 25,349 of record JACRDS010000047.1, on the reverse strand, counting down.
GGCGAGAAAGACGCTCGAGCACCTCCGGATCCCCGGGGAAGAGCTCTTGGGCCAGACGCAGCTGGGCCAGGGCTTCCTCGCGGCGGCCCCGACCGGCCAGCAGGTCCGCGAGCTGCAGCCGGGCCCGGCGGGCGCGCGGCCAAAGCCCCAGGCAGGCCCGGTACTCGCCCTCAGCGGCCGCCCAGTCCCCCCGCCCCTCGTGCAGCCTGGCCAGGGCCAGGCGCACGCGGGGCACCCCAGGGTCCACGGCCGCGGCCGCCTCGAGGAAGGCCTGATCGCTGCGGAAATCACTGTTGCGGGACCAGACTCGCCCCGCCCAGACGGCGAGCAGCAGGCCCAGGACCGCCCGGCCGGCCCAGCGCCGCTTCCCGCCGAGCCGCCGGTCCAGCTCGCCCCAGAACGCGCCCACGGCCAGGCAGAAGCCGGCCGACGAGACATAAAGGTAGCGCTCCGCCTGGAGGTTCCTCAGCAGGACCAGCCCGCTGACCGGCAGAAGCCCGACCGCGGTCCAGGCCAAGCCGAAGCCGGCCAGGGGCAGACGGCGGCGCAGGGCCCAGGCCGCGGCGAGGAGACCAAGCCAGGCGCCCCACGACGCCAGCAGTCCCGGATCCAGCCAGTCCCGGACGACCCGGGGCGCGTAATCCCCCTGCAGGGGCCAGGGCCAGACCAGGAGCCGCAGATACGAGCCGAAGACCCGGGACATGGTCAGGAAGCGGGCGCTCGGGTCGTCGTAGACCTCGCTCCAGGGCGGGTCTTCCAGCTTCTGCGCCGGGACGGACTGGCGCCAGGAGCTGAACACGTCCTGATGGCTCATGGAGACGTAGCCGGAGCGGGGGGAGCGGAAGACGAGGTAGAGGGGGACCAGGGCCAGGAAAGCGGCCGCGGCCAGGAGCGCCGCCCTCCGGCGGACCGGACGGGCGCGACCCGGCGCGGGAGCCGGGAAGTAGGCGTGGCTCAGCAGGAGCAGCAAGGGCAGGACCACCGCCATCTCCTTGGCGAGCAGGGCCAGGACGAAGGCGGCCAGGGCGCCAGCCTGGCCGGCGCGGCGCGGCCACCCGGCCCGGCGCAGAGCGTCGCGGTAGAGGAGCAGGGAACCCAGCATGAAGGCCAGGCAGAGCAGGTCGCTGCGGAAGGTGATGATGTTGACGGCCTCGGCGTGCACGGGGTGGACGGCGAAGAGCAGCCCCGCGGCCAGGGCCGCGGCCAGACCGCCGGAGAGCCCCCAGCCCAGGGCCAGGACCAGGACGGCGCCGACCGCGTGCCAGAAGCTGCTGCCCAGCCGGTAGGCATGGACCTGGCCGCCCCCCAGGCAGGTGTCGACCAGCACGGAGGCCAGCCAGACGGGCCGGGCGCAGTTGCGCACGGGAAGCACGCTCAGCAGGCTCGCCGGGCTGAGCGCCCGCGGGAGGTTGCGGCAGTCCATGAGGAAGTCCTGACCGAAGACGAACTCGTGGTCGTCCCAGACCGGCGGGTGGCGCAGGGTGCCGGCATAGAGGAGCATCGCCCCGGCCCAGAGGCCGAGCAGGAGCGCGACCCGCTTCGGCTCCAGCCTCGCCATCGCGTGTGAGCATAGCAGATTGGTATGATTAGCGGCAGCCGGAGCCCGAAGCATGCCCGACCCGAAGAAAGACCAGCCGCAGCCCGAGCCCTCCGTCCAGCCGGGCCGCTACTGGCTCTTCGCGGACAAGAAGATCCTGGGCCCCTACGGGATGCGCCTCCTGCGCCGCCTAAAGAACCTGCGCCCCGATCTGCTCGTGGCGCCGGCCGGCGCCCGCAAGGAGACGGACTGGAGGCCGGCCGCCGATTTCCCGGAACTCAAGGCCATCCTGGACGCGCGCGCCTCGGGCCAGTCGAAGGAGGCCGAGACCCCGGCCCAGAAGAAGGGGAGGCCCTCCAAGCCCCCCCTGCCGCCCCTGCCCGAGGGGCCGAACTATCTCAACTGGTTCTTCTTCATCGTGCTGAGCGTCGCCGCGGGGGTCGCCCTGCTGGTCCACATCGCCTCGCGGCCGCCGGTCCGCAAGTCCGCGGCCGTGGCCAGCAACGAGTTCCAGCCCCCGCCGGACCAGATGTGGCCGGCCCCCGACACGCCCTCCGACCGCCTGGCCGCGGAGAGCCAGGTGATCGAGGCCTATCTCCCCCTCCTGCTCGCCGTGAAAGGCGTCAAGGCCGAGCAGTTGACCGCGGCCTGCGCCTCGGCGCGGGAGTTCATCAGAAGCCAAGAGGCCTACCGGGCCAAGTACGGGACGCCCCTGGCGGAGGAGCTCTCCCGGCGCCTGGTGATCACGATGCGGGCCGACTCCCGGACCAAGAAGCTGGTGGAATGCCTGGAGCGCGCGGGCGGCCACGGCATCGACCTCACGGCCCTGAAGTACGCCCCTCAACTGCGCCAGAACCTGCAGCCCGCGGACTTCAGCCTGCCCCGGGCCCAGTCCACCGCGGACTCCCTGCTGTCCAGCTTCTGCGCGAAGCCCTAGGGCTCCTGGCGGCCGGCCGCCGCGATCTGGACCTCGGCGGAAGCCGCCCCGCCGAAGCGCCGCAGCAGCTCCGCGAAGCGCCCTCCGTGTTCCGCCAGCCGCCGCCCCGGGCCGCAGGATGCGTCCGCGTAGATGACCCCGACCACGGCCCCGGTGTCGTCCCGGACCTTCCCGGACATGGAATCCTTGACCGGGTTGCCCAGCGGCGTCCCGTCCGGTCCCGCCCCCCCGCAGACGCAGGCCAGGCCCTCGAGGTCGATCTCCTGGCCCGCGGCGTTGAAGACGTAGCGCTCGCCGGGCCGCCCGCGGCGTAGCCAGACCTCCCCGGCGAAGGCGCGCCGGTCCAGCAGGCTGATGGGCAATCCGGTCTCCAGGGAAAGCAGGTTGTTGACGTCCACGATGTTGTTGATGCGCGGGAAGCGCCCCTCGCGCGCGGCCTGGGCCAGGTATTCGCTGGCCGGCTTGTTGCGTCCGGTAGGCTTGAAGCCGCCGCGCCGGAGCAGGCCGCGCACGGCTTCCTTGACCGGGGCGGGAGGGAAATCCTCTGACGTACGGCGCGCCGCGAGCTCGTCGACGAGTCGCCCGAGTTCCTCCGGGGAGGGCGCCACGCGCAGCCCCTCGGCGAGCACCACGACGGCCGCGAAAGCGGGGTCTGGGACGAGGTTCCGGATGTCCACTGGAAAGGCTATGATATCAAACGTGCTCCAGACCCTGCTGGCCAAGGCCCTGGACTTCTGGATCGCGCACCAGCTCCAGGACCTGCTGCGCCCCTTCCTGGTCCTGAGCAGCATCAGCGCCATGTTCTGGATGCTGGCGCACCTGGCCAGCTTCTGCGTCTTCGTCATGAAGACGCTCCTGCCCGAGGAGATCAGCACCCTGCTGAGCATCCTCTACAGCATGGTCCTGGCGGTCGTCTACGCGGCCATGATGTTCCACACGGCCCTGCTGGGGCAGTGGCACCCCTCCCTGCTCTGGCGCGAAGCCGCCGGCTTCGTGTTCATGTACGTGATGCTGGGCGTGACCTTCACGGACCGCAAGACCAAGCACCTCTACCCCTACGCCCAGCCCGCCTTCTTCCTGGGCCTGGGCGCCTACCTCTTCCTGGCCGTGGTCCCGGCCCTGGTCCGCCGCCCGGCCCTGGTCGAGTTCCACCGCGTGCTCGAGCTCTTCGCCGCGGGCGGCTGGGGCGTGGTCATGACCGCCTTCACGGTGCTGCTCATGGTCTGGTCTTTGGTGAGCCGCATCGCCTACGAGATCACCTACAGCCTCAGCCCCCTGCTCTACAAGCTGGGCCTCATCCGGGCGCCGATGATCCGCTTCAGCGAAGGCGGCGCGGACGGCGCGCGGCGCATCGGCGTGATCCCTTCCTTGCGCCGGGCCCTGGTCATGCTCATCATCCTCCTGGGCGGGACCTGGGCGGCGCTCTATTGGTGGGACAACCTGCTCGCCGGGGCCGCGAAGGTGGGCCCGGCCATCCAGAGCCGGGCCCAGTCTCCCGAGGCCGCGGCCGCGGCCGCCAAGCTCAAGCGGGTGCTGCCCGAGGTCTCCTTCACCGCGGTGCGCACCTTGGCCCGCCGGGGCCCGGTGGCGGAGTTCGCCAAGCCGGTCTTCCAGAGCCTGCTGGCGGCCCCGGCGGAAGGGGATCGCCTGCTCGCCGCGGCCGCCCTCGACCGCATGGACCCCTCCTTCCACATCACGGCCGGGGCGCTCTTCCGCTCCACGGAAACGGCCGCCCAGGACTGCTCCTGGGCGGGGCAGCGGTTCCAGGTCCTGACGCGCTCTTTGCCCGGCGACGACCCGTCCCAGACCAGGACCTACTGGGTCTCCGACGAGCGGGGCCTCCACTACTCCGGGGTCGGCCCCGGCGCCATCGAACCCCTGGCCGGCTCGAGCGCCTGCGCCGTGGCCGTCCACCCCGCGGAGGGAGGCGCCGTGCTCCTGGCCTTCGCCGAGACCGTGACCGCGCCCGCGGCCACCACGCACCTATGGCTGGCCGCCTACAATCCGGGCCGCCGGGAAGTCGTCGACGCCGGGCGCGTGGGGGAGAATCGCGGCGGAGACTTCGGCCTCAGCCCCCTGGGGGACGGCGTCTCCTGGGCGGACGCGCCGGCCAGCACCGGCGCGGCGGTCTGCCGCGCGGACTGCGGGAAGGTGCGCGGGACCCAGGCCCTGTCCCTGACCACCAAGCCCCTGGTGGAGTACCGCAGCGCCGCGGTGCGCGACGGCGGCCTCAAGACCTTCCCGGAGCCCGGCCTGACCTACGCGCGCAGCGGACTGCGCCGCTTCTTCGAGAATCAGGGCCCCTTCCAGCGCGCCTTCCGGTTCGACCCGGGAGTGGGCTTCCTCAACCGCTGGTACCGGCTGGCCCAGCTTGCCGACGGCCGGGAATGCATCAGCGTGGCGCTTGATCCCACCCTGCCGGGCTGGGAGGACGAGGGCGCCTGGCTCTGCCGGTCCGAGGCGGTCACCCCCCCGGCAAAGACCCCCTGAAGAAGCCCGCGTAGTCCGTCTCCCCGGACAGCACCCGCAGGAAGCGCTCCATGACCCCGGTCCCGGAGCGGAAGCGCCGCATGGCTAGGCTCCGGAAAGGCTCGCGCAAGAGCAGATCCCGGGCCCGGCGGGCCTGGTCGAAGAGCCTGGTGATGCCGGCTCGGCAGGCGGCGTTGTAGCGGGAGGCGGCGTCGCCCCCGGCGAGCAGGCTCTCGGCGCAGAGGACTCCGCTGAGAAGCGCGAAGTGGATGCCCTCGCCGGTGAGGGGCTCGGCGAAGCCGGCCGCGTCCCCGCACAGGAAGACGGAGCCGGAGCCCGGCTCGCGCAGCCAGGACTCGTTGGGCAGCTTGGCGCCGCGCACCTTGAGGCCGCGCGCCCCGGCCGCCCCGCAGTCCTCCAGGAAGCGACGGAACGCCTCCACGACGTCCTCCCGGCCCCCCGGCATGCCCCCCAGTCCGATGGAGAGCATCCCGCCTTTTGGGAAGACCCAGCCCCAGCCCAGGCGCAGGTAGCCGAAGCAGATGCGCGCCGCGTCGAGCCCGGCGAGGGCGGGGCAGGCCGCGCGCGGCACATCCACCTGCAGGCCCACGGCGAGGCTCTTGCCGGGCAGGGCCCTGCCCGCGGCCTTGCCCACGGCGCTGAACACGCCGTCGGCTCCGATGAGGGCCTGGAACGGCACGTCCGCCCCGGAGACGCGCGCGGTCTGGCCCTGGAAGCCGGAGCACTCCCCCTTCTCCACCCGGCAGCCGGCCCGGAGGGCCTCCTCCACGAGCCAGGCGTCGAAGCGCGGCCGGTCCACGAAGCGCAGAAGACGAGTCCCCTCGGCGCGGTTGAGGAGTTCCGGGCCGTCGCAGATCTCGAAGGCGCGGGAGGACTGCGCCACGACTCCGGCCGGGAACTCCCGTCCGAGCCGCTCCGCGAGCAGGCGCGCGGCCTTGTCCGTGACCAGCCCGCCGCAGAGCTTGTCGCGGGGCAGGGCCCTGTCCACGATGAGCACGTCCCGGCCGGCGCGAGCCAGGAGGATGCCGGCGGCGCAGCCCGCGGGCCCGGCGCCCACGATGAGGTCCACGCGGCTATCATACTACCCCGGACAGGGGTTCTCAAGCGCCCTGGCGGAAACCGCCTCTTCCTCTTATACTTAGGTTATGTCCCTGCCCGCCCTCATCGCGGCCGCCCTGCTCGCCGCCGCTCCCGCGGCCGCCGCCGTCTCGCGCACTGGGACGGAAGCGGCGGGGGAGGCGCGCCTCTCCGGACAAGTGGGCTCGGACCTCGCGGTGCCCAAGGTCCAGTTCCAGGTCCCGGCCATCGGCGGCCCCTCTCTGACCCCATCCCTGCAGCCCGCACTCCTCGCGCCCAAGGTCGCGCCGACCGTCCTCTCCGCGGCCGCTCCCCAGGCCGTCTCCCTCCCCATCCTGCCGGCGCCGGTGCCCGGCCTCGCCGCTCCGACCGCGCCGGGAATCGCGCCTCCTGCGGCCGCGCCCGCCTCAGGAGCGGCGCCCAAGACTGAGGCGCCGGAGTCGCTCACCCAGACCGGCCGTGTGACCTTCGACCAGGCCGCGCCCTTCTCCCTCGGCCGCTGGCTCGACAACCTCCTCAAGCGCGGGGACGAGGTCCCCCCTTGGCCCGGCCGGGCCGGCGACAAGGTGCGCGTGGCCGGCCGGGCCTACACGCTCGGCGCGCGCCTGGGAGAAGGCAGCAGCTCCGTGGTCTACCGGGCCGAGGGCGGCCCGTACGGCTACGCCGTCAAGCTCATCCACCCCGAGTTCCGGGACATCCCCTATTACGCCGCCGAGGCCGAGGCCCTGGCCCTGCTCGAGCGCACGGGCATCCCGCACGCCCGGCTCATCGCCAGGAGCGCCGACGGCCTGGTCGTGGTCAAGGCCGTGGTGCCGGGAGACACGGGCGCGGCCCTGCTGTCACGGGGCCCGCTCCAGCGCCACAGCCGGGACAACCTCGCCGAACTGGCGGCGCGGCTCCTGGCCATCGGCTACACCGGCGACCTGGCGCCGGGGAACCTGGTCTGGAACCACTGGGAGAGCGCCTGGACGCTCATAGACGGCGGGGGCTTCCGCATGGCCCCGCCGCGCGAGACCCTGTCCCAGCTGCTGGACAGCGCCTTCTTCAAGGACGCCGGTACCGCCGGCGCGGACCCCGCGGAGTTCCTCGCGGCCGTGCGCGGGCGCCTGGGGCCCGGCTCCACGGCCTGGGGCCAGGTCTTCTCCGACGCGGCCGGGGCGCCCGGCCTCAAGGCGGCGTTCGCCGCCCTGGCCGCGGCCGACCGCGCCGCGGCTGCGGCCCCGGATCTGGAGTTCGCCCCGGGACGGGCCGACGCCAAGCTCGATGACGCCTGGATCTCCGCCAAGGAGGCCCGGAAGCGCCTGGGCTTCGACCCCGAGCAGGTGCAGGACCGCCGGGACATGCATTCCGACGACCCGGGCAAGCTCAACACCCAGGTCCGCGAGCTGCGCCTGCCCGACGGGTCGCAGCTGGTGAGCAAGCGCTCCGGCGCGGCCGTCATCCGCAACGAGCTCTTCCTGCGCCGTGTCGTGCGGCGCTGGTTCGGCCGCTACTTCGACGCCCCGCGCTCCGTCGGTTATCCGGTCGACGGCGGAGAGGCCCTGATGGTCATGGAGCGCAGCCCGGGAGGCCGGTCCTACGTGGACACCCGCCTCTCCCTGCCCCAGCGCGTGGCTCTGGCCCTGCTGGTGCACACCTTCGGGATCGGAGACGTCAATGAAGGCAACGTGCTCTACGAGGACGGCGGCCGGGTCTCTCTCATCGATTTCGAGCAGGCCCTCTCCGAGCACAAGCCCGTGGTCTCGCGCCTGCCCGACGAAGGCATCGCCGCCGAGATGCCCTGGCTCTCGCGCCGCAAGCTCAACCGCGCGGAGGACTATTTCACCGCCGCGGCCCGGTGGCGCGCTCTGCTGGCCAGGCCCGAGACGCAGGCCGAACTGCGCGCCATGCTCCGGGCCAGCGGGTTCCCGGAAGCCGAGGTCCCGCGCCTGCTGGCCCTGTTCCAGGCCAACGCCGCGCGCCTGGAATGGATCATCCAGACGGACGCGGAATTCGTCAACGGGTTCGCCCGCCGGAACTCCGGCTGAACCCTACCGGTCCGCTGCCGGAGAGCAGGGCATGGAGAGCATGAGTCGGGACTGCTCGTAGACCGCCGCGGAGCAGGCCGCAGGAGAATCCAGGTAGGGCCCCCGGCGCGCTCCGCGCTGCCGGCTCTCCTTGACGAAGCGCCTGGCCTCGGCCGCGGCCAGGTCGCGCGGGTCCAGGCGCAGGGTCTCTTCGAACTGCGCCTGAGCGGCCGCGAGCCGGCCCGCTCGCCAAAGGGCCGCGCCCAGGAAGTAGTGCGCCGCGGGCTCCTCCGGCTGCTGGCGCAGGGCGGCCTGCAGCTCCTGGGTCGCCTCGGCCAGCCGGCCTTGGTCGATCAGGAGCAGGGCGAACGCGGTCCTCCAGCCGGCGAACTCCGGCCACAGGCGCAGGGCCTCGCGGTATTCGGCTTCGGCCCCGGCCGCGCGACCCTGCCCGTGCAGGGACTGGGCGAGGTTGAAGCGGGCCCGCGCCACGCCTGGGTCCACGGCCACGGTGGCCGCGAAGAAGGCGGCATCATCCCGGTAGTCCAGGTTCCGGGCCGCGGTCCCCAGCGAGTAGAGGGCCAGCACCGCGCCGGCCACGACGACGGCAACCGTCCGCGCGCCGGGGATCCGCCGCGACCGAGCGAGCCCGGCCAGGGCCGCGGCTCCGGCCAGGGCGATGCCGGCGGAAGGGACGTAGAGGTAGCGCTCCGCCTGCGGGTTGAGCAGGAGCCAGAGCCCGCTCACGGGCAGCAGCGCAATGGGCGTCCAGAAGAGGCCGAAAGCGGCCAGGGGGCTGCGCCGGCGCAGGGTCCAGGCCAGGGCCAGCAGGGTCAGCCAGGCCAGGACGGAGAGGATGGGCTTGACCGAGAGCCAGTCCCGCACGGGACGCGGCGCATAGTCCCCCTGCAGGGGATGCGGCCAGAGGAGCAGGCGCAGGTAGTCCCCGGCGATGCCGGCCATGGACAGGAATCGGACCTTGGGACTCTCGTAGACCGCCTGCCAGGGCACGGCGATGGGTTTGTGGGAGAAGGCCGGCGTCTGCGGGCCCGCCGCCATGCCGGCCCGGTCGCGCAGGCTGCTGAAGAGGTCCTGGTGCCCGAGGACGGTATAGCCCGAGCGGGGCATGCGGAAACAAAGATACGCGAGCAGGGCCGCGGCGAGGACGGCGTACACGCGCCACGCCCGCGCGCGCGCCGCCCGCCGCGGCGCCTCGGGGAAAAGCCGGTCGCACAGGAGGACGAGGAACGGCAGGACCGCGGCCATCTCCTTGGCCAGCAGGGCCAGGATGAAGGAAGCCACGGCCGCGGCCAGGCAGGCGATCCGGCGCCAGCCGGTCCGGCCGCGCCGGTAGAGGTAGAAGAGCAGGGACAGGAGCATGAAGACCACGGCCAGGATGTCGGCGCGGAACGTCACCACGTTCACGTTCTCGGTGTGCAGGGGATGGGCCACGAAGAGCGCTCCCGCGGCCAGGGCGGCCAGGGGATCCCGCGCCAGCTCCCAGGCCAGGACCATGAGCAGGGCGGCGGCCAGCAGGTGCCAGAGGAGGCTGGTGATGTGGTAGCCGGCCGGGACCCCCCCATGGAGACAGGCGTCCGCGACCACGGAGCCCAGCCAGACGGGACGGGCGGCGCCGGCGGCGGGAAGGGACTGGCCGAGGTAGTACTTCGGATGGACGAGCCTGAGGAGGCTGGAGCAGTCCTGAACGAAGGGCTGGTTTTCGACGAAACTATGGTCGTCCCAGACCAGCGGATGGCCCAACGTGTTGGCGTAGAGCAGCGCTCCGAAGCCGGCCACGACGCAGAGGATGAGGAGGTCCCGCGAGAAGAGGCTCCGGAGCCGTCCGGCGAGAGGGGCCCGCCTCATCCGGGGAACTTCACGCCCAGGGGCTTGCCGATGCGGTCGAGCAGCTCCGGCCCGAAGTCGATGCGCAGCAGGGCCAGCGCCTCGTCGCGGCTCAGCAGGTTCTCGCGGACGAGCTTGCTCATCTCCACGTGGTAGTGCGTGAAGCCGTAGTGCTTCATCGAGTTGTGCACGGAGATGAAGTTCAGGAGGCAGTTGGTGGACTTGCCGGGGTAGCTCAGGGGCGGCGCCTCCCAGCCCAGCTCCCGGCGGATGACCGCCACGTACTCCTCGGTCTCCTGGGGCAGGAACCAGTGCGGGGAGAGCACCCGGCACTTGTAGGCTTTCTGCGCCTTCTCCACGGCCTCCTCCATGCTGGCCGGGAAGTCCTTGTAGCGCGGGTCCGAACGCAGGCCGGCCAGGAACTCCCGCGTGGCCTGGCCCATGCGCTTGTACTCCGGACCCTCGGCCCCGCAGGCGCACTTGGTCATGACCGGCTGGGTCGTCATCTGGCCCTTGGTCCAGCCCGCGATGATGAGCGGCACCCCGAAACGCTGGGCCATGCGGAAGGTCAGTCCCATGTACCAGATGGCGCAGACGTGGCAGACCACGGCCGGAGAGCCGCTCTGCAGGAGCTTGGCGAAGAGCCCGTGCATGGAGGTATCCCGGTACAGGAGGAGGGGGACATCGAGCTTGGCCGCGGCCCGGCGCACGTTGGCGATGGCCTCCTCGGTCTCGAAGCCGTGGTCGAAGGTGAAGGCCAGGGCGTTGAGCTTGTAGCGCTTCTTCATGTAGTAGAGGGCGGCGGTGCTGTCCTTGCCCCCGCTGCACATGACCAGGCAGTCGAACTCGCCCTTGCCCCGGTACTGGTTGATGGTCTTGACGAAGTCGGTCTCCAGCAGCGGCGCCTCCGCGGCCGCGCCGCCGGCCGCGCGCCGGCGCTCGTGCTCGCGGCACGGGCCGCAGACTCCCTCGGCGTCCAAAGTGATCTCCACCCCGTTCTCAGGCAGGACGCATCGGGCGCAGATGCGCGGCTCGCTCATCGGTCCCCCCGGCGCATCACGAGCCGCCAGCCTTTATTCTCGCGGGCCCGAAAGAGCTCCTTGTGCCCCTCGGCCTCCAGGACCGGAGGCACGTTGCGGATGGGCTCGCCGTCGTCCAGGATCACGGCCAGGACCGAGCCCGGCGCCATCCCCTCGATGCGCAGCAGGGCCCGGGCCGCGTTCTGCGGGCAGGGCACTCCGGAAAGGTCCAAAGTCTCGGCCGCTTTCTGGGGGCTCATCTCTGGGCCAGCCGGGCGATGATGCGCGCCACGGACTCCACCTCCGCGGCCGTGGTCCAGCGGCTCAGGCTCAGGCGCAGCGTGCGCCCCGCCTCGTCGGCGCTCAGCCCCATGGCCAGCAGGACATGGCTGGGATGCGCGACCGCGGCAGAGCAGGCGGCTCCGGCCGAGGCGCAGACCCCCTCCCGGCTCAAGGCCTGCAGGAGGTCTCCGGCCCGGCCGCGCGGGATGGTGACGCTGAGGATGCCGCAGACCCGGCGGGCCCTGGGCCCGTTGCGCCGCAGGCCTGGGACCAGCTCGCGCAGCCGCGCTTCCAGCCGGTCGCGCAGCCGCCGCACGCGCGCGGCGTCCCGGGCCCGGGAGAGCCCCACCGCCGCGCCGAAGCCCAGGATGGCCGCGGTGTTGTGGGTCCCGGAGCGCAGCCCCCCCTCCTGCCCGCCTCCGTGCAGGATCGGCTCGAGCCTGAAGCCCGGTCGGACGTAGAGGGCGCCCACGCCCTTGGGCCCGTGGATCTTGTGCGCGCTCATCGTGACCAGGTCGGCGCCGACGCGCCGGGGCTCGAGGGCCTCCTTGGTGAAGCTCTGGCTGGCGTCCGTGTGGAAGAGCACGCCGCGCCTGCGGCAGAGCCGGCCGATCTCGGCCAGGGGCTGCAGGGCGCCGGTCTCGTTGTTGGCGTGCATGACCGAGACCAGGGAGGTCCGCTCCGTCAGGAGCTTGGCCAGCGCCGAGAGGTCGATCACGCCGTCCGAGTCCGTCCCGACGAGGCTGAGGCGGCAGCCCAGCCGCTGCAGCGCCCGCGCGGGCTCCAGGACGCTGGGATGCTCCACGGCCGAGATCACAAGATGCCCGCGCCGGGCGCCGGCCAGCAGGACGCCTTTGAGCGCCAGGTTGTTGGCTTCGGTGCCGCCGGAGGTGAAAACGACCTCATCGGGACGGACCTGGAGAGCCTCCGCCACCGCGGCGCGGGCCATTTCCACGGCCTTGGCCGCGGCCACGCCCAGGCGGTGCACCGAGGATGCGTTGCCGTAGTCCTCCCGGGCCTGGGCCATGGCCTCCAGCACCGCGGGGTCAGGCCGGGTGGTGGCGGCGTTGTCGAGGTAGATCATCGCGTCCTAGAGGCTGCGGTAGAGCTCCATACGCTCGCGCACGCGCGGCACGTAGTGCTGGGTCTCCTTGGGCGCCTGGGTCCTGATGCGCCCGAAGAGCTCCGTCGGGGTCATGCTGTCCGCGCTGCGGCCGGCCAGCACCGTGCGGCCGACCATCCCCGAGCCGCAGTTGTAGGCCGCGATGCTGAGGTTGAGCCGGTTCTCGGGGTCCTTGATCTTGCCGTAGTGCCGAGTCATGAGGAGGTGGACGTAGGCGGCGCCGAGCTTGATGTTGTGGTCCGGGTCGAAGAGGTATTCCGGGGTGAGAACCTTGTCCTGTTTGTAGAGGTACTGGTAGGCCTCCTTGGCGCCGTACGGGATCATGAGCTGCATGAGGCCGAAGGCCGGGGCCTGGGATTTGGCCATGGGGTTGAACTCGGACTCGGTGTGCACGATGGCGTAGACCAAGGCGGGGTCGAGCTCCTGCTCCTTGGCCGCCGCGGCGATCTGCGCGGAGTAGCGCTGGGCCCGAATCTTGAGATGGTCCGGAACCATGGGCATGGTGACCGTGACCTTCAGGCGCGGCTTGCCGTCCTGGGCGACCACGGGCTTCTCCTCCACCTTCATCTGGGGGGCGAGGACCTCTTTGACGAACTTGTCGGCGTTCTTCTCGGTCACGGGCTTGCCGTCGGCGCCCTGCAGCTGGTCCTTGAGGACCTCGGGGCCTTGGGGGTCGGCCTTCTTGGTCAGGGCCTCCTTGGTCTGGGCCTGGAGCTTCTCCTCGGCCAAGGCCTTGAGCTTGTCCTTCTCCTTGGCGTCGAGCGTGTCGAAGGTGACGGCCTTCTTGCCCGGAGCCACCTGCTCCACGGGCACGAGCACCTCGACCTCGACCCTGCCCTTCTCGAAGTCGACCTGGCTGCGGGAGTCCGACTTGGGGCTATAGTCCACCCAATGCTTGGTGTCGGACTCCTTGAAGTCCGTCCACTGCCGGACGACCTTGCGGCGCAGGGCCTCGCGCTCGGCCGCCATCTTCTTGAGCATGCCGTCGTAGATGCGGGACTGCTCGGCCGTCATCTTATCGTAGGTCTCCGCCTGCTCCTGGGCGCCGGCCGCGTAGGACTGGGTCATGTCCTGCCGGCCTTGCTGGAGCTGCTCCAGCATCTTGCGCTGGGGGTCCTCATAGCTCTCCTCTTGGGAGTCGTCCTGGGCCGAGGCCGGACGGAGGACGAGCACGGACAGGGCGACGGCAAGGCAGAGAAGGAGTTTTTTCATATCCCCTAGATTATAGCGGAATCAGGACGGCGCCCCTAGCCCAGCAGCGCCCGGACCCCGCTCCAGCCGAACAGGGCTAGGCCGCCGAAGAGCAGGACGTTGAGCGTCGCGCCGAGATAGCCGGCCGCGAGCAGGAGGAGGTCCTCCTCCAATATGCCCAGGGAAAGGAGCACGATGGGGATCGCGGGCGCGAAGTTCAGCCCCGGCGGCGCCGGCATGGCCAGGAGCAGGCCGCAGAAGGCGATGACGCCGCCGCTGAAGCGTTCGGTCAGGGGGTGCGCGGAGAGCCAGCGGCCGCGGGGCTTGATGAAGTGCTCGACGCGGCGCATGCCCGCGGCCGCGGCCGTGAAAACCCCGCCCAGCCGGCGACCGGGCAGGTGCCGGCCATGCCAGCGCGCGGGCACCCAGGGCCCCAGGCCCCGGGCCATACGCGCCCCGGCCAGAGCGATGATGAGGCCGAAGACGGAGGACAGCCCGGGCAGGGGGACAGGGTGCATGAAGCCGGCGGCCAGCACCGCGGTCAGCAGCGCCTGGTCGCGCGGGGCCAAGCCCGGCAGCAGCTCGCCGACCGTGAGCGAACGCTCTCGGCAGACCGCGCCGAGGCGCTCGAGCTCCGCGGAGAGCCGCGTCGGGGGAGCCGCGCCGGGCCCGCTCATGCGCTAGCGCGCCGCGGCGTCTTCGAGGCTGAAGGTCGCGTCCTTGCGGAACAGGTCGTCGGAGCCCTTCTCGATATAGAGATGGAAGTCCCGGTGCCGGATGAAAAGACCGGGATAGTTGAAGGAATCGAAGGAGGCCGCCGACGCGTCGGCCAGGCCGGGCACCTCCCTGAAGGTCGCGTCCTTCTTGAAGAGCTCGTCGCCGCTGTCCTGGTGGAGCTTGAGCTGGCCGCCCTGGTGCCTCAGGAAGTGTCCGGGCCGGCCGGCCGACTCGAAGGAGACCGCGGAGGCGTCGGCCAGGCCCGGCACCTTCTTGAAGGCCGCCTCCTCCTTCCCGTCCTCGGAGAGCACGGCCAAAGAGTCGCGCACCCGGACCAGATGCCTGGGATAGTTGTGGCTGCGCAGGGAGATCCCCTCCGCTGCCTTGACCGCGCCCGGGAGGCTGACCGTCGCGTAGAGGTAGGCGAAGGTGTCTGCCGGCGTTGACCAGATGGAGAGGGCCTTGTCGCCATGCTTCTTGTTGAGCTCCTTCTGGGGATACCAGGGGTCGGGCTGGACCGCGACCGGGCCGGACGGGGAAGCCTTGGCCGCCGCGGGCTCGAACCAGTCGGCGCGCTCGCCCGGCCTGTAGGCCTTCCAGGAGTCCTTGTCGGTCATGAACACGACGCGGCCCGAGGCGTCGAGGGCGATGAGCATGAGGCCGTAGCTGCCGCCCCGGCGGCCGCCCACGGTGAAGACGTCCCCGTCGCCGAGCCGGGTCGCGGCCGAGAAAGCGGGCCTCGGCGCCTCGTCGCCCCGGGTCTTGAAGGAGGGCGAGTACTCGCGCAGGGGCTTGCCGTTGAGATAGACGTCCGCGTCGTCGGCCATGTGCCAGAAGACCGTGACCGGGATGCCGAGCTTCTTGGGGGCGGGGGCCGGCTCTTCCTTGGGCTCCGGCACCACGATCGGGGCGGGCTTGACCACGGGCTTGGGCCTGGCCGGGGGCTCCGGCGGGATCAGCCGCTCGGGCACCATGACCGGCTCGGGCCGCAAAGGCTGTACCGGTGCGGCTTCCTCTTCCTCGCCGAGCTCGCCCGCCTCGCGCGCCAGGTCCTTGTGCGCCTTGTCTGAAGCGCGCCGGACCGATTCCCGGGTGGTCTGGGCCGGCGCCGGGGCTGGCAGGGCCGCGGCCAGCATGAGCAGGAAGGCGATGATGATAGGCATGTTCAATTCTCCTTTGGAACGAGCTACGGCGGCGGCTGCAGGGGATTGCCGCGCAGTCCCGCGCGCTGGGCGAGCTTGAGCACCGCGAAGCTGGCCTCGGTGACCACCTTCTCCCAGTCCGCTTCGCCGCGCGAAATCTTGTCCAAATCGTCTTCCAGCCGGGCCGTGTAGTTCAGGTCGATGAAGTTCCCCGTGAAATTGCGCACCAGGAAGTCCGTCACGGACTGGCCCAGTTCCGTGGCGTGCAGCTTGCGCTTCTTCTCCTCCACGTAGCCCCGGTCGATGATGGTGCGCATGATGTTGGCGTAGGTAGAGGGGCGGCCGATTCCGTCTTTCTCCAGCTTCTTGATGAGGGAAGCCTGCGTGTAGCGCGGCGGCGGCTTGGTGGAGCGCTTCTGCACGGCCAGGTCCAGGACCTTCACCTCATCGCCCACGTTGAGCATGGGAAGCTCGTCCGAGGACTCCTCTTCCTCCTCCGCGTCGGCCTCCGGCTTCTCCCCCGGCTTGGCCTTGACCTTGGCCTCCTCGGTGGCGTCCTCGCCCGCCAGGCGGCGCCAGCCGTCGAACACCAGGACCTTGCCCTTGGCCTGGAATATCCCGCGCGGCACCATGGTCCCATCGGGCATCTTCCACTCGCCCGGCGCGCAGGCCGCGTCCAAGGTGGTGATCTGGTCCCTGCCCGCCGCCATCTGGCAGGCGATGAAGCGCTGCCAGATGAGCTTGTAGAGCTTGCCTTCCTCGCCCTTGCCCAGGGCGCCCGGCCCCTTCTCCGGATGCGTAGGCCGGATGGCCTCGTGCGCCTCCTGGGCGTTGGCGGACTTGGTGGCGTGGATGATGGAGTCCTGGGGCAGGTACTCGGGCGGGAAATCCTTGGCGATGAGCTGGCGCGCATCCGCGATGGCCTCGGGAGAGAGCGCGGTGGAGTCGGTGCGGTGATACGTGATGTGCCCGTTCTCGAAGAGCCCCTGCAGGAGCTTCATGGTGACATCGGGGTTGAAGCCCAGCCGCACGGAGGCGGCCTGCTGAACCGTGGCCGTGGAGAAGGGCGGCGGGGCGTTGCGGGAGGAGTCGCGCCGTTCGCAGGAGAGCACCTCCCAGCGCTGGGCCTTGCACCAGGCGATGGCAGCTTCGGCCAGGGCCGGGTCCTTGAGCCGCTGGTTGAGCGGCGCGCCTTTCCAGGCGACGAGCTTCGCGTGAAAAGCCGGCGGCGTGCCGGGCTTCTCCAGCTTGGCGGCCAGGATCATGTAGTCCACGTTCTTGAACTTGCCGATCTCGCGCTCGCGCTCGGCCACCAGGCGCAGGGCCACGGACTGCACGCGGCCCGCGCTCTTGGCCGCCTTGCCTATGCGCCGCAGGGTGGGGCTGACCAGCCAGCCCACCACCCGGTCGAGGACCCGGCGCGCCTGCTGGGCGTTGACCAGGCGCGCGTCGAGCGGCCGCGGCGCCTCCATGGCCTTCTGCACCGCGGCCTTGGTCACCGCGTGGAAGACCACGCGCTGGTACTTGCGCTCGCCCAGGAGCTGGCTCACGTGCCAGGCGATGGCCTCCCCCTCCCGGTCCGGATCCGTGGCCAGGAGAACCTCCTCCGATTGCTTGGCCAGGCCGGAGAGCTCGTTGACGGCGCGCGAGGAGCGCTCCAGCATCTCGTAGGTAGGCGAGACTTTGCCGTCCTGGAAGGCCACGGCCAGGTCGCCCTTGACCGGCAGGTCGCGCACGTGGCCGAAGGAGGCGGCCACCCGGTAGCCCGCGCCCAGGAAGTCCTTGATCTTGCGGACCTTGTTGGGGGACTCGACGATGACGAGCTTCATCGGGCCTGGCGGCCCTTGCCCGCGAGCGCGTACCGCCTCGGGGCCTTGAACTGCCCTTCCGCCCCCAGCAGGTCCACCACGGCCACGCGCACCCAATAGTCGCCGGGAGCCAGCCGGGCGCCGGAGAGGTCCAGGCGCTCCTCGGCCTCGAAGTACTTGTCGAAGAGGACCTGTCCGAAATCCGCGCTGCGCGAGACCTGCAGGTGGTAGGCCGAGACCGGGACGCCCATGGCCAGCTGGCGGGTCTCCTTGGCGAACTCGGAGGAGTCCGCCGCGGACGCGCGCGGGGCCGCCACCGCGACCGCGGCCTGGCGCGGGGAGGCTTCGACCATGGCCAGCTCCTTAAAGCGGGCCTTGAAGGCAGGCAGGTCCGGGATCTCCTCGGGCGGCGCCGGCGCCTGGTCAATGGCCACGTCGGTCTGGAAGCCCTCCTTGACCATGACCTTGCGGCCCGCGCCCTCGACCTCGGCCCGGCCGGCCACCACCGCGACCCGGGTGGTCATGTCCTCGCTCACCGTGGCCGTGTACTGGGTCTCCGGGGTCTGGGGCACGATGCGCGCCGAGCGGGTGACCACGCGGGAGCGCGCCGTGGCGATCTGCCCGCGCTGAAGATCCAGATCCGCGTCGCCCCGGTTCTTGGGCCGCAGGATGGCCATGGAATTCTGGTCCAGGCTCAGGAGCTCGCCGTTGTCGAAGCGCACCTGGGCCTGGGAGTTGCGCAGGGTCTGCAGGCCGTCATCGCGGTAGAGGGGCATGCGCACCGCCGCGTCGCGCCAATCCGCCTGCTCCTTGCGGCGGAAACGGACCTCGTTGCGCTTCTCCACCAAAGTGGCGGCGCGCAGCTCCTCCTTAATGAGTGCCACGGGCACGCGCAGGGTCATGCCCGGCAGGGCCACGGTGGGGTCGGAGCTGGGCAGCTTGTTGTAGCGGACGATCTCGGACCATTGTTCCGGGTCCTTGAGGACGCGCTGGGAGATGCTCCAGAGGGTGTCGCCCGGCTTGACCGTGACCTCCTGGAATTTAACGGTCTCGGCCTTCTGCGCGGCGGCGGAGGCGCCCCACAGCAGGAAGACGGCCAACAGCACGGCGGTCGCTGTCCTCATGGTCCGGTCCGGACGGTCACCTCCCATGAAGATAGCAGAAACCGCGCCGATATTCCATGGCAGTTCAGTCACAGCGGCTAGGCGTAATCGCGCAGAGCCTGGTTGGCCTTGCTGTCGCGCAGCTTGCCGATGGCGGCCAGCTCGATCTGCCGCACGCGCTCGCGGCTGAGGTGGCAAGCCCCGGCCAGCTCATCGAGCGTGCGGGGCGGCGCGCGGTCCAGCCCGTAGCGCTGGCGCAGCACCGAGGCCTCCCTCTTGTCGAGGGTTCCCAGCAGCTTCTCGATCTCGGCGCGACGCAGGTCCCGGCTCACGGCCTCGAGCGGCGTCGGGGACTGCTGGTCCACCAGGGAGGCGTCGAGGCCCGGGGCCTCCTCGTCATCCCCGGCCGGGACCGAGAGCGAGACGGTCGGCTGGAAGGCCAGCGCGGCCTGGCTGAGCCTGTCCGCGGAGACGTGCAGGCGGCGCGCCAGCTCGGGGAGGGCCGGCGCGCTGCCCGTCTCGGCGCCGAGGCGGCGGGCGGCCTTGCGCAGCTTGGCCGCGCGTTCCCGGATGTGGGGCGGCACGCGCACGGTGCGTTCCATATCCCCCACCGCGCGCTCCATGGCCTGGCGCACCCACCAGGTGGCGTAGGTCGAGAACTTGAAGCCGCGGCCGCAGTCGAATTTCTCCACGGCCCGCATGAGCCCCAGGGCCCCCTCCTGCACCAGGTCGGCCAGTTCCAGGGCGGAGCCCTGGTGGTGCTTGGCGATGGACACCACCAGCCGGAGGTTGGCCTCCACGAGCCGGTACTTGCCCTCCCGCACGGCCGCCTCCAGGCCGCGGATGCGCTCGTCGAGGCGCAGCACCTCCGCGGCGGGCGCGGACAGGCGCCGGCTCAGGCGCCGCCGCTCGGCCGAGCCGCGCGCGGCTCTCAGGGCCGCGGCCAGGGCCTTGATCTTGGTGCCCACGCGCTCCACCTTCCGCTCGTGGAGGTCCAGGGCGCGGATGCGGGCCGCGGCCCGGGCGGCCAAGGCCGCCCCGCCGCGGGAGCGCGCCCGGCGCACGAGCCCGGCCGCGGCGCGCAGACGGCGGCCCATGGCCGAGAGTTCACGGCGGTTGCGGCGGCCCCGGGGCATGAGCTCCTTGGGGGACAACTCGCCGAGGTCCAGGAGCTCCTCCCAGAGCAGGACCTCCTGGGCCATGAACGGGGACCCGACGATGGCCTCCCTCAGCTCGCGCATGCGTTCCTGGACCTCCTTGGTCAGGACGAGCTCCTCGGCTGCGGTCAGCAGAGGAACCCGCCCGATGCGCTCCAGGTAGAGCGCGATGGCGTCCAGGGAGTGCGGCGCGGCGGGATTCTCCGGTCTCTCGGGCGGAGCCGAATCCCGGCCCCGGTCCGACTTGCCCATGTCTATATTGAACCCCGGCGGGGTAAAGAAAACCTCAAGCCCGCCGGGGTTCCCCGGCTCCGCTATTATCGCGGTCCCAGCCAGTTCCGGCGCAGGAGGAGCTCCGCGATCTGCACCGAGTTGAGGGCCGCGCCTTTGAGCAGGTTGTCGGAAACCACCCAGAGGGCCAGTTCCCGGGGGTCCGCCCCGGGGCGAAGCCTGCCGACGCGCACCGGCTCCCGGCCGGCCGTGTCGAGCGGGGTCGGATAGTCCCCCTCGCGGCTGAGCTCCAGGCCCGGCGCCTTCGCCAGGAGGCTCCGCGCCCGGGCCGGCGTCATGGGCCGCGCGAAGGAAAGCCAGGCCGCCAGGGCGTGGCCGCGCACCACTGGCACGCGCACGGCAGTGACGCTCACGCGCAGCCCCGGAGCGTCCCAGACCTTGCGCAGCTCGGCGGCCACCTTGTTCTCCTCCCCGGAATGCCCCGCCGCGTCGAAGCGCCCGACCTGCGGGAAGACGTTGCCCGCGATGGCTCGGGGGAGCGCCGCGTGCCGCGGCCCCGGCATGAGCGGGGCCCGGCCGTCCCGCGCGAAGTCCAGCCGGCCGGCCAGGCCGCGGGACTGGCCGAAGAACTCGGCTAGCGCCGCCCGGCCGGCGCCGGAGACGGCCTGGTAGGAAGCGATGCGCGCCCGGGTGGCGCGCGCGGCCCGGTGCAGGGGCCAGCCGGCCACGGCCAGACCGGTCATGGTGCAGTTGGGTCCGGCGATGAGCCGGCGCTCGCGGCTCAGCGCGGAGGCGTTGACCTCGGGCACGACCAGCGGGACTCCGGGATCGAGGCGGAACTCGGAGCTGTCGTCGATGACCCAGACGCCCCGGCGCGCCAGGCTCGGAGCATAGCGGCGGGCCACCGCTTCGGAGGAGACGAGGAAGACCAGGTCGCAGGAGGCGAGAGAGCGCGCGTCCGCGGCCGGGGCGGGGATGTCGCGGCCCCGAAAGCGCACGCTGAAGCGCGCGCGGCCGGAGGAGAACGGCCGGAGCTCCCCGGCCGGGAAGCGCCGGCGCTCCAGCAGAGCCACGAGCTCCCGGCCCACCATCCCGGTGGCTCCGACGACGGCGACGCGGGGGCCGGGCCTACTGCGCGCCATAAGGGATCTGGAAGGGGTCGCCCGCCGCCGTCGTGCCCAGGACGTCGCGGGCCGCGCCGCGCAGATAGTCGCCCGGAGCCGGGCAGCGGTCCGCGGGCAGCGTGAAGTCGAAGGGCTGCCGGCGCAGGACGCGCGAGACGCGCTCCCAGTCCAGGCCGTCGCGGGAGTGCTCGACCCAGGCCGCGTCGATGTTCTCTCCCCAGGCGGAGAAGCGCGCCAGGCACTTCTTGCCGGTCCTCTCGAAGAGGAACTCGGAGACGCTGATCTCGCTGGAGCTCGGCGGCACGAGCTTGATGGCCAGCGCCGGCGAGATGCTGTTGATGGGCGTCTCGAGGGCGGTGCCGGGGTTGCGCGGCGGCACGCCCGTGATGGAGCGGTTGTTCCAGGCCCGGGTCTCGCGGGGCTGCCCGTCATCCACGGCCGCGGCCGCGAGCACGGGCGAGCTGGACGTCTTCACGAAGGCGTCGGTCGGCGACCAGATGATGAGGTAGTTGGGCCGCGAGGAGCTGACCTGGGCCATGGGCACCTCGGCCCAGAACCATTCGCCCGCCCCCACTCCCTCGATCTGCGTGTCCAGGGCGGGCTCCAGGGGAAGATCCCTGGTCTCGGCCAGAAAGAAGCTCTGCTGGGCGGTGAAGGCCGCGGTCTGGGAGATGCCCATGTAGATCTTTCCTGGTATGATCTCGCGCTGCCAGGGTTTGTTGGGATTCGGCCGGGTCTTGGCTCTGCCGATCTTCGCGCCTATGTAGGCGTGGCTGAACTCGCCCAAGGGGGCCGGAGGCAGCTTGACTAGCCATGAATTGTTATACCCGATATACCAGTTCGCATCATCTCCTCCATCTGCGAACCGCCCGAAATCATTTATGTTCTGGGTCAGCGCCACATAGGTAGGCAATATCGTGCTTGTGGAAACTGTGGATAGCGCCCCTGCGCAGGCGGGTATAAAAAGTAGCGGCGCAAGTATATTTATCATTATTTTTTAAGCAAATTTACAAGTTTATCAAAATCAGAAAGTGAATAGTAATGTATCGCTATCAATCCTTTTGATGGATCCTTCTGCGTCCGTATCTCGACCTTAGTTCCAATATGGTGCTGCAATGCTGTCTCAATAGCTCTTATGTCTGCAGATTTATCTGATTTTTTAAGTCTTTTTTTATTAGATTCTTGGTCTTGATGCATTCCAGCAGCAAGTCGCGCAAGATCCTCGGTATCCCTCACGGAAAGCCCATTTTCCAACACCCTCTTGAACAGTTCCTGCTTCTTCGCATCTCCAGCCACCATCAATATGGCGCGGGCGTGGCCTTCCGTTATATCCCCATCATGTATCGCCCGCTGGATGTTGTCTGGGAGATCCAAGAGCCGGAGGGTGTTGGAGATGGCGGACTTGGATTTGCCGACCACCTTAGTGAGCTCGGTCTGGCTGATCTGGAACTCCTTCATGAGTCGCAGATAGCCGAGCGCGGCCTCGATCGCGTTGAGGTCCTCGCGCTGGAGGTTCTCGACCAAGGAGATGGCGAGGCGCTGCTTGTCCGTGTGCCCATGGCGGACGACGACCTCGACCTCCTTGAGGCCGGCGATCTCGCAGGCGCGCAGGCGGCGCTCCCCGGCGATCAGCTCGTAGCCGCCGTTCTGCCCGTCAGGAGAGACGATGATGGGCTGGGCCAAGCCGTGTTCTTTGATTGAAGCCGCGAGTTCAGCCAGTTTTTCTTTGTCGAAGTTCTTGCGCGGCTGGTATCGGTTGGCTCGGATCTTTTCTATCGGGACGATGACCGGACCAGGAACAGGCTGCTCCTGCGGAACCGGCGTCTGCATCTGCGGCTCCGCGGTCGGGATGAGCGCGGCGAGTCCTCTTCCAAGAGCTTTTCTCATGACTGATTCTCCGTTGCGGCAGACGCTTTCTGCTCGCCTTCATTCTCCGGACCGTCCTCCGGTATCCCCCTGCGGGCAAGCAGTTCTCTGGCGAAGTCCGCATAGGCTTCGGCGCCCTTTGACTTCGGGTCATACTGGAATATGCACTGCCCGAAACCGGGAGCCTCGGCAAGACGGATGTTCCTGGGAATAACAGTCTTGAAAAGAGACTTCCCGAAGTACTTCTCGACTTCCGCGCGGACCTGGTTGGAGAGGACCATGCGCGAGTCGAACATGGTCAGAACCCCCCCCTCTATGTCGAGGCTTGGATTCAGGGCGGATTTCACCGTCTTGATCGTCTCGAGGAAATGGGCCAGCCCTTCCATCGAGTAGTATTCCCCCTGTATGGGGATGATGACTTTGTTGGCGGCATTGAGCGCGTTTATGGTCAGCAACCCGAGAGACGGAGGGCAGTCTATGATCACGTACTTGAACCGGTCCTTCACGGCGGAGAGCGCTCCTTTCAGGCGGCTTTCTCGCGCCAAAGCCGGGACAAGTTCGACTTCCGCGCCCACCAGCTCAGGACCAGAGCCGCAAACATGCAAAGTCGGTATGATCGTCCCTTTGATGGTTTTTTCCAAAGGCATCAGTTCCACGATCACATGATACACGCTCGGGGTGTATGTCTTGTGATCGCAGCCCAGTCCGGAAGTGGCATTCCCCTGGGGGTCGATGTCTATGAGCAGCGTCGCCTGCTTGAGCAAAGCGAGCGCGGCCGCAAGGTTGATGGCGGTGGTCGTCTTGCCGACCCCCCCCTTCTGATTCGCTATGACTATTGTCTCTGCCATGAGGCGCTCCGTGCTGATTGTGATGCGGGCAGTCATGATAGCATGAGAGGCGCGTGCGATGCAAATCTGTTTTCACGTGCAAACAACAATAATAAGTTGTCTTTTATTATCTTATACTACCATATTATATCGTTTAGTTATTATTTTATCCGCCAACTTGTGTTTCGTGTCATTAATATCCGTTTGGTATCATTGTTTATCTTTTGAGGTTATATTGATCGATTTGCAATCCCCCTCCCGGAAGCAATAGAATCTTGTCGCATGAGCATCTCATCGCACCTCACGCCGGAACCGGAACGCCGCCTCTGGCTCATCCTCGAGCACATGGAGCACGCCGTGGAATCTGCCGACCGCCGCATCGCGGCCGTCACAGCCTTCGCCATGCTCGAGCTCGCCTTCCTGAAACTGCTGACGACCGCCGGCGGCCCGCTGGGCCTCCTGGCCATCATGCCTCTGGCTCTCGCCCTTCCTCTCGGGGTCTTCGCCTTCTCCCCGCTAAGCGGCAGGCCCAAGGCGCCCTACCTCCCCGAGCCGCGCAAGGACAAGCCCAGCGTGGACCACTGCATGATCTGGGCCGAGGACATCGCCAAGTACACCCACAGCGAGCTGGTGCACCGCTTCGACAAATACCTCGGAGGGGGGATCACCGCCACGCCCTACCACGAGGACATCGTGGGGCAGGTGGTGGTCCACGCGCGCATCGCGGTGCGCAAGCAGCGCCTGTTCCGGGCGGCCTGCGTCATCGTCGGGGTCGCCCAGTTGGGCGTGTTCGGACAGCTCGTCTGGCGCTGACGGCCAGATAGCCCATCAGCCTATAGATGAGCTTGGCCGCGGCCAGTTCGGAGGCCACCGTGTCCTTGAGCGGGCAGAGCTCCATCACGTCCACGCCCACGACCCGCTTGCTCCTGATGACCGCGCGAAACAGGTCCAGCGCCTCGTGCCACAGGTAGCCGCCCGGCTGGGGCGTGCCCACGCCCGGGATGACGGCCGGGTCGAAGCCGTCCATGTCGATGGAGAGATAGACGAGAGGGGGGAGGGCCTTCAGGACGCGGGGGATGAGCCGGCGCATGTCGCGATGCTCGTGCCACAGGAAGGTCTTCACTCGGCCGCGGCCCGCGAAGCGGGCCTCGTCCTCGCCGATGGAGCGGATTCCCACCTGCACCACGCGGTTGGTCCGGGATATCGGGTACATGGCGCAGGCGTGGCTGTGGGGCGAGCCTTCATAGGCCGGCCGCAGGTCCGCGTGCGCGTCGAAGTGCAACACGCCCAGGCCCGGATAACGCCTGAGGAAGGGGGGGAGGGTCGCGTGCGAGAGGGAATGCTCCCCGCCCACGCAGAACAGGGTCTTGCCCGGCATGGCCGCGAGACGCGCGACCGCATCTTCGATGCGGGGGAAGACCTTCGCCGCCGGCCCGGCGAGCCTCATCGCCGGCAGGGTGTGGATGCCGTCCTCGCAGGTCAGCCGGCCGAGCTCCTCGTCGTA
The DNA here is from genome assembly GCA_016212825.1 of Elusimicrobiota bacterium. Lineage (GTDB taxonomy): Bacteria > Elusimicrobiota > Elusimicrobia > UBA1565 > UBA9628 > UBA9628. The sequence continues at coordinate 363 of JACRDS010000047.1, read as the reverse complement.
GAGCTCCACCCCCAGGGAGCCCTCCAGGACTGCGGCCGGCCCCTTGCCGGTCCCCTTTTTATAGGAAGTGGTGCGCTCGAAAGGCAGGGGCAGGACCACGAAGCGCGCCCGGTCCAGAGGAACGCCCGCATCCATGAACTGCGGTCCCATGGGCTCCATGGTACCAAAAACGCGCCGCCCCTCCCAGGCAGGAGGGGGCGGCGCGTCCGGCCTTGGCCGGCCCTAGCGCCAATGCCGGTTAGTTAAGCACGGCCGCCGTCGAAAATAGTAGACTCGTCTCCTCGCCGAGAGGAGACAAGATGCGGTTGGCCTCTTCACTCGTCGCCATCGGCGACGGCACCCTTCCCGAGTCGTTCGAAGGGC
>JACRDS010000002.1 GCA_016212825.1 Elusimicrobiota bacterium | reverse complement strand
GAGGAGAATCGAGGGCTACGATGCCATGGAAGAGGTTGCTCCAGGCCAAGAACTTGAACGATCGGAGGTCGGAATAGGCTAGAATCAAATTCCAGCTACGAGGTTACGCGGCGAATTTCCACACGACTCGGGGCACGGCCCACACTGCTCGATTCTTCAGAGGTAGAACCGACAGAAGATGCGATTGTGGTTGGTTATCCTTCATCACTTAACAACTATATGGAGCCAGCGGTGAGATTTTATGACGAAGGAGAGCCGCTATTCCGCCGCGGGATAATTGCTGGCAACAACCGCAAGCGAGGCGCTCTGTTGATTGATACAAGCGTTCTCCCCGGAAACAGTGGGGGCCCCGTCTTTGTCAAACGCATAACTCCACTTGAATGGAGACTGCACCTCATTGGAATAACAACGGACTCTGTTCCTGCCATTTCCATCTCAAAGAATGAACGTGGACTAGTAACTAATGTCAATGTTCAAAACGCTGCATATACAGCAGTGTTGCCGGCAGAAATCATCCGGGTATTACTTCAACACGCAGATTTGGTCGAATGAGTGTCTAACATTCGCATGAGCCGCCCGCTAAAGCGGTCGGCCCATGCGCCCGGCGGCGGCCCAGCGTTGCGTTGGCATCGCTAGGTCAGGACCAGCGAACGGATTTACTAGTATAATTGAGGAGCCAATGAGTCCAACTGTCTTTCGGTACAGGAACTACAGGTTCTTCTTTTTCTCCCGCGAGGAGAAACGGATTCATATTCACGTCACCTGTCCTGACGGTGAGGCGAAGTTCTGGATAGAGCCCATTGTCGCGCTTTGTCACAACTATGGGCTATCTCCACGAGCACTCAGAGAGCTGCAGAAAGTGGTCGAGAGGCGAAAAGATGAAATCATGCACGCTTGGGAAAAGTACTTTAAAGGCTGAAGTTCAGGGCATCTCCAGACACGGCATTTGGCTATACGCCAAAGGGCAGGAATTTCTACTGCCGTTTGAGAACTATCCCTGGTTCAAAGACGCCAAGGTCTCGGCAGTCTATAATGTCAAACTGCTTCACAGTTCCCACCTCTATTGGCCGGACCTTGATGTCGACCTAGACATCGAGTCGCTTGAGCATCCCGAGAAGTATCCGCTCAAAGCAAGGCAGGCCTGACATTCGCACGAGCCGCCCGCTCAAGCGGTCGGCCCATGCGCCCGGCGGCGGCTCAACGTTTCGTCAAGAGATCGCCTCCGCCAATCTAAAAAAAGCGCACGCGTGATCCGGCCGCGTGCGCTTCTTAGAAAACCGCCGTCTCTCTTACTTGCCTTCCATGTTGCCGGCCAGTTCGCCCATGCCGAACATCGGGAGGAACATGGCGGCCACGATGGTGCCCACGATGGTGCCCATGACCACGATGACGATCGGCTCGATCAGCGACGTCAGCCCCTTCACGGCCGTGTCCACTTCCTGGTCGTAGAAGTCCGCGATCTTGGAAAGCATGGCGTCCAGCGCGCCGGTCTCCTCGCCCACGGAGATCATGGCCGTGACCATGTTGGGAAAGACGCCGGACTTCTTGAGCGGGTCGCTGAGATGCCCGCCCTCGCGGATGTTCTCGCGGGCGCTGAGGACCGCCTCGGCGATGACCACGTTGCCGGCGGTGGAGGCCACGGTCTCCAGGGCCTGGAGGATGGGCACGCCGGACTTGATGAGCGTGCCCAGGGTCCGGGTGAAGCGCGCCACCGCGACCTTCTTAAGGATGATGCCGAAGAGCGGCATCTGCAGGAGCTTGGTGTCGAGGAACTTCTGGCCCCCGGGCGTCTTGTAGACGCGCCCGAGGATCTTGTAGCCCGCGAAGGGCGAGGCCAAAATGCAGATGAGGTTCAGCGGCTGCTTGACGAAGGTGGAGATGTCGAGCAAAGTCTGGGTCAGCCAGGGCAGCTCGGCGCCGAAGCTCTGGAAGATGGTGGCGAAGCGGGGGATGACGAAAGTGAGCAGGAAGACGGTGATGACGAAGCAGATGCTCAGCACGATGATCGGGTACATCATCGCGGACTTGACCTTGGCCTTCAGGGCCTCGTTGGCCTCCAGGTAGGCGGTGAGGCGCTCCAGGATGGTGTCCAGGATGCCGCCCAGCTCGCCGGCCTTGATCATGGAGGTGTAGAGCTCGGGGAAGGCGTCCGGGTGCTTGCGCAGGGCGTCCGAGATGGAGAGCCCGCTCTCGATGTCGCCCCGCACCGCGTTGAGGACCTCCTTGAAGGCCGGGTTCTCGGCCTGATTCTCCAAGATGGCGAGGCTCTGCACGATGGGCACGCCGGCGCTGACCAAGGTGGAGAGCTGGCGCGAGAAGAGCACCAGGTCGCGGTTCGTGACATGGCCCTTGCGCTTGAGCAGAGCCTTGATCGAGTCCATCGGGCCGCTGCTCTGCTCCCCGATCTCGAGGATGGTCAGCTTCTGGTCGCGCAGGCGCGCGACCGCGGCCTTCTGCTCATCCGCGTCGAGGGAGCCCTCGATGACGTTCCCATCGACGCCTTTGGCCTTGTAGGCGAATGTCGGCATGTTCTGGTCAGTATTCTAGCACATGGACGGCCTAAAGGAGTTTAATCCGTTTCCGACGGATTTGCAATCCCCCCCTGTCATCAGCGGTCAGACCCTGTCATCGCCAGGGCAAGGACGCGGCAAGGTGCAGATACCACAGACCCGCCAAGGCCAAGGCCAGACGGCCCGCGGCCCGGGCCCGGGAGCTCGAAAGCCACGGCCAGACCCCCAGCACCGGCAGCAGATAGAGGGAGGTCGCGGCGAAGAAGGCCGCGAAGAATGCGGCCCCCGAGAAAGCGCTGCCCAGGGCCAGGACCACGACCAGTCCGGTCAGGAAGGGCGGGCAGACGTTGATCCCGGTCAGGAAGCCCAGGGCGAAAGGCACCCGGCCGGGCGCGGCAGCGCACCACGAGAGCTTGGTGCCGATCCCCGCGGCGCAGGCCAGCATCAGCAGGGCGCTCAAACCCAAAGCCGCGGGCGCCAGCCAGACCGGGACCGTGCCGCTCACCGCAGCTCCCATCGCCCCGGCCCCCGCGCCGAAGAGCAGGTAGGCCAGCAGGCGGCCGGCCAGGAAGCGCGCCAGGATCCCCAGGTTGCCCTTGAGGTCCGGCCGTCCTTCGGCACAAAGGTAGGGGACGAGGAAGGGCGCGCAGGCCGCGAAGCAGTAAGGCCCGGTGGCCAGCCCCAGCCAGAAGCCCTGCGCCAAGGCGCCGCCCATGGACACATGATACGCCATTGCGCGCGGGCGGGGAAGACCTGGTCACGACCGGCCGGCGGCCGCGGCCTGCAGGACCGCCGGCGCAGGCGCGGGCGAAACAGGCGCGGGCGCGGCCGGCAAGGCCAGGCGCACCACGAAGCGCGCCCCGCCCCCCGGAGCCTCCTCCAGGGCGATGCGCCCGCCCTGGCCCATCACGATCTGCCGGCAGATGGCCAAGCCCAAGCCCGTGCCCTCGCCCTCCGCCTTGGTGGTGAAGAAGGAGTCCCAGATGCGCTCCGCAAGCTCCGGGGGCACGCCCGGCCCGTTGTCCTCGACCGCCACCATGACCCAGCCGCCCTCCTTGCGGCTGGAGAGGCGGATGCGGCCGTCCTTGCGACCCGCGCCGCGCAGGGCCTGATGAGCGTTGGTGAGCAGGTTGAAGACCACCTGCTGGAACTCCCCGGGGCAGGTCAGCACCTCGGGCAGGTCCTCGGCCAGGTCCGCCTCCGCCTGGACCCGGTCCGGCAGCAGGTCGTGCTCCTTGATCTTCAGGCACTCTCGGAGCAGGGCGTTGAGGTCGCAGAAGCGGCTGCCCCCGGTCTTCTGGCGGGCGAAGGCGAGCATGTCCTGCATGATGCGGCGGCAGCGCTCGGCGCAGGCCTCGATGCGCTCCAGGACCCGCGGCAGTTCCTCCTCGCCGAAGTCCCGGCCCGGCCGCATGTGGGCCCAGGCCAGGATGGCGGAGAGCGGGGTGTTGAGCTCGTGCGTCACCCCGGCGGTCAGGGTCCCCAGCGTGGCCAGCCGGTCCATGCCCCGCAGCTGCTCCTGGACCCGGGTCCGCTCGGTCTCGCCGCGGCGGCGCTCGCCTTCCAGCCGGCCGCAGGCCTCCCGCTCGCGGGCCGCGACGCGCAGCACCACGAAAGCCGAGGCGCAGATGATGGCGGTCTTGACCAAAGGCTCCAGGAGCCCGGCCCAGCGGGCTTGGGTCCAGGCACCGGCGTGGCTCGCCCACAGCAGCGCCACCACGGCGGCGGCGACCGCGGCCACGCCCCGGACCCGGAAGGCCAGGCAGGCGTTGAACAGGGGCAGGAGGTAGAGCACCCAGAAGTAGGACTGCGGGCCGCCCGAGAAGCGCACCACCAAGGCCAGGCAGAGGATGTTGTAGGCCGCGACCAGCACGGCCCGGCGGGGCTCGGGCAGCAGACGGGGCAGGACCGAGAAGTTGAGCAGGTTGAAGGCGAGCAAGGCCAGGAAGCCGTAGAGGACCTGGGGATAGACGAAGCGCGGGTTCTCCCTGCCGAGGAAAGCGGCCGCGACCATGAGCACGGCGAAGACCACCCCGTCTACGGGCCCGCTGAGCCAGGACTGGCGCCGCATCGTTCTCATATGCCCCCCCTTTCGGATAGTCTAGCTCCCCGGGGTTTCGCCGGGTTTATGGGGCGCTGAATTCCCGCTTAATCAAGGTCTGGCCGTTTCTCAGCCGCATCAGAACCGGAATCGTTTGAATGCAGCCTGCCGCGCCGGGACCAAGAGGCGCTCGACGGTCCGGCGGACCAGGACAAGGCCTAGCCGGCCTCAGTCCTCGAACTTGTAGCCGTGGCCGGTCACGGCCACGATGCGCCTGCCCAGCCTGGTCCCGAGCTTCTTGCGCAGGTGGCAGACGTGCACCTCGACCGTGCCCGGGTCGTTGTAGTCGGCCGGGTCGTAGCCCCAGACCGTCTCCAGCAGGTAGGGGATGCTCAGCACCCGGCCGGACCTGCCGATGAGCACGGCCAGCAGGTCGAACTCCTTGCGCGTCAAAGAGACGTCCTTGCCGCCGAGCTTGACGGTGCGCCCCCCCGGGTCGAGCTCCAACCCATACTTCCGGAGCTTCTCCTCGGATTGGACCGGGGTCTTGTAGCGGCGCAGCACCGCCTGGATGCGCGCCAGGAGCACGGCCAAGGAGAAGGGCTTGATGACGTAGTCGTCGGCCCCGCCCGAGAAGCCGGCGAGCATGTCCTTCTCCTCGATGCGCGCCCCGGACATGATGATGACCGGCACGGCCTGGGTCGCGGCCTCCTTCTTGAGCACTCGGCACACGGCGTGGCCGTCGAGGCCGGGCATCTCGGCGTCGACCAGGATGAGGTCGGGCCGGGACTCGCGCACCAGCATGAGCGCCTCGGAGCCGTTGTCCGTAACCACGCAGGAGAAGCCGTTGGCCGTGACGTAGCGCTTGATCATGCCCAGGATGGACTTGTCGTCGTCTACGACCAGGAGCTTCAGGGTGATGGGCATGGGGCCGCCGGGATGCAGCTCCCTATTCGATATCAAATTACCTAGAACCTTTTCCATAGCGCCTCGCTGAGCTCGACGGCCGCCCGCCGCCCCGCCAGGATGCCCGCCGCCTCGGCGGCCCGGACCGAAGCCAGGCCCGGGTCCAGGTCCAAGGCCGAGGCCTCCTGAGCCGTCTCCCAGACCACCGCGCCGGAGCCCGGGTCCACGGCGGCCAGGCTCACCCGCGCCCGGGCCGAATGGAAGGCGCCCAGGCGGCGGTCCGGCACCGGGACCGCCCGCGCCTCGGCGCGCAGGGCCAGGGTTTGCGGCGAGGGGCCGGAGGGGGCCACGTCGAAGCCCCCGGCCAGCAGCTCGCGGCGGATGCCGCCCGCGGCGGAGCCGCCCAGGTCCTCGTCGTAGAGCCCGCCGCCCGAGGCGGCCAGGGTGACCCGCGCCTCCTGCGCCGGCGGCCCCGGGGGACGGGGCGCGGGCTCATCGACCACCCAGGCCCGGATGCGCACCTTGAGCAGGCCGTCCTGCCGGGACTCGGAGAGCACCTCGTAGCGGCTCACGCGGCCGCGGACCTCGGCCGTGATCTTCTGACGCAGGGCCGCGGAGTCCTCGACGCGGGTCAGGGCCGCCAGGAAGACGCCCGAGACCTGCTCCACCGCGCGCCGCTGGGCGTCGGCCAGGGCCCGGCGCCGCGCCCCCTCCAGGTCCCGGGCGTCGGCCGGGGCCCAGCCCTCGGCCGCCACCGCTCTCTCGGCCGGGCCCCGCCGCGGCGCGCCAGCGCAGCCCACGGTGCCGCAGAGCAGGGCCGCCACCAGGGCCAGGCCCCAGCCCACCAGGCCGCCGAAGAGGACGTCCGCCTGGCGGTACATCTCAGAACTCCGCGCCCATGAGCCTGGCCAGGCGCCTCTTGGAGAGGCGCAGGGTCACCACGCAGCCGTTGTCCGTGGTGAACTCGGTCTTGCGCACCTCGGCCCCGCGCACCGCGTCGTGCACCTTGGCCGCCAGCAGGGAGTCCGTCTCCAGGGCCCGCGACACCGTGACCCCGCCCTCCAGCGCCACGCCCTTGACCATGGAGAGCAATTCGTACTGGGCCTTGACGATGGCCGCGTCCCGGGCCAGGGCCCGGCGCTGGGTCTCCGTGGGCAGGGCCGGGTCCGAGGCCCCGATGCCGATGGCCTCGATGAAGCCCCGGCGCTCCGGGGTCTGGTCTATCACGTTGGGCACGCGTCCCTGCCGCACCCGCGACTGCACGCCGCCGCAGCCGGCCAGCGCCGCCGCCAGGGCCAACACCGCCATCGCTCTCATCTTCATGACCGCCTCCTTGCTCCCGATTATAGCCGCCGCGACCGCAGCCGGGCTTAACGCCCCCTTAAGTCCGTCTTAAGCCTCCGGGTCCTCCCGCCGGTCGAAGGCGAACCGGCTCAGGCCGGTGCCGGACCGGGACTTGCAGTAGGCCTTCATCTCCGCGGCCAGGGCCACCACCCGCGCGTAGTGGAAGAGCCGGCGGCGCTCCGAGGTCACCACCCCGATGGACAGGGTCATCAGGGGATGGTGGCGCCGCACCCCCTGCCGGTCCGGAGCCTCCACGCAGCCGCGGCCCAGGTCCAGGACGTCGTAGAAGTCCCCCACCCGGCGGTCGAAGCCGGAGACCGCGTTCTGGGCGACCAAGGGCGCGCTGGCCGGCTCGGTCACCATCACGAAGTCATCGCCCCCCACGTGGCCCAGGAAGGCGTCCTTGGCCTCTGCGGTCCGCAGGGCGGCCTCGAAGACCTCCGCCGCGACGCGGATGACGTCGTCGCCCCGGGCGTAGCCGTACACGTCGTTGTAGGGCTTGAAATGATCGAGGTCCGCGTAGAGGAAGGCGAAGGGGAGACGGGCCGAGATGCGGCGCTCCACCTCCTCCTGGATGGAGGGGCTGCCCGGCAGCCGGGTCAGGGGATTGGCCGCCACCGCGCAGCGGTTGCGGCGCAGGACGCTGGCCACCCGGGCGCGCAGTTCGGCGGCCTCGAAGGGCTTGGTGATGTAGTCGTCGGCGCCCAGCTCCAGGCCGCCCACCTCGTCGGAGAGGCCGCTGCAGCCGGTGAGCATGATGACCGGGATGGCGCGCGTGCCGGGCCGGTCGCGCAGCTCGCGCAGGACCTGCCAGCCGTCCTTGCGCGGCATCTTGACGTCGAGCACGATGAGGTCCGGGGCCTCGCAGACGGCCAGCTCCAGGGCCTGGGCCCCGTCCCCGGCCATGATGACCTGGCAAGGCATGGCCGAGAGCGTGCGGGCGATGATGCGCCGCACGCACTCCTCGTCGTCCGCGACCAGGATCTTCTGAGTCATGACGCCCTCCTATATCCCGCAGGCCCGGTGCAGGTCGTAGGCGCGCCGGTCCACGGCCACGAAGCGCCGGACCTCCTCGGGGGTCAGCTCGGGCACCGAGCCGCGCTCGTACCACGCCTTGAGCAAGCCGTAGAAGCGCCTCTTGAGCTCCGGGTCCGTGATGGTGGAGCCGGGGTTCTCCTTGAGGCCGGCCGCCGAGAGCCCCTGCCGCAGCCGCAGGGCCCAGTAGCGGGCCTTGAGGTCCAGGATCAGGCTCTCCATGCGGTCCACGCGCACGGCCGCGTCCGCGCAGGAATCGTCGGAGGGGGCGTCGTGCAGCTCCGGGCTCTCATCCGGGAAGAGCCTGGGCAGGCCGACCATGAACTCCGCGGGCGGCTCCACGTCCAGGACCGGGGCCGGGACGTAGAGGTAGGACGGGGAGGCCGCGGCGGGGTCCCCGGAGAGGCCCGGCAGGTCGAAGAGCTCCCGGCCCGTCTCGGCCGCGCCGGCCGCCACGATGAGACCGGTCTCCACCTGGATGAGGCGGGCGTTGACCCTCACCCGGGAGCCCGCGGCCACGAAGCTCCCGGTCACGATGCCGTCCACGGCGAAGACCGCGCCGAGCTTCTTGACCGCCGAGGGGTCGATGAGCCCGGTGCGCGCCAGGCTGTGCTCGTCCACCAGCTTCTTGAGCAGGGAGCGCTCCACGGCCTGCACCCGCCCCCCCCGCACGAGCAGAGTGGTGAGGTCCTCGGCCACGGCCCAGCCCTGGCGCGAGGTCCCTCCGTCCACCGGCTCGAAGGGCAGCACCGCCACGCGGGCCACGCCGGCCCGGCGGGCGCCGCCCGCGAGCTCCTTGGCCAGGCCCTTGAGCCCGCCCGCGCCGGCGGGCATATAGAGGAAGAGCAGCAGGGCGGCCAGCAGCGGCGCGCGCAGCCCCGTGAGCTGGTCGTTGAAGTCGTGGCCCCCGCGCCGCATCCGAGCTGCCTGGTCCATGCCCTGAGCATAGCTCCCCCTCTTTACGCCCGGCTGAACGCGGCCTTAGCGGGCGCCTAAATCGCGCGGGGCGGGCGTTAAGCCGCTCTTAAGGCCGCATTAAGCGCGGCCTCAGCGCAGCGGTGCATACTGGGGGCATGGACAACCAGAACCCCCAACCGGCCGTGCTGGTCATCGACGACGAAGCCGCCATCCGCGACATGCTCAGCCGGGCCCTGCCCCGCCGCGGCTACCAAGTGGACGCGGCCGAGAGCGGCGAGGCGGCCGTGGCGCAGGCCAAGGCCAAGGAGTTCGACGTGGCCATCTGCGATGTCATGATGCCGGGCATGGACGGCGTGGCGACTCTGAAGGCGCTCAAGGGCCTGCGCCCCGGCATGGAGGTGGTGATGTCCACGGGCTTCGCCTCCCTGGACTCCGCCATCGAATCCCTGAAGGCCGGCGCCTACGACTACGTGTCCAAGCCCTACACCTTGGACCACATCTTCGGCGTGCTGGAGAAGGCCCTGGAGCACTCGCGGCTCAAGGCCAAGGTCAGCGAGCTGGAGACGGCCAACCGCCTCAAATCCGAGTTCCTGGCCAACATGAGCCACGAGCTGCGCACCCCCCTCAACGCCATCCTGGGCTACACCTCCTTGATGCTGGAGCAGGTCTACGGCCCCGTGCCCAAGGAGCAGCACGACGCCTTGGACCGCGTGCTCACCAACTCCCAGAACCTCCTGGCCCTCATCAACAACATCCTGGACTTCTCCAAGCTCAACGCGGGCATGATGCCGGTGTTCCTCGAGGAGTTCGACGCCGGCGAGCTGGTCCGCGAGGTGGCCCGGACCCTGCAGTGCCTGGCCGGACAGAAAGGCCTGGCCCTGGCGCCCGAGGCCCCGGCCTCCCTGCGCCTGCGCGGCGACAAGACCAAGGTCAAGCAGATCCTCATCAACCTGGCGGCCAACGCGGTCAAGTTCACGCAGACGGGCGGCGTCACCTTGCGGGCCGCCGCCGGCCCGGACGGGACGGACGTGGCCTTCAGCGTGAGCGACACCGGGCCCGGCATCGCGCCGGAGCACCTCGCCTACATCTTCGAGAAGTTCACACAGGTGGACGGCTCGGTCACGCGTACCCACGGCGGCACGGGGCTGGGCCTCTCCATCACCAAGAAGCTCTGCGAGCTGCTGGACGGCAGCATAACGGTGGAGAGCCGCGTGGGCGAGGGCTCGACTTTCACCGCGCGCCTGCCCGCCGCGGTCAAGCCCCCCGATACGGACATCCTCAACCGGCCCGCGGGCGCGGCCGGGCGCGGGGGCCGCAAGGTCCTGCTCTGCATCGACGACGACCCGGAGGTCCTGCGCCTGCTGCGCGACAGCCTCTCCGGCACGGAGTACGACTTCTGCGGCGCGGTCTCGGCCGAGGAGGGCCTGGCCTTGGCGCGCCAGCTCAAGCCCTTCGTCATCACTTTGGACATCCTCATGCCGCGGCGGGACGGCTGGTCGGTCCTGCAGGCGCTCAAGAGCGACCCGGAACTGCGCGCCATCCCGGTCTTCATCCTCTCCATCCTGGAGAACCGGGCGCTGGGCTTCTCTTTGGGGGTCTCGGACTACATCGTCAAGCCCTTCGACCGGCAGACCCTGCTCGAGAAGCTGCGCGGCCAGGAGCGTCTGCTGGGCCGCCG